>JBEPVP010000008.1:0-37063 GCA_041690935.1 Rhodanobacter sp.
CGCCGTGGCCACCGGATTCGTGGTCGACGATGCGATCGTGATGATCGAGAACATCGTGCGCTACATCGAAAAGGGTCACAGCGGACCGGAGGCGGCCGAGATCGGCGCCAGGGAAATCGGCTTCACCGTGCTGTCGCTGACCGTGTCGCTGGTGGCGGTATTCCTGCCGCTGCTGCTGATGCCCGGTGTCACCGGCCGGTTGTTCCACGAGTTCGCCTGGGTGCTGACCATCGCGGTGTCCATCTCGATGCTGGTGTCGCTGACGCTGACCCCGATGATGTGCGCCTACCTGCTCAAGCCCGACCAGCTGCCGCCCGGCGACGATGCGCACGAGCGCGTGGTGGCCGGCAAGAAACCCGACTTGTGGATGCGTACCGTCAGTGCCTACGAGCGGTCGCTGGACTGGGTGCTCGACCATCGCCGGCTGACCATGCTGGTGGCGGGCGCCGCGGTGGTGCTCACCGTGTTCCTGTACATCGTGATCCCCAAGGGTCTGCTGCCCGAGCAGGACACCGGCCTGATCACCGGCGTGGTGCAGGCTGACGACAACATCGCGTTTCCGCAGATGGAAGACCGCACCAAGGCGGTGGCCGAGGCCCTACGCAAGGATCCGGCGGTAGTCGGCGTGGCCGCCTTCATCGGTGCCGGCACGATCAACCCCACGCTCAACCAGGGCCAGCTCAGCATCGTGCTGAAGGACCGCGGCGACCGCGACGGGCTGGATGTGCTGCTGCCGCGGCTGCAGCACGCCGTGGCCGGCATTCCAGGCGTAGCCCTGTACCTGAAACCGGTGCAGGACGTCACGCTGGACAGCCGCGTCGCCGCCACCGAATACCAGTACTCGTTGTCCGACGTGAACTCGGTGGAACTGGCCACGTACGCCGGGCAGATGACCCAGGCAATGCGCCAGCGGCCGGAGCTGTCCGATGTCGACAACAACCTCGCCAACAACGGCAACGCGCTGAAACTCACCATCGACCGCGAGAAGGCCAGCCGCCTCGGCGTGCCGGTGCAGAGCATCGATGACACCCTGTACGACGCGTTCGGCCAGCGCCAGATCTCGACCATCTTCACCCAGCTCAACCAGTACCGCGTGGTGCTGGAGGTGGCGCCGGAGTTCCGTTCCAGCGACGACCTGCTGAACAAGCTGACCGTACGCGGCAACGGCAACGGCGCGCTCACCGGCAGCGACGCGACCAGCTTCGGCCAGCTGAAGTCAAGCAACTCGGCGACCCCGTCGGGTATCGGCAACGCCGGCAACGTCGGCTTCCAGCTCGGTGGTGGCGGCAGCATTCCGCTGTCCTCGCTGGTCAGCGCGCAGATCACCAGTGCGCCGCTGGTGGTCAGCCATCAGCAGCAGCTGCCGGCGGTGACGCTGGCGTTCAACGTGGCGGCGGGCTACTCGCTGTCCGACGCGGTGTCGGCGATCCACGAGGTCGAGGCGCAGCTGAAATTCCCGCCGCAGGTGCGTGGCGAGTTCGTCGGCAAGGCCGCCGAGTTCACCTCGTCGCTGGGTGACGAGGTGTTGCTGCTGCTGGCCGCGATCGTGGTGATCTACATCGTGCTGGGCGTGCTGTACGAGAGCTACATCCATCCGCTGACGATCATCTCCACGCTGCCGCCGGCCGGCGTCGGCGCGCTGCTGGCGCTGATCCTGTGCGGCATGAGCCTGTCGGTGGATGGCATCGTCGGCATCGTGCTGCTTATAGGCATCGTCAAGAAAAACGCGATCATGATGATCGACTTCGCGATCGAGGCGCGCCGCACCGGCATGAACGCGCGCGATGCGATCCGGCGTGCCTGCCTGCTGCGCTTCCGCCCGATCATGATGACCACCGCCGCGGCGATGCTGGGCGCGCTGCCGCTGGCGCTGGGCAATGGCATCGGCGCGGAGCTGCGCCGGCCGCTGGGCGTGTCAATCGTCGGCGGCCTGCTGCTGTCGCAGCTGGTCACGCTGTACACCACGCCGGTGATCTACCTGTACATGGAACGTTTCTCCGACTGGCTCGCCGTGCGTCGCGAACAGCGCGCGCTGACGCGGGCGCAGGCCAGCAACGCGGCGTGAGCGGCAGCGGTCCATCACCGATAAAAAGCACCCCCTCACCTGAAGGACTCCCTTCGGTCGCCAACCTCCCCCTGCTTTGCAGGGGGAGGAGCAGAGCGGGCGCCGTACTCTCGCCCCTGAGCAAAAGCCGCTTGTCTCCCTCCCCTGCAACGCAGGGGAGGGCTGGGGAGGGGTCGCTCTTCGCACTGCCCTCGCGCACCACCCCTTCGCCGATCAACCTTTTCATCGCTCGGACGTTGACGGTGGGATGATTCGTAGTAGCGCCCTCTGTCGTACCCCCGTCCGCTTTCCGATCACGTCGAATCCATGAATATCTCCGGCACCTTCATCCGCCGCCCGATCGGCACCTCGCTGCTGGCGATCGGGTTGTTCGTGGTCGGCATGATCGGTTACTTCCTGCTCGGCGTGGCGGCGTTGCCGAACATGCAGTTTCCGGCGATCTTCGTGCAGGCCAGCCAGGCCGGTGCGGACGCCAGCACCATGGCCTCGACCGTGGCCGCGCCGCTGGAGCGCCATCTCGGCCAGGTGCCGGGCATCGACACCATGCGTTCGTCCAGTTCCGAGGGACGCACCTCCGTCTTCATGATTTTCCAGACCGACACCGACCTGGACGCCGCCGCGCGCGAGGTGCAGGCGGCGATCAACGCCGCCGCACCGGATCTGCCGGCCGGCCTCAATGGTGCGCCGAGCTATGAGAAGGCGAATCCGAACGACGACCCGATCATCGCGCTGGCGCTGACCTCGGCCACGCAATCGGCGGCCGACCTGTACAACGTGTCCGACAGCCTGCTGGCGCAGCGGCTGCGCCAGCTGCCGGGCGTGTCGTCGGTGGAGATCGCCGGTGCGGCCACGCCGGCGATCCGCGTCGACGTGAACCTGCGCGCGCTGAACGCAATGGGCCTGTCGCCCGATCAACTGCGCAACGCGCTGAGCGCGGCCAACGTCACCTCGCCGGAAGGGTTTCTTTCCGATGGCAAGACCACCATGGCGGTCAGCGCCACCACCCAGCTGCATACGGCGGACCAGTTCGCCGAGCTGGTGATCGCCAGCCACAACGGCACGCCGGTGCGCTTGTCCGACGTGGCGCATGTCTATGCCGGCCAGGAGGATGCGTATCAGGCGGCCTGGTTCGACGGCACGCCGGCGGTGCTGCTGTACGTCTACAAGAAGGCCGACGCGAACGTGATCGCCACGGTGGACCTGGTCAAGGACCAGCTGCCGCTGCTGCGCGAGTACTTGCAGCCGGGCACCGTGCTGAGCCCGTTCTTCGACGGCACCCCGACCATCCGCGCCTCGCTGCATGAGGTGCAGGCCACGCTGCTGATCTCGCTGGCGATGGTGGTCCTGACGATGGCGCTGTTCCTGCGCCGGCTCGCACCCACGCTGATCGCCGCGGTGGCGGTGCCGCTGTCGCTGGCCGGCGCGTTCGTGGTGATGTACATCCTCGGCTACACGCTCAACAACCTCACCCTGCTGGCGCTGGTGATCGCGATCGGCTTCGTGGTGGACGACGCGATCGTGGTGATCGAGAACATCATCCGCCACATCGACGACGGCATGACGCGCATGCAGGCGACCTTGGCCGGCGCGCGCGAGATCGGCTTCACCATCGTCTCGATCACCGCCTCGCTGATCGCCGTGTTCATCCCGCTGCTGTTTGCCGGCGGCGTCACCGGCATGTTCATGCACGAATTCGCAGTGACGCTGGTGGCCGCGATCGTGGTCTCGGCGGCGGTGTCGCTGACCCTGACGCCGGCGCTGTGCGGGCACTTCCTGCGCGGACATCACGGCCGCCGCGCCGCGCCGCCGTCGAAACTCGCGCGCGCGCTGGACGGTTTCCACGCCGGCATGCTGCGGCTGTACACCCGCGCGCTCAACTTCTCGCTGCGGCATGCGCTGCTGTTCGCGCTGACCCCGCTGGTGCTGATCGTCGCCACCTATTTCCTGTTCGGCGTGGTCAAGACCGGCCTGTTCCCGGCGCAGGACACCGGCCTGATCTGGGGCCGCGCCAGCTCCAGCGCCACGGTCTCGTTCGGCGAAAGCAAGCAGCGCCTGCAGCGGCTCACCGACATGCTGAGGGCCGATCCGGACGTGGCCACGGTGGGTTCGCGGCTGGGCAGCAGCCGGCAGGGCACCAGCGGCTCGTTCAACATCGATCTGAAAACCCGCGCCGACGGCCGCAAGGACGACACCTTCGCGGTGCTGGCGCGACTGAGCGCAAAGGCGGCGAAATACCCAGATCTCAACCTGCGCCTGCGACCGGTGCAGGACCTGCCCAGCGGCGGCGGTGGCGGCACCAGCCAGGGCGCGCAATACCAGGTCTCGCTGCAAGGCAACGACCTGGCCGGCCTGCAGGAATGGCTGCCAAAACTGCAGGCCGAGCTGAAGAAAAACCCCAAGCTGATGGACGTCGGCACCGACGTCGACGAGGCCGGCCTGCGCCAGAACATCGTGATCGACCGCGACAAGGCCACCCGCCTCGGCGTGTCGATCGGCACCATCGATGGTGCGCTGTACGACGCGTTCGGCCAGCGTCAGGTATCCACGATCTATTCGGACATCAACCAGTACAAGGTGGTGGTCAACGCGATGCCCGAACAGACCGCCACGCCGGAGGCGCTCAACCAGATCTACGTGCGTTCCAGCAGCGGCAAGATGATCCCGATCACCGCCTTCGCGCGACAGGAAGCCGGCCTGGCGCCCTCGCAGATCAGTCACCAGAACCAATACACCACGATGGATCTCAGTTTCAATCTGGCGCCCGGAGTGAGCATGGGCGAAGCCACCGCGATCATCCAGGCCACCGTGCAGAACATGCGCATGCCGGGCGACATCAAGCTCAACCTGGGCGGTGATTTCAGGCGCTTCGAGGAGGCGCAGGGCGGCATGGGCTGGCTGATCCTGGCGGCCGTGCTCACCGTCTACATCGTGCTCGGCATGCTGTACGAAAACCTGATCCATCCGATCACCATCCTGTCGACCTTGCCGGCCGCCGGCGCCGGCGCGCTGCTGGCGCTGTGGCTGACCGGCACCGAGTTGTCGGTGGTGGCGCAGATCGCGCTGGTGCTGTTGATTGGCATCGTCAAGAAGAACGCGATCATGATGATCGACTTCGCCCTCGTCGCCGAGCGCGAACACGGCAAGAACCCGCTGGAAGCCGCGCGTGAAGCGTGCATCGTGCGCTTCCGCCCGATCATGATGACCACGATGGTGTCGATCCTCGCCGCGCTGCCGATCGCGATCGGTCTGGGCGAAGGCTCCGAACTGCGTCGCCCGCTCGGCATCGCGCTGATCGGCGGCCTGCTGATCTCGCAAAGCCTCACCCTGCTCAGCACACCGGCCCTGTACGTGATCTTCTCGTGCCTGGCCGAGCGGCGACGGGCATGGAGTGCGCGACGGCGCGAGCGCAAGGTGGCGCGTCGACTGCAGCGGTTGCCTGAGATGTGACGCGCGCGCATCGCCCTCACGATGTCGATGCGGGCGGCTCCAGATCTGCAGCTCAACTCGCAGCTGAATGCATCATCAACGCACTCACAACCCGTTAACCGCAAGGTGGCTATCACTGGCAGCCCCTTCCGAGACGGAGACGCATGCGATGGGCGACGAAACCAAGCCGGATTTCTCCGATGTACGCGGTGCGGTGAGATCCACGGCGGCCGACATGCCGCCTGCGGCGAAGGCCGATTTCAGCGATGTGCAATCGCATGTCAGTTCGACCGCGGACGAGGCCTCGATCTACAGCGTGGCGGCCGGTGACAACCTGTCCAGGATCGCGAAGCACTTTTACGACAACGCGAATGCGTGGAAGGTGATTTTCGATGCCAATCGCGATCAGCTGACGGATCCGGACCGGCTCCAGCCCGGCCAGATGTTGAAGATCCCGCCCAAACCCTGAATTCCCCCCACGTTCTGAAGCAGGAGATGCCCCCATGAAGATGACTCGCCAACCCCTGATCCTTGCCGCCGCGCTGGCCGCCGCGCTGGCCCTTAGCGCATGCGGCAAGAAGGACGAATCGGCCTCGCCGATCCCGGGCACGCCGCCACCCGCCGCCAGCGCACCGACGATGGCGCCGGCACCGGCCTCCACCGCGGGAATGATGCCCGCCGGCGATGCTGCCGCCGTCACGCTGAGTTCGGTGGAACTGGGTTCGACCGTCGATGCCGGCAACAAGATCCTCGCCAGCGGCACCAGCTTCGCGCCCAAGGACACCATCTACGCGTCGGTCGACACCAGCGGCAGCGGTGCCGCCACGCTGGCGGCGAAGTGGAGCACCCAGGATGGAAAAGTCGTGCATGAGGACAGCAAGACGCTGAGCGCCACCGGCCCGCAGACCACCGCGTTCATGATCAGCAAGCCGACCGGTTTCCCGGCCGGCAACTACAAGGTCGACATTTCGCTGAATGGCAACCAGGTCGCCAGCAAGGATTTCACGGTGAAATAGTCGCCTCGCGCGACGGGTAGTCCCGCAAGGGCGCGGCCATGCCGCGCCCTTGTCGTTGTGAGGGCCGCCGATTAAGGGCGCGATGGCCCGCGCTTTCCCCGCTCCGGCGAAAACGCGACAATGGGAGGCTTTCGATCTCCCCGAGTCACTGTGCGGAGCGCCGCGGCCAGCCTGTCGCGGCAGCGCCTCGTGCTCTGCGCGCCGGCAGCAGTTCGGAGCAGCAACGCCATCCCAAGATTGCCGTAGCCAACGAGGTTCATGCAGATCATGTCTTCCACGCCCAAGATCATCTACACGCTGACGGATGAAGCCCCGTTCCTGGCCACGCAGTCGCTGCTGCCAATCATCACCGCGTTCACCGGCACGGCCGGGATCCGGGTCGAGACGCGCGACATCTCGCTGGCCGCGCGCATCATCGCGCTGTTTCCCGAAGCGCTGAAGGATGACCAGAAGATGGCCGACGATCTGGCCGAGCTGGGCCAGCTGGCCACCACGCCCGAGGCGAACATCATCAAGCTGCCCAACATCAGCGCCTCGATGCCGCAGCTGAAGGCCGCGATCAGGGAACTGCAGGACCAGGGCTACGCGCTGCCGGACTATCCGGATGAGCCGAAGGACGCGCCCGCAAAGGACATCCGGACGCGCTACGACCGGGTCAAGGGCAGCGCGGTCAATCCGGTGCTGCGCGAGGGCAACTCCGATCGGCGCGCGCCGCCCTCGGTGAAGAACTACGCGCGCAAGCATCCGCACCGGATGGGTGCGTGGAGTGCCGATTCGAAGACCCACGTGGCGCACATGGACACCGGCGATTTTTACGGCACCGAGACCTCGGCGCTGATCGCGCAGGCCGGCAAGGTGAGCATCGAGTGGTTCGGCAAGGACGGCAGCCACAGCGTGCTCAAGTCGAGCACCGCGCTGCTGGCCGGCGAGATCATCGACGGTGCGGTGATGGGCCGACGCGCGCTGGCCAGCTTCATCGACGCGCAGATGGCCGATGCGAAGCGGCAGGGCGTACTGTTCTCGCTGCACCTGAAAGCCACCATGATGAAGATCTCCGACCCGATCATGTTCGGCGTGGCAGTCAGCGAGTTCTACAAGGACGTGCTGGACAGGCACGCCGCGACGCTGAAGCAGGTCGGCTTCAATCCGAACAACGGCATCGGCGATCTGTATGCGCGCATTGGCACGCTGCCGGCCGACCAGCAGGCCGCGATCAAGGCTGATCTTGACGCCGAGTACGCGCAGCGCCCGGGCCTGGCGATGGTCAACTCGGACAAGGGCATCACCAATCTGCACGTGCCCAGCGACGTGATCGTCGACGCTTCGATGCCGGCGATGATCCGCGACTCCGGCAAGATGTGGAATGCGCAGGGCCAGCTGCAAGACATCAAGGCGGTGATCCCGGATCGCTGCTATGCCGACGTCTATCAGGCGGTGATCGAGGACTGCAAGGCCCACGGCGCCTTCGACCCGGCCACCATGGGCAGCGTGTCGAACGTGGGCCTGATGGCGCAGGCGGCCGAGGAGTACGGCTCGCACGACAAGACCTTCCAGATCGCCGCCGACGGCGTGGTCAAGGTGCTCGACGAAGCGGGCAAGGTGCTGCTGCAGCATGACGTGGAAGCGGGCGACATCTGGCGCATGTGCCAGACGAAAGACGCACCGATCCAGGACTGGGTGAAGCTGGCGGTGAGCCGCGCGCGGCACACGCCGGCGGTGTTCTGGCTGGATCCGCGGCGTGCCCACGACGCGCAGATGATCACGAAGGTCGAGCGTTACCTGAAGGACTACGACGTCAGCGGCCTGGACATCCGCATCATGGATCCGGTGGCAGCCACGAAGTTCTCGCTGGAGCGCATCCGCCAGGGTCTGGACACCATCTCGGTCACCGGCAACGTGCTGCGCGACTACCTCACCGACCTGTTCCCGATCATGGAGCTGGGCACCAGCGCCAAGATGCTGTCGATCGTGCCGCTGATGGCCGGCGGCGGTCTGTTCGAAACCGGCGCCGGCGGCTCCGCACCGAAGCACGTGCAGCAGTTTCTTGAAGAGAACTACCTGCGCTGGGATTCGCTGGGCGAGTTCCTGGCACTGGCGGCATCGCTGGAGCACCTGGCCAGCCGCTACGGCAGCGTCGAGGTCGACGTGCTGGCGAAGACGCTGGACCAGGCCAACGGCAAGTTTCTCGACACCGACAAGTCGCCGTCGCGCAAGCTCGGCGGCCTCGACAACCGCGGCAGCCACTACTACCTGGCGTTGTACTGGGCGCAGGCACTGGCCTCGCAGGACACGCACGCCGCGCTGAAGGCGAAGTTCGCCCCACTGGCGAAGGCGCTCGCAGCGAACGAGACGAAGATCGTCGGCGAACTCAACGGCGTGCAGGGCAAGCCGGTGGATATCGGCGGCTACTATCACCCGAACCTGGACAAGGTCAGCCACGCGATGCGTCCCAGCACCACCTTCAACGCCGCGCTGGCCACGTTGGTCGCGGCGAGGTAAGTAGCGCACCGCTCCTGTGAGGATGAAACGGCCCGCCCTGGCGGGCCGTTTCGTTTTGCGCCGGCGCGATGGAGGGCGTGCTGAACGGAGGTTTCAGCTGATGCGAAACCGCCCGTCGCCCAGGCGGTTGTCGATGTAATGGCCGAGGCCGCCGACGCCCACCTTGCCATCGCGGTGTCCGGTGCCCGGCGCGTTGGCATCGAGGTGGCTGTCGATGTAGTGGTCAAGACCACGGATCACCGACTCGCCGGGACGGCGCTCAACGCGCCGGCCGGATGCTGCGATGCCGATGCACGGCGCACGGGTTGCGATGCGGATGGCTGGCGCAAGCACGGCTTCCGCCGATGAACGGGTTGAAAATGGATGGCTGACAAGCAACATGACCGCGGTCCTCGAAAAGCACCCGAAAGCGGGATGACGCAACAGTAGGACGGGCGTAGGCTCGCGAATAGCGAGATGTTTGCAAGCCGATCTTGAGGCGGATTCAACATGAGCCGATTGCCACTCACGGCCCTGCAGGGCTTTGTGCTCGCCGCGCGCACCGGCAATCTCTCGGTGGCGGCGACGCGCTTGAATCTCACCGTCAGCGCGCTCAGTCACCAGATCCGCAGTCTCGAGGAACGTCTCGGCCGTCGCTTGTTTTCGCGCGGACCGCGCGGTGTCGAGCTCACGCCGGAGGGCGCGCGCCTGCTGGAGTCAGTCGGCCCGCCGTTCGAGTCGATCGAGCGGGCGCTGCGGCAATTCAGCGCGCCGCAAGCGGATGTGCTGACCCTCAGCGTGATGCCGTCGGTGGCCTCTAGCTGGCTGCTGCCGCGGCTGCCGCGATTTGTCGCGCAGCATCCGCAGCTGCAGCTCAACCTGCAGTCGAGCACGCAACTGGTCGACTTCGATCGTGAGGCGGTCGATGCGGCGATGCGCTTCGGTCGCGGCGAATGGCCCGGTGTGCACGCCGAGCACCTGTTCGACGACTGGCTGACGCCGATCGCGAGCCCGGGACTGATCGCACAACTGGGCCGGCCGACGCTGGCCAAGCTGTCCGACTGGCCGCTGTTGCGCGATCCCGAGGTCGTCTGGGCGAAGTGGTTTCGCACGTTCGGCGGCACGCCACCGGCGCGCTATGTCGCCCACTTCGACGATACCGAGACCCTGCACCGCGCGGCGGTCGAGGGCATGGGCGTCGCGCTCGGTCGCCTGACCATGGCGCGGCCGCTGGTCGATACCGGCCAACTGGTGTTGCTGAGTACGCGGCGCTTGCGCGCCGAATACGCCCACTACCTGGTCTATCCAGCACGCACCAGGGAGCATCCCGCCTTGCTCGCGTTCCGCGCCTGGCTGCTCGACGAGGCGCGCCTCTATGCTGTCGAGTTGGAGCGTCCAGCGCGGCGTGGGCGCAAACGGCCACCCGGCTGAGCCGCCGAACCACGACTGCGGACGCGGCTGGCATGGCGTCATCGGCACGCAGGCTGCGGAACTTGTCACGCGTGCGACAGTCAGACGGCGCGCAAGCCGGCAGCATGCGGCTGACCTCATCGGGCGGCAGCCTCATCAACCCTGGAGCCAATGGAATGTCACGGATGCATACCCACCTGCTGGCACTGCTGCTCGGCCTCGGCGGCATGCCGATGGCGCAGGCGCAGTCGGCGCCCGCACCGAGCATGCCGGTGGTCGATCTCGCGCCGGTGGCGGTCAGCGGCGTGCAACCCGGGCCTGGCTTGTGGAAGGTGGTGAAGGGCGACCATGTGCTGTGGGTGCTCGGCACGCTGTCGCCGTTGCCGCAGGCGATGACGTGGCAGTCGCATGAGCTGGAGCAGGCGATCAGCGGATCCCGGCAGGTGCTGCTGCCGCCGTCGGTCAAGTTCACGGCCGATGTCGGGTTTTTCGGAAAGCTCTTTCTGCTGCCCTCGGCGTACAGCGCACGCAAGAACGCCGATGGCGAAACCCTGCAACAGCTGCTGCCGCCGCCGGTATATGCGCGCTGGCAGCTGCTGAAACACAAATACATCGGCGACGACCGCGGCATCGAACGCTGGCGGCCGCTGTTCGCGGCGCAGGAGCTGTATCGCAAGGCGATCAAGGCGAATGATCTGAGCAAGACCGGCGGGGTGCAGGCCAGCGTCGGTGCGCTGGCCACGCGGTATGGGGTCAAGCAGGTGTCGACCAGCTACCAGGTGGTCATCGCGCATCCGCGCGCGGCGATCCAGGCGTTCACGCGCGCCGCCCCGCACGACACCACCTGTTTCATCCGCATGCTGGACAACATCGAACAGGACATGCCGGCGATGAAGGCGCGCGCCAACGCGTGGGCCACCGGCGACTTGCCCACGCTGCGCGCGCTGCCCGACAGCGCATGGCGCGATGCCTGCGTGGCGGCGCTGGCCGATGCCGGTTTCGCGCAGGCGCTGGGCCTCGACGACGTGCCGGCGAAGCAGCAGGCCACCTGGCTGGCCGCCGCCCGCGCGGCGCTGGCCAGCAACGCACAAACCGTCGCGCTACTGCCGATCGAGGAGTTGCTGAAACCGGACGGCTACCTGGCGCAGCTGCAGGCCGAGGGCTACCAGGTCGAGACGCCAGAGTAGCAAGGGTGTTGGCAGTAGGAGCGCGCTGGCGGGCGATGCTTTTGCTCTCGTCCGAATCGGAAAGCATCGCCCGCCAGCGGGCTCCTTCAACAGATGGCGCTCAGGCGCTGGCCAGATCCAGCTGGGCAATCTCGTTGGCGGTCAACGACAGCTCGAGCGCGCCGAGGAGCTCGAGCAATTGCTCCACGCTGGTGGCGCTGACGATCGGCGCGGTGAGTCCGGGCCGCGCGATCAGCCAGGCCAGCGCGACCTGCGCCGGCGTGGCTGCGCGGGCAGCAGCGACCGCGTCGAGCGCGGCGAGCACCTGCAGGCCGTGCGGGTCCAGGAATTTCTTCACCGCGGCGCCGCGCGCGCTGCTCTTGGCCAGGTCGGCAGTGCTGCGGTACTTGCCGCTGAGAAAGCCGCTGGCCAGTGCGTAGTAGCTGATCACGCCGATGTGCTCGCGCTGGATCAGCGGCTCCAGTTCCTGCTCGTAGCCGGCGCGGCTGACCAGGTTGTATTCCGGCTGCAGCGTTTCGTAGCGCGGCAGGCCGTGCTGCTTTGATACCGCCAGCGCATCGGCGAAGCGTGCGGCGCTGTAGTTGGAGGCGCCGATCACGCGTAGTTTTCCCTGCGCGATCAGTCGTCCAAACGCATCCAGTGTTTCTTCAAGCGGCACGCTGGCATCGTCCTCGTGTGCCTGGTACAGGTCGATGCAGTCGACCTGCAGGCGCTTCAGCGAACCGTCCACTGCCTGCTGGATGTTCACCGGCGACAGACCCGGGTGCTCAACCCATTTGCCAACCTTGGTCGAAATCACCACCTGGGCGCGCTTGCCGCTGCGTTTCAGCCACTTGCCGATGATGGTTTCCGATTCGCCGCCGTGATTGCCCGGCACCCACGCCGAATACGCGTCCGCCGTGTCGATCAGATTGCCGCCGGCGTCGACGAACGCGTCGAGCAGTTCGAACGAGCGCCTTTCGTCGGCGCTCCAGCCGAACACGTTGCCGCCAAAGGCGAGCGGGGCGATGGACAACGACGATTTGCCAAGTGGACGCTTTTGCACGGCGGATCACCTCGGACGATGGGGAGCGCCAAGCATGCACGTGTCCGGGAAAAGCGGCGTGACGTATTCGCGGCAGCCGGGCAGCGGACCCGGGGTCAGGCGTGGGTCAACGCGGTCCCGCCAAGCGCGGCCAGACCGCCACGCAGCATTGCACTGCGGCTGACTTGATCTTGTTGGCGTCGGCCTCGTCACGATCCGCCTCGGTGCGCACATCGGAACTCCAGATCAAATCCTCTTTGTGCGCGAGATGGCTGTGCAGGAACAGCAGGTCTTTCCAGATCGAAGTCATGGGAATTCTCCGGGGGAGTGGTTTGGGGTGTGCTCAAGCTACGCGCGCGGCAGGCCGCCAAAAAGCGATATATTTGCAAGCCAGACTTGAGGAAAATTGAACATGGGAAAGGCGCCGCTGGCCCTGCTGCAGCAGTTTGTGCAGGTCGCCCGGGTGGGCAATCTTTCGCGCGCGGCGGCGCAGGTGAGCCTCACCGTCAGTGCGCTCAGTCACCAGATGCGCCAGCTTGAAGAACGACTGCAACGGCAGCTGTTCGAACGCGGGCCGCGCGGGGTGAAGCTGACCGTCGAAGGTTGTCGCCTGCTGGAAGCGGTGGGCGAGCATGTCGACGGCATCGAACACGCCCTTGCGCAGTACCGTCAACGGCGCGACGAGACGCTGACCCTGAGCGCCAGCGCCGGCATCATGTCCGGCTGGCTGGTGCCGCGGTTGCCGCGTTTGGTGGCGGCGCATCCGGAGCTGGAACTCAACCTGCAATCGGGTTCGGCGTTGGTGAATTTCGAGCGCGAGCCGGTGGATGCGGCGCTGCGCTATGGCCGCGGTGAATGGCCCGGCCTGCACAGCGAGCGCCTGTTCGGCGAATGGATCGCGCCGGTGGGCGCACCCGCCCTGGTGGCCCGCATGGCCGACGCCGATCCGAACGATCTCTCGCAATGGCCGTTGCTGGGCGACCCCAATCCGTCCAATCGCTGGAAGGACTGGTTCGCGCGTTTCGGCGGCACCGCGCCGCACCGTTACGTGGCGCATTTCGACAGCTTCGAGGCGCAGCGGCACGCCGCGCTGGAAGGCCTCGGCGTGGCCATGGGACGCATGGTGATGTCGAAATCGCTGATCGACGCGGGCCGGCTGCTGGTGCTGGGCGATCGCTACCTGCCGGTGGAGGATGCGTACTGGCTGGTCTATCCGGCGCGTTCGCGCGAGCATCCCGGGCTGCAGGTGTTTCGTGAGTGGCTGCTGGCCGAGGCGGACGACTATTGCCGGCATCTGCCGGTACCGGGAAGCGACGGCGCTACCATAGAGAACTGAGGGCATGGAGTTGCCACTTGATGTCCGCCGTCCCCATCGAGAAACCGCCTCATGAAGTCACGTGCCGCTGTCGCCTGGGAAGCAGGCAAACCACTATCGATCGAACAGGTCGACGTGGCCGCGCCGAAGGCCGGTGAGGTGCTGGTGCGCATCGTCGCCACCGGCGTCTGCCACACCGACGCGTTCACCCTGTCCGGTGCCGACCCGGAAGGTCTGTTCCCGGTAATCCTCGGCCATGAGGGTGGCGGCATCGTCGAGGAGATCGGCGCCGGCGTGACCTCGCTGAAGGTAGGCGATCACGTGATCCCGCTGTACACGCCCGAATGCGGCGAGTGCGAATACTGCCGCTCGGGCAAGACCAACCTGTGCCAGCGCATCCGCGCGACCCAGGGCAAGGGACTGATGCCGGACGGTACCTCGCGTTTCTCGTTGAACGGTCAGCCGCTGCTGCACTACATGGGCTGCAGTACGTTCAGCGAATACACCGTGCTGCCGGAGATCGCGCTGGCCAAGATCAACCAGGCCGCACCGCTGGAGAAGGTATGCCTGCTCGGTTGCGGCATCACCACCGGCATCGGCGCGGTGCTGAATACCGCGAAGGTGGAGCCGGGTGCCACCGTGGCGGTGTTCGGCCTGGGCGGCATCGGTTTGTCGGTGGTGCAGGGCGCGGTGATGGCGCAGGCCGGGCGCATCATCGCGATTGATCGACATCCGGAAAAATTCGCGATGGCGAAGGCGCTCGGTGCCACCGATTGCATCAACACCAGCGACTATCCGGACACGCCGATCCAGCAGGTGATCGTCGAGCTCACCGACGGCGGCGTGGACTATTCGTTCGAGTGCATCGGCAACGTGCACGTGATGCGCGCGGCGCTGGAGTGCTGCCACAAGGGCTGGGGCGAGTCGATCATCATCGGCGTGGCCGGCGCCGGGCAGGAGATCAGCACGCGGCCGTTCCAGCTGGTGACCGGCCGCGTGTGGCGCGGCTCGGCATTCGGCGGCGTCAAGGGCCGTTCGCAGCTGCCCGGTTACGTCGAGCGCTACATGGCCGGCGAAATCAAGATCGATGAGATGATCACCGCGGTGCTGCCGCTGGAGCGCATCAACGAGGCATTCGAGCTGATGCACGCGGGCAACGGGATCCGCTCGGTGATCCACTATTGAACGAGACCTTGGCTTCTGCATGGCGGGCGTCGCGCTTGCCGGTGTCCACCGAGTCTGCACAATCTCTTCATCACACTGCGCAAGTCTGGACGTCCACACGCGAGGGAGTATTCGATGACTAGCTGGAAAGAAGCACGCATGACACCGGCTCGTTTTGGTCCGGCGCTGTTGCTGGCGGCCTGCCTGGGCCTGTCGGGCATCGTCGTTGCACAAGCGGCGCCGGCCGCATCGGCCGAGCCGGACCAGCCAGCCGATATGCTGGTACCGCCGACCAGCGCCAGCGACTTCACCTCCACCCAGCTGGACAGCATCCTGGCCGGCAACTGGCGCACACCGGCGAGTCGCGCCCGCGATGTGTATCGCCACCCCAAGGCCACCTTGCAGTTCTTCGGCGTGCGACCGGACCGCACGGTGATCGAGATCACGCCCGGCGGCGGCTGGTATGCCGAGATCCTGGCGCCGCTGCTGCACGACAACGGGCACTACATCGCGGCGGAGAAGGCACCCGCCGCCGACAGCGAGGCGCGCAGCGACGACAGCGCCCTGCGCAAGAAATTCGCCGCCGACGCGGCGCACTACGGCAACGCCCGCATCGTCCAGTTCGATTCCAGGGCGCCGGTGTTCGGCGTGCCCGGCTCGGCCGATCTGGTGCTGACCTTCCGCAACGTGCACAACTGGGCCGCCACCAATGAAGATGGGGCCGATACCGCACCGGCGATGTTCAAGGCGTTTTTCGCCGTGCTGCGGCCCGGTGGTGTACTCGGCGTGGTCGATCACCGCGCCGACGACAATGCCTCGCTGGACGCGGTCAAGCAGAGCGGCTACCTGCCCACCCGGTACGTGGTGAAACTGGCCACCGAGGCGGGCTTCACGCTGGACGAAAGCAGCGAAATCAATGCCAACCCGAAGGACACGAAGGATTATCCGAAGGGCGTCTGGACCTTGCCGCCCACGCTCACTCTCGGCGACAAGGACCGCGCGAAGTACCTGGCGATCGGCGAGTCCGACCGGATGACCTTGCGCTTCGTGAAGCCCGCCGCGCCCGCCGCGGCAAGCTCGGTCCACTGAGACAGCGCGCGCCGCGCAACCCGGCGCGCGCGTCGAACCCGCATGTTGATTGCCTTGAACAAACCGTACGGCGTGCTGTGCCAGTTCACCGATGCAGCCGGCCGCCGCACGCTGGCCGACTTCGTTCGTCAAAAAGACGTCTATGCGGCTGGACGGCTGGATCAGGACAGCGAGGGCCTGCTGCTGCTGACCGATGACGGCGAGCTCGCGCACCGGCTGACCGACCCGCGGCACAAGCAGGCCAAGACCTATCTGGCGCAGGTCGAGGGCGAGCTCGATGCCGCAGCGCTGCTGGCGTTGCGCCGCGGCATGCGCCTGAACGATGGCCCGACCCTGCCGGCTGATGCGGAGCATGCAGCCGAGCCGGACTGGCTGTGGCCACGCGATCCGCCGGTACGCTATCGCAAGAGCATTCCAACCAGCTGGCTCAGCCTCACGCTGCGCGAGGGACGCAACCGGCAGGTGCGGCGGATGACCGCCGCGGTCGGCTTTCCCACCCTGCGGCTGATCCGCGTACGCATCGGCGAGCATGCGCTGGACGGGCTGGCGTCCGGCGAAACCCGCCACTTGTCGTAGGAGCCCGCTGGCGGGCGATGCTCTCTGCCGGGCGGTGCGGCCTCGACTCGGCGCCCTCGCCCCTATCCACAAGAGCATCGCCCGCGAGCGGGCTCCTACCGGAGCGGCGCGATTCCGAAGAACGCTTCGGCAGTCGCGGTGCTGTTCGCCGCGGTGAGCTCCCCCGGTTCGCCGCGATCGCGGGCGATCTCCGCGCAGATGTGTTGCAAATACATCGGCTCGTTGCGCCGATGCGCCGGCGGCGGCTTGACCGTACGCGGCAGCAGGTAGGGCGCGTCGGTCTCGATCATCAGCCGGTTGGCCGGAATCGTGCGCACCAGTTCGCGCAGATGTGTGCCGCGGCGCTCGTCGCAGATCCAGCCGGTGATGCCGATGTGGCAATCCAGTGTCAGGTAATCGCGCAGCGCCTCGCCGGTGTCGGTGAAGCAATGCACCACTGCGGCCGGCAGCCGTTCGCGATAGCGCCGCAGCAGGGTGATGAAGTCCGCATGCGCATCGCGCTGATGCAGGAACAACGGCTTTTGCAGGTCCACCGCGATCTGCAGCTGGCGCTCGAATACCTGCCGCTGCACCTCCGGCGGGGAATAGTTGCGGTTGTAGTCCAGCCCGGTCTCGCCGACGGCGCGCACCAGCGGGTCGCGGGCGAGTTCGCGCAGCAGCGCATCGGTGGCGTCGTTGTAGTCGATCGCATGGTGCGGATGCACGCCGGCGGTGGCGAACAAGGTGCCCGGATGCGCGCTAGCCAGTGTCAGTGCCTGCTTGCTGGCCTCGCCCGAAGCGCCAGTGACGATCATCCGGGTCACGCCACGTGTCTGTGCACGTTGCAGCACAGCATCGAGATCGTGACGAAACGATTCGTGCGTGAGGTTGGCGCCAATGTCGATCAGCTGCATGGTTCCCGGCACGCGAAAAGTCTGTGAGTGTGCCAGAGCGGCGCCCATCCGCAAGTGTGTTTCCCGCGCTGCAGCACACCGAACGGCGGGCACGGAAAAAACCACCTTGACGTTCGCAAGAAGGCGCTGGTAGGTTCCGTGACGTGGATCACAGACTTGAAGTTGCAGTTTGTGGTTGGAACGGGGAAGAACAGGGACGGTTGAGGGTCGAGCGTAAAGCTGGCTTCAGGGGGGTCGAGCGACTTCGGTACGTGCGCACGTACCGCGTGCGGCGGGATCCGGGTTGCAAATCATCGTAGCGCGTTGCACGCGCTCACGCCGACGTGCCGACCGCGCACCTGTCACCAGGGGATTTTTTACCAAGCTGAGATGTTGCTGCGCCATCTGGTGCGCGCGTTTAGGCGCGCTCCGAACTTTGTGCGGCGCCCGCTAGCGGCGTCGCATTCTCAACGGGAGGGGTATTCATGCAGAAGAAAGTCATGGTCACGGCGACGATGTTGGCGTTGTCGGCTCTGTTCGTCGTCGCGGCGGCCCATGCGGCCGATCAGAAAGCGGCAGCACCGTCAGCAACGTCGGTCAATGTCCAAGGAGTGCAGGTCGCGATTGATCCGGCGACGGGTCGATTGGTGGCGCCGAGCGCCGCACAGCGTGCAGCGCTGTCCCGCGCCATGGTGGAGAACGCCGCCAGCGGCGCAGCGCGTCCGCGCAGTGCGCTCGGCCACGCGATTCCGCGCAACGAAGCGGAAGCGCGTGCCACCTTCCGCACCATCCGCCTGAAGAACGGCCATAGCGCGGTGGGCATGGATGTGCCGGAGAACTTGATGAGCAGCCTCGTCGCCGAGCGGCACGCGGACGGCAGCCTGAGCATCCATCACGCCGGCGACGAGACCCAGACCAAGACCGTGGAGGTGACGAAATGATCCGCCGCAGCCTGATTTTCTCGGCCCTGCTGGCAGCGGGCCTGTGTGGCGCCGCCGGCTATGCTTCGGCCGCCGATATCAAGATCGACAACCAGGATGCGGGCACCGGCCTGGGCCTGGACGATCCGACACCGGCCATGCCGATCGGTGGCAACCCGGGCGTCACGCGCGGTGAGCAGGCGCGCATCGTGTTCCAGTTCGCCGCCGACATCTGGGGCGCGGTGTTGAAGAGCGACGTTCCGGTCACCGTCAGCGCCAGCTTTGCCAAATTGAGCTGCGATGCCACCTCCGGCGTGCTCGGTTCGGCCGGCACCACCAGCATTTTCGCGTTCAACGCGCCGGCCCCGACGGGCGCGCTGGCGAATACCTGGTATCACTCGGCGCTGTTTGACGCGCTTGGGCATCAGGAAGCGAATCCCGGTGCCGCCGACATCCGCGCGCGCTTCAATGGTGCGCTGGGTTCCACCGGCTGCCTGGAAGGTTCGTCGTGGTATTTCGGTCTGGACGGCAAGCAGCCCGCCGGTTCGATCGACTTTCTCAACGTGGTGCTGCACGAGATGGCCCACGGCCTGGGCTTCTCCGGGTTTGGCAGCCTGACCACCGGCGCACCGCTGGCGGGCAACGACGGGGTGGGTCGTCAGGATATCTACACCACCTTCGTCTACGACAACACGCAGCAGATGAAGTGGTACGACATGAGCGCAACCCAGCGCGTTACGTCGGCGCTGAATGATGGCCACCTGGTGTTTACCGGCCCGGAAGTGAAGACCGAGGCACCGTTGGCACTGGGCAAGCCATTGCTGCTGCGTGTTTCTGCGCCAGCTGCCGCCGCCGGCGACTACGCCTTCAATCCCGGTGCCATCGGTCCGGCCGCCACGCTGGCGAATTTCAGCGGCGCGGCGGTCGTGGCGAGCGGCCCGGACGCGAACCACACGGTGGTCAATGCGCAAGCGTGCGCTCCACTCGACAATGCCGCGGCAATCAGCGGTCATGTAGCGATCGTCGATCGCGGCGTCTGCGCGTTTGCGGTCAAGGTGCTCAACGCCCAGGCGGCGGGCGCTACTGCCGTGCTGATCGCCAACAACCAGGCGGGCGTTATCGTGGCAGGCGGCGACGGCACCGGCGTCAACGTGCCGGTGGGTTCGGTCAGCCAGGCCGATGGCGCCACGCTGAAGGCGAACGCGGCCGGCCTGACGCTTGGCCTGGCCTTCGGTAACAGCTTGGCCGGCGCCGACGCCGCGGGCAACGTGCAGATCTATGCACCGACCGTGCTGGCCCAGGGCTCGTCGTTCTCCCATTACGACACTCGCCTGACACCGAACGCGATCATGGAATACGCGATCAGTGCCGACCTTGCCGGCCAGATCGATCTCGACCTGACGCCCGCCTTGTTCAAGGACGAGGGCTGGCAGCTCAGTGATACCAGCCAGATGCTGCTGACCTGCAACACCGGCATTCCGACCTGGATTCCCGGTGGCGTAGTGGTCGGTGCCAACGTGCTGGCCAACGCGAAAATCATCGCCGGAGCCTCCGCCACCGTCGCTGGCTATCGCACCGCCATCGGCAACTATGCCGTCGGTCTGGCCAGCAATGGCTTGATCAGTGCCGGCCAGGCCAGCAGCCTGACCAGCTGCCTGAGCGCGACCGAAACGCAGAACCAGTTCAACGCCTGGAGTGCGTTTGCTCCGGTGCCGCTGGAACGAGGTGTAACGCTCGGTGGCCAGGCCGGTGCCGCCGGCGCCAGCAAGGTCTACAAGATCGACGTGCCGGCCGGTGCCCTTGGTTTCAGCATCCGCACGCTGGGTGGCACGGGTGACGTGTCGATCTACGTGAAGGCCGGCTCGGCGGCCAGCGCCACGGACTACACCTACAAGTCCGTGCATCTGGGCAATAGCGAGGCGGTGATGATCACGCGTCCGGCTGCGGCGACCTACTACATGACCGTGGTCGGTGAAAAAGCCTACAGCGGCGTCACCGTGCTCGCCAACTTCACCATGCCAACACCCATGTTCTGAGCGAGTTGCCCAGCGCAAATACCGACCTTCCCTCGGGATGGGTCGGTATTTGCAAGGGCAATCAAGCGGCATGTGCGGTTTATCGGCAGCAACCGCAAACCATTGAGTTCGATCGGCAAACGCGGATCCCGACAGTCGGGATCCGCCCCGCCGGAGACGCTTGCACCTGAAAACCGGCAGGAAGGCCGGCCAGAACGACAAATATTGAAGGATCGCTGGAGCGATTGTTCGCGCAGCAAGGGGTGCATCACATCGGGCACTCAATGCGCGTGAACCTGCGGTCCGCCCGGGATTTTCGTTGCATTTCAAACAAATGCCATGACGCGCCAGAAGTACGTCCGGCGCAATCAAATCTGAGTGTCACTCTCGCAGGGGGTTTTCATGAACAAGATCTACAGCAAGGTATGGAACAAGTCGTTGGGCATGCTTGTGGTCGCTTCCGAGCATGCCAAAGCCAGTGGCAAGGGTGGCGGCAGCCGGCGCATGCGCGCTGCCGCGGCAACGCTGGCCGTGGGTCTGGCGATGGCCGCGAGTTCGGCCTACGCCGCCGCGGGTGTGTCTCCTTGTGCAGCCAACTATCCCAGCCCGAACACGCCGACCGCGACGGGTGTGGATGCCTTGTCCTGCGGTTCGGGCGCCAAGGCGGATGGCGTTGACAGCCTGGCCTTCGGCACCCAAGCCTGGGCATTGGGCAATTACAGCATGGCGATCGGCACGAACGCGAAGTCCACCGGCGACGGTGCAGTCGCGGTCGGCAAAGACACCGTCGCCGACTTCTGGGATATCGCGATGGGCGAAGGCGCCCGGGCCCTGACCAACGCGGGCGGAACCGGTGTTGGATCGATCGCCATCGGCTACAACGCCTTTGCCCAGGGCGATGGCTCCGACGCAGCGGGCAACAATGCCTCGGCCGTCGCGATCGGCTGGTTGTCCAGTGCTTCCGCCGACGGCGCCATCGCCCTCGGCGAAAAAGCCAGCGCCACCCAGTACTACGCCGCGGCAGTGGGAGAGTACGCCGTCGCGACCGCCAGGAACGCGACAGCACTGGGTAGCAAATCATCCGCCACGCAGGAAGGAAGTGTGGCACTTGGCGCCGGGTCGATCGCCGACCGTGTCAACACGGTGTCGGTGGGAACTGTCGGTGGTGAGCGTCAGATCGCCAACGTGGCGGCTGGTACGGCCGGCACGGACGCGGTGAACATGGACCAGCTCGACACGACCAATGCCAATGTGGCGAGCAACACGGCGAACATTGCCACCAATACCGGCAACATCACGACCAACACGGCGAGCATCGCCACGATCAACGACACGGCGGTGTTCTATACCAACTCGACGAAGACGGCGGTCGCACTGGGCGACGGCAGCGTGCCAGTGACGATGAGCAACGTGGCGGATGGCGTCGCCAACAACGATGCGGTGAACGTGGCGCAGTTGAACGCGCTGGCGACGGCAACGACATCGGCGACGCATTTCTTCTCGGCCGACGGCTTGACCGATGGTTCGGAAGACTCGCTGGCGTCGGGAACGCACGCGGTGGCTTCGGGTGCGAGCAGTTACGCCGGTGGTGTGGAGAGCGCGGCCTACGGCTTCGGCTCGGGCGCGTACGGTGACAACAGCGTGGCGCTGGGCGCAACTAGCGTCGCGCAAGGTGTCGGTGCGTCGGCTCTGGGTTCGTTCACTAGCGCGCTTGGCGATTACAGCATCGCCTCGGGCTATGGCAGCGTCGCTTCGGGTACCGAGAGTGTGGCGACCGGCAACATGGCGCAGGCCAGCGGCGCTGGCAGCGTGGCCACCGGCAGCAACAGTGTGGCCAGCCAGGCCGGTGCGTCGGCGTATGGCAATGGCGCCCAGGCGACCGGCGTGGACAGCACCGCGACCGGCGGTTCGTCGCTGGCCAGTGGTCAGGAGTCGCTGGCCGCCGGCAACTCATCCAGTGCCATGGGTGACGGTTCAACGGCCGTCGGTGGTTCCAGCCAGGCGAGCGGTTTCCTCAGCACGAGTGTGGGTTACGGCGCTGTCGCCGATGGAGATTACGCGCTGGCGAGCGGCACGTTTGCCAGTGCCAGCGGAGCCAGCAGCGTAGCGGTGGGCGAGAGCAGCATTGCCAGCGGTGATGAGAGTGTGGCCCTTGGTGGCAGTGCCGCTGGCGGTACGTTTGCGTCCGAAGCGTCGGGAATGGGTGCGACGGCACTGGGCGCAGGCAGCTATGCGACTGGTGATTTCGCGACGGCGGTGGGCTGGCTCGCCGGTTCCGATGCCACCAACGGCACCGCGCTGGGTGCGGGTGCCTGGGTGCAGTCCACGGCGGACAATGCCGTGGCGCTGGGCGCGCAGTCGCTGGCCGATCGTGCCAACACGGTATCGGTGGGCAGCGTCGGTAACGAGCGTCAGATCACCAACGTGAAGGCGGGCACCCTGAGTGCGACCAGCACCGATGCGGTCAATGGCAGCCAGCTGCAGAGCACCAATGATGCGGTGACGCAGAACACCACCGACATCGCAACCAACACCGGCAACATCACCACGAACACGGCGGACATCGCCACGATCAACAGCACGGCGGTGTTCTACACGAACTCGACGAAGACAGCGGTGTCGCTGGGTGATGGCGTGACCCCGGTGACGGTGGGCAATGTGGCCGATGGCGTGGCCGGCAACGATGCCGTGAACAGGAACCAGCTCGATACGCTGGCCAGCAGCACGGCGACAGCAACGCATCTGTTCGCTGCCGACGGCGCCACGGATGGCAGCGAGGATGCCCAGGCATCCGGTGTCCATTCGGTGGCTTCGGGTGCGAACAGCGCCGCGCTGGGTGATGAGAGTGTGGCGAGCGGCTACGGCGCGCTGGCGTTTGGCACGGACTCGGTGGCTTCGGGTGCGAGCAGTTACGCCGGTGGTGTGGAGAGCACGGCCTACGGCTTCGGCTCGGGCGCGTACGGTGACAACAGCGTGGCGCTGGGTGCAACTAGCGTCGCGCAAGGTGTCGGTGCGTCGGCTCTGGGTTCGTTCACTAGCGCGCTTGGCGATTACAGCATCGCCTCGGGCTATGGCAGCGTCGCTTCGGGTACCGAGAGTGTGGCGACCGGCAACATGGCGCAGGCCAGCGGCGCTGGCAGCGTGGCCACCGGCAGCAACAGTTCGGCCAGCCAAGCCGGTGCGTCGGCGTATGGCGATGGCGCGCAGGCGACTGGTATCAACAGCACGGCCAGTGGCACCGGTGCGCTGGCCAGCGGAGAGGAATCGCTGGCGTCGGGCTATGGCTCGGTGGCTAGCGAGGATTACTCGACGGCTGTCGGCAGCGAAAGCGTGGCGAGTGGTTTTGCATCGTTGGCCGTTGGCGTCGCGTCGCAGGCGAGCAACGATTTCGCCACCGCCGTGGGCCCACTGTCAGTAGCCAGCGGCGCCAGCAGCGTGGCGGTGGGCGACAGCAGCGTCGCCGATGGCGACTACGCGCTGGCCAGCGGCGCCAACGCGGGAGCTCACGGCCAGCAATCCCTGGCGGTGGGCTACGCCTCAACCGCCGCCAATATTGGCGCGACCGCTGTCGGCGGTCGAAGCCAGGCGAACGGTTTCCTCAGTACGGGACTGGGCTATGCAGCCACGGCCAATGGCGACTTCTCCACCGCGACGGGCGTAGGTGCCCTTGCCGATGGCGAGAGCAGTGTGGCGCTGGGTGACAGTAGCTATGCCATGGCGGATCAGAGTGTGGCCTTGGGCGCAGGCTCGCTGGCCGATCGTGCCAACACGGTATCGGTGGGCAGCGTCGGCAACGAGCGTCAGATCACCAACGTGGCGGACGGTACGGCGGGCACGGATGCGATAAATCTGTCGCAGTTGCAGACCGCGGTGACCGGGGTGAACAACCAGCTTGCCAATGCGGTGATCTATGACGATGCCACGAAGGGCAGCATCACCCTGGCCGGCACCGCGGGCACCACGATCGGCAACGTCAAGGCGGGGGCGCAGAGCGACAATGCGGCCACGGTCGGTCAGCTCACCGATACGCTCGCCGCGATCGGCGGTGGCGCCGCGGTGGGCGCCAACGGCGCGGTGACGATGCCGAGTTTCGCGATCCAGGGCGGCAGCTACAACAACGTGGGCGGTGCACTGGGGGCGTTGAATGGCGGGCTGAACGGAGCCCTCACCAGCATCACCAATATCGACACCCGGGTGAGCTCACTGGAGCAGGGCTTTGCCAGCGGCGGTACCACCAATTCGCACGTGGCCACCGATGGTGCGATCGGCGGCGGCGATGCGGCCAGCGTGATGGCGGGCTCCAAGGGCGTGGCGGTCGGCTCCAACGCGAACGCCGGTGGTAACCGCGGCACAGCGGTGGGTAGCGACAGCTACGCGGCCGGCGCGAATGACACCGCGATTGGTGGCAATGCCAAGGTGAATGCCGATGGCAGCACCGCCGTCGGTGCCAACACCACGATCGTCGCGGCGGCGACCAATGCAGTCGCGGTCGGTGAAAGTGCGTCGGTCACGGCGGCGTCCGGTACGGCGATCGGTCAGGGCAGTTCGGCCACGGCGGCGGGTGCGGTGGCGCTGGGCCAGGGTTCGCTGGCTGATCGTGCCAATTCGGTCTCGGTGGGCACGGCGGCGAAAAATCGCCAGGTCACCAACGTGGCGGCCGGCACCCAAAGCACCGATGCGGCGAACCTGGGCCAGGTGCAGCAGGCGATGGTAACGGCGAAGAGCTATACCGACGCCAGCTCGCAGCAGACGCTGCAGAGTGCGAATGCGTACACCGACCAGAAGCTCGGCAGTTTCGCCACCACCAGCGATGTCAACACTTTGCGTGACCAGGTCAACGACCAGTTCCACACGATGGACAAGCGTGTGAACCAGGTTGGTGCGATGGGTACGGCGATGGCGCAGATGGCGTTCAGCACGCAGGGCATCAACACGACCAACCGGCTCGGTGTGGGCGTCGGCGGCTACCACGGCGAGGCGGCGTTGTCGGTGGGCTATTCGCGGCAGTTGTCGCCGAAAGCGAACGTGACCTTCGGTGCGGCGGTCAGTGGCAATGAGGCGTCCGGCGGCGTGGGCGTGGGTATCGGCTGGTAAGTCACCAGCGGCCCGGTGATCCGGGCCGCGGTCGTTCAATCCGAAACCGGCGTCCAGCGGATGCCGGTTTTTTTCGGCTTGTTCACCCGCGCACGCGGACCATCCAGTTACCAAATTCCTAACCTGCCGCATTCGCTTGTCTGCGGCGGGATGTGATACGAATGGTGTTTGCTGCACGGGCGTCGGGGGGCGTCGCCGGGCAATCGCATCAACCTGAGTGGAGTACGTGGATGTCGGCAGTCATTGAGCCGGTGACCAGCGGGACCGGCAAGCCGGTGGACGCGCGCGAAGCGGAAGTCTGCGCGTGGCTGGTCGCGCGTGGCCGCATGAAAGACAGCGATCTGGGTCGCGCGCGTCGTCTGCACGAGGAATCGGCCGAGGGCACGCTGACCACCTTGATGGCGCGGCTCGGGCTGGTGTCCGAGCGCGACCTCGCCGAAGCGTGGGCGGAACTGCTGCAGGTGCCGCTGCTGTCCGCGCGCGATGCACCGGAACTGCCACCAGCCGATCTCGATCTGTCGCTGCGCTTTCTCAAGCAGCAGCACGTGGTGCCGGTGCAGGACGACGAACACGGCCTGGCCCTGATCGTGGCCGATCCGGCCGATCCGTATCCGCTGCAGGCGGTCGAGCTGGCGGCCGGGCGACCGGTCGCGTTGCGCGTCGGCCTGCGCTCGGAAATCGACGGGCTGATCGAACGCTACTACGGCAGCGGCCGCTCGGCGATGGGCACGATCATCGAAAACCTCGACGGCAGCGCCGCCGAGGAGGACGACGTCGAGCACCTGCGCGATCTGGCGTCCGAGGCCCCGGTCATCCGGCTGGTCAACCTGATCCTGCAACGCGCCGTCGAACAGCGCGCTTCGGACGTCCATATTGAACCGTTCGAGAACCGCTTGAAGGTGCGCTATCGCATCGACGGCGTATTGCATGAAGTGGAAGCGCCGCCATCCAGTTCCACCGCGGCGGTGATCTCGCGCGTGAAGATCATGGCGCGGCTGAACATCGCCGAGCGCCGCTTGCCGCAGGACGGCCGCATCCAGCTGCGCGTGCAAGGCAAGGAGTTGGACCTGCGCGTATCGACGGTGCCGACCAGCTTCGGCGAGTCGGTGGTGATGCGCATCCTCGATCGCGAATCGGTGGTGTTCGACTTCGCCTCGCTCGGTTTCACCGACAGTTTCCAGCAGCGCTTCGTCGACGTGCTGGAAAAGCCGCATGGCATCCTGCTGGTCACCGGTCCGACCGGCTCCGGCAAGACCACCACGCTGTACACCGCGCTGTCGCAGATCAACACCAACGACGTCAAGATCATCACCGTCGAGGACCCGGTCGAGTACCAGCTCGAAGGCATCAACCAGATCCAGGTGAAGCCGCAGATCGGGCTGGATTTCTCCGGCGCGCTGCGCTCGATCATGCGGCAGGATCCGGACGTGATCATGATCGGCGAGATGCGTGATCTGGAAACCTGCCGCATCGCGATCCAGTCCGCGCTGACCGGTCATCTGGTGCTGTCCACGCTGCACACCAACAGCGCCGCCGGTGGCATCACCCGCCTGCTCGACATGGGCGTGGAGGATTACCTGCTCGGTTCCACCATCAACGGCATCCTGGCGCAGCGGCTGGTGCGCCGGCTCGATCCGGAAACCGCGATTCCGTATGAGGCATTGCCCGAGGTAGTCGCGCAATTCGAGCTGGAGAAATACACCGACGAACGGCCGATCCGGCTGTGGAAACCGGGCAGCAGCGCGGCCAATCCCAGCGGCTACCACGGCCGCCGCGCGATCATGGAGTTCCTCACCATGAGCGATCCGCTGCGCCGCCTGGTGATGCAGCGCGCCGACGCTGGCGAAATCGAGAAGCAGGCCCGCGCCGAAGGCATGCGCACGATGTACGAAGACGGCATCGCCAAGGCGGTCGCCGGTGTCACCACGCTGGAGGAGGTGCTCCGTGTCACGCAGGACGGCTGAGAATCGGGAATGGGGAATCGGGAATCGTAGAGCGGGCCTGGCCGCGATCCCGCGATATCTCGCCCTGATGCTGCGGGAGGCCGGACATGCGTCGCGGGCGGGAAGCACGGAGCTTTTCCGATTCCCTATTCCCCATTCCCTATTCCCGGCCCCCCAATGACCCAGTTCCGCTACAAGGCGATCAGCGATGTGGGCGAGACGCTGCACGGGCAGATGGAAGCCGCCAGCGTCGAGGAAGTGATTGGCCGCCTGCATGACCAGGGCCACACCCCGCTGGAAGCACAGCCGGCCGATGGCACCGGCGGTGCCAGCGGCTTCGCGGCGTTATTCAAGCGCGGTCCGTTCACCGGCGACCAGCTGGCCCAGTTCACCCATCAGCTGGCGACCCTGCTCGGCGCCGGCCAGCCGCTGGATCGCGCGCTCGGCATTCTGCTGGATCTGCCCGAGAGCGAGAGTGCGAAGAAACTGATCGAGCGCGTGCGCGATCGCGTGCGCGGCGGCAACACCTTGTCCTCGGCGCTGGACGAGGAGCACGGCATCTTCCCCAAGCTGTACGTCAGCCTGGTACGCGCCGGCGAGGCCGGTGGTTCGCTGGAAGAAACCCTGCGCCGGCTGGCCGATTACCTCGAGCGCGCACAGGCCATGCGCGGCAGTATCGTCAATGCGCTGATCTATCCGGCGTTCCTGATGGTCGGCGTGCTCGGCTCGCTGGTACTGCTGCTGGCCTACGTAGTGCCGCAGTTCGTGCCGATCTTCGAGGACATGCAGGTACCGATCCCGTGGATCACCGAGGCGGTGCTGGTGCTCGGCAACACGCTGCAGGCGTGGTGGTGGCTGATCCTGCTGCTGCTCGGCGGCGGCCTGTTCGCCTGGCGCGCGCGCCTGCGCGATCCGGCCGCGCGACTGGCCTGGCATACCCGCTTGTTGAGTCTGCGGCTGATCGGCCCGTTGCTGCTGAAGGTGGAGACCGCGCGGATCGCGCGCACGCTCGGCACCTTGCTCAAGAACGGCGTGCCACTGCTGAGCGCGCTGACCATTGCGCGCCAGGTCACCAGCAATCTGGCGCTGGATACGGCATTGAGCGCGGCGCATGAACAGGTCAAGGGCGGCGCCGGGCTGAGCCTGGCGCTGGGCCAGTCCAAACTGTTCCCGCGGCTGGCGATGCAGATGGTGCAGGTTGGTGAGGAGGCCGGCCAGCTCGACGGCATGCTGCTGAAAGTGGCCGACACCTTTGAACTTGAGTCCAGACGAGCGATCGACCGTCTGCTGGCCGCGCTGGTACCGGCGCTGACCATCGTGATGACGGTGATGGTGGCGATCATCATGGCGGCCATCCTGCTGCCGCTGCTCAGCCTGACCAGCAATATCCAGTAGACCCGCATTCCCTTCGCAATCCGAGGTAATCCACATGCAATACAGGCAACCACGCCGCATCCACTCGAACGCCGGTTTCACCTTGCTGGAAATGCTCGCGGTGATCGTGCTGATCGGCATCATCGGCGCCGTGGTGGTGACCCAGGTCGGCAAGAACGTCGACAAGGGCAAGTACGGCGCCGGCAAGGCGCAACTGATGACGCTGAGCCAGAAGATCGAGAACTACGCGCTCGACAATGGCACGCCGCCGCAGCAGCTGGAGGGGCTCGCGGTCAAGCCGGCCAACGCGCCGAACTGGCAGGGACCGTATGCCAAGGAGTCCGACCTGAACGATCCGTGGCGGCATGCCTTCGGCTATCAGTATCCGGGCCAGCACGGCAGCTTCGACCTGATCTTCTACGGCCAGGACGGCAAGCCGGGCGGCGACGGTTACAGCAAGGACGTGGGTAACTGGCAGTAAACATGGAGGCTTCGCGCGCCAACGGTTTCACCCTGCTGGAAATGCTGGCGGTGATCCTGTTGATCGGCATTGCAGTGGCGGCGGTGTCGATCTCGGTGACGCAGGGCCTGGCCAGTGCGCGCGTGCGCGCGGCCAGCAGCGAACTGGCCGGTGCGTTGCGCGCCACCCGCGCGCAGGCGATCGTGCGCGGGCAGGATCAGAACTTCGACATCGATACCCGCGCGAACAGCTACCGCAACGTGAAACAGAAAGACGTGCGCCTGCCCAAGGGCCTGCACGTGAGCATCACCAGCGCCAAGGCGGATCAGCCGAACGAGCATACCGGGCGCATCCGCTTCTTCCCCGACGGCAGTTCGACCGGCGGGCGCATCACCTTGCAGAGCGGCAAGCGCCAGTGGCATGTCAACGTGTCCTGGCTGACCGGCGAAGTGCGCGTGGTCGACACGGTGGCGGCGCGATGAATCGCTCGCGCTCAGGATCGCAGCAGGGCTTCAGCCTGCTCGAAGTGATTGCGGCGATCATGCTGCTGGCGATCGCGTTTACTGCGCTGATGAAGGTGGCCGGCGCGTCGATCAGCCTGACCCACAATGCGGCCGAACACAGCGAGGCGGCGATGTGGGCGCGCAGCCTGCTCGACAGCGCGTTCGTGGGCGAGCCGATCAGACCGGGCATCAGCTCGGGCCGGTTCGACTCGCAGTACCGCTGGCAACTCGATGTGACGCCGTGGAATGCGCCCGGTGCCGCCGGGCCGGCTGCGCCGCTGCGTCTTTACCAGCTGGACCTGGCCGTGATGTGGGGGCCGGCGGTGCACCCCCGTTCAGCCCATTTCCGCACGTTGCGACTGAGCGCCGCGGATGCCGATGCCGACAACACGCAGGCATCCCCATGAAGCGCGTGGCCGGTTTCACCCTGCTCGAAGTGCTCGCCTCGCTGGTGCTGCTGGCGCTGCTGCTGGTCGGCGTGTATTCGGGCATCCGCACCGCCACCCACAGCGTGCGCTCGGGCACGGCAGCGATCGACCGGATCGATCAGATCCGCTCTGCCCAGCAGTTCCTGCGGCGCGAACTGGCGCAGAGCCTGACCCAGCCGATCACCCAGACCGACCACGGCGAATCGATCTATTTCATCGGGCACGCACACGAGATGCGCTATGTCGCTCCCCTGCCCGGCTATCTGGGCAAGCTCGGTCCGCAATTGCAGCGGCTGCAACTGGTCGACGACGGACATGGCGGCCTGCGCCTGGAGTTGAGCCTGGCCCTGCTGCCGCCGGACGGCGAGTCGCCGCAGCCGTTGGGTGAGCCGCAGGTGTTGCTCGATCACCTCAAGGCCGGCAGCTTCAGCTATCGCGGTGTCGATGCGCAGGGCGCCGCCGTGCCGTGGAGCGAGACCTGGGCCGATGGACGGCTGCTGCCGCAACTGGTCAGCATCAAGCTGCAGGCACTGGGCAACGTCGACTGGCCGCAGCTGGACGTGCCGTTGCGGGTCAATCCGGCGCAGACCGTCTTGCGCCGCATGAGCCTCCGCAGCCGGAACACCCAATGAAGCGCCGGTCATTGCCACGACGTACCGCCCAGCGCGGGGTTGCCCTGCTGCTGGTGCTGTGGGCGTGCACCCTGCTGGCGATCCTGCTCGGCGGCTATGCCGCGCTGGCACGTACCGAAGGCCTGCAGGCGCGTTATCAGTTTGCCCGGACCCAGGCGCATTACGCTGCCGAGGCCGGCCTGATGCGGGCTGTATATGGCTTGCAGGATCCGGTGATGAAGCAGCGCTGGATCGGCGACGGGCGGGTCTATACGTTCCACTACGACCATGCGGTGGTCACGCTGTCGTCGATCGATGAGGCCGGCAAGGTCGACCTCAACGCGGCCTCGCCCGAGGTGCTGCAAGGTCTGTTTCAGGGCACCGGGATGCCGCAAGCGCAGGCGCAGGTGCTGGCCGCTCATGTGGTGGACTGGCGCAGCCCGGTCGGCCTCGAAGGCGATGCCGCCAGCCAGCGCGCGGCCTATCAGGCCGCCGGGCGCGATTACGGCCCGCGCAACGGGCCCTTCGCCAGCGTCGAGGAATTGCAGATGGTGCTGGGTATCACGCCGGCGCTGTACGGGCAGGTGGCGGACGTGATCACGATCTGGTCGGGCCACGCCAGTCCGGATCCGGATATCGCCCCGCCGCTGGCGCTGGCCGCGATCCCGGGCATGACTCCGCAACAACAGCAGGCTATTGAGGTGGTGCGGCGCAAACAGGCGAACGATCCGAGTCTGGTCCTGAACAACGGAACGACGCATAGTATTCGCTCGGAGGCCACCCTGGCCGACGGCACACGCGCCATCCTGCGCATCACGGTGCGTCTGCAGTCGGAGCAGGCACCATCGTACGCGGTGCTGCGCTGGCGGGAGGGAGAAACGGAATGAGTACGGCAACGCAATCGTTGCGGCCGTGGGTGGATCGTCTGCGCCGCGGCTGGCGGGCTTCGCCACTGCCGGGATTCCTCGGCTGGTGGGGCGGCGAGCTGCGCGCCCTGCTGCCGCTGCGCTGGCGTGGCTGGTTCGGCAGCGGCGCGGTTTGGCATCTGCTGCAGCACACGGGTACGCAATGGAGCTTGCGCCGCAGCGGCCAGGCCGAGCCGCTCGCCAGCTGGGATGACGGCACCGACCCCACCGCCGGCGATGCCCGCATGCCACCGGCGGCGCTGGCCACCGCGTTGCGCGGCGTGGATCGCGAGGATCGGCGGCTGGCCCTGCTGTTGCCGGCGGCCGTGGTGTTGCAGCGCACGCTGACGTTGCCGCTGGCCGCCCGCGACAACCTGCAGCAAGTCGTCGCCTTCGAGATGGATCGGCAGACCCCGTTCACCATTGCGCAGGTGTATTACGCGGTGCGCGAACTCGCGGTGCCGGCCACCGCCGGCCGTTTCCAGGCGGAACTGGTGGCAGCCACGCGCGGCACGCTCGATCCATTGCTGGCCCTGCTGCGCGCGCAAGGCATCGCGGTCGATGCGGTCGATGTCGCGGAGGGCAACCACCGCCTCGGCGTCAATTTGCTGCCGGCGGAACAGCTGCCGCACCGCGCACGCCCGCGTCGGCGCCTGAACCTGGCGCTGGCCGCCGCCTGCGTGTTGCTGCTGCTGCTGGGGCTGGGCGAGTGGCTGCACAACCGGCGCGTGGCGCTCACCCAGATGCAGACCGAGGTCGAGAGCATGCATGGCGAGGCGCAGCAGGTTGCGGCGCTGCGTCAGCAACTGCAGGACAACGCCGGCGCCGCCGGCTTCCTGGCCCAGCGCAAGAAGAACACCGTGAGCATGCTCGGCCTGTTGCAGGAAGCCACCACGCGCCTGCCGGACAGCGCCTGGCTGGAGCGTTTCAACGTCGACAACAGCGGCCAGATCGGTTTTCAGGGACAGAGCAAACAGGCGGCCAAGCTGCTCGATGCGTTGAAGGATTCGCCCTTGATCACCGACGCCAGTTTCCAGGGCAGCATCCAGCCTGATCCGACCACCGGCAAGGAGCGCTTCTACCTGACCGCGCGGGTCAACCAGCCGAGCACCGGCGCGTCGAAGCCGCCCGCCTCGGCGGCGTCGGACGAGGGGGACACGCCATGAAGATGGCCGCACTGAGTCCGCGCGACAGCCGCATCGCGGCGATCCTGCTCTTGCTGCTGGCGTTGCTGCTGGGTTATTTCGTGCTGCTGCACTGGTGGTTCGTGGCGCCATTGCATCAGATTCGCGGCGACATGGCCGAGCTGCGCGATACGCACAGCCGCTATGCCGCGGCGATCGCCGAGAAACCGGCGCTGCAGCAGCGCATCGCCGCGCTGGGTGCCGGCCAGGCCGCCAGCATCGCGTTCCTCGCTGCGGATGATCCGAACACCGCCGCGGCCGACCTGATGCAGCGCGTGGTCGATGTGGTCGCCGCCAACACCGGCGGCGGCAGCTGCGTGGTGAGCCAGAAGATGCCGTTGCCGAGTCCGGCGGCCACGCCCGGCGAGCCGTACCGTCAGGCGGCGGTAAGCATCAGCCTGAGCTGCGACATCCAGACGCTGGCGGCCGTGCTGCAGGCGCTGGAGCAGGGTACGCCGTACCTGTTCATCGACGATCTCAGCATCTATCGCAACCCGGTGGCGGCGCAGCAGGATCATGCGGCGGCGCTGGAAGTGCAGTTCACCGTGTCCGGCTATGTGCGGCCGGCGCACGCGGCGCCGCTGGCGCCCACCGCGTCGGCCGATGCCACGGGAGGCACGCCGTGAACGCCGCCAACCAGCGTCAACTGACGCCGATCCTGGCGGCGATCGCGGTGCTGTTCGGCGCCGTGCTGCTGCTGTTGCTGAGCGGCATCGGCCGCGACCCGCAGTGGAATCCGCCGCGGGCGCCGGCGCCGCTGCCGCCGGCCGGCAAAGCCGACAGCCTGCCGCAGCCGGTGCCGCTGCAGCAGTTTGCGCTGGTCTGGCAAAAGCCCTTGTTCAACCCCGAGCGCAAGCCGGCGGCGCGCGCCGCCGCCGGCAGCAGCAGCCTGGGCGACCTGGACCTGACCGGCATCATCCTCACCCCCGGCTTGCGCATGGCCCTGCTGCACGACCGCAATGGCGACAAGCAGGTGCGCCTGCACGAAGGCGAGTCGCTGCGCGATGGCAGCGTGACCCTGGTCGAGGTCCACCCGCGTTCGGCCCTGTTCGATTCATCGGCGGGACGCACCGAACTGAAGCTTCCCTCCGGCGCCCCGATCGACGAAAGCAAGCCCGAAGGCCCCCACTCCGAGCAGCCGAACCTCGGCGCCGGCGCCGACGTGCCGGACGCCGACGACACGCCCCGGCCAGGGACGCTTTCCGGCAACGGCGACGTGATCGTGCCGCCGGTGGTAACACCCAAGCAACGGCCGGCATCCGATCATGCCGCGGAATCGGCAGCCGACCGGCTGCGCAAGAACATCCAGAAACGTCGGGCCGCACGCGCCGCCGCGGCCAATGAAGGAGAACGTTGATCCATGTTCCGCACACTCCCCCAGCAAGTCCTGCGCACCGCCACGCTTGCCGTCGCCGTGTGCATGGCCGGTTGCGCCAGCCTGCCGCAGCCGAAAGACAACGGCGCGCTGCAGCGCGAGGCGATGGCCGGCACCCACAATCCGGTGCCGGCGCCGCTGCCGTTGAACAACGGCACCACGACCTCGCAGGAAGCAACCGCGCAACCGGAGATCAGCCGCGGCAGCGGCCAGTTCATCCACCCCGGTGCGCTGAGCCAGCCGCGTCCGGCGGCCACCGGCGATGGCGCGGTCACCTTCAACTTCGAGAACCAGCCGGTGCAGGCGGTGGTCAAGGCGATCCTCGGCGATCTGCTCAAGCAGAACTACACGATCGTGCCCGGCGTGCAGGGCAATATTTCCTTCTCCACCTCCGAGCCGGTGGATTCCAGCCAGGCGCTGCCGATTCTGGAAACCCTGTTGTCGTGGACCAACAACGCGCTGGTGCAACGCAACGGCGGTTACGTGGTGATGCCGACCAAGGACGCGGTGGCCGGCAACATGGTGCCCAGTCTCGGCGCCACGGCGCCCAGGGGTGGCATGCAGGCGCGGCTGTTTCCGCTGCGCTTCATCTCCGCCACCGAAATGCAGAAGCTGATCAAGCCATTCGCGCGCCCCGAGTCGGTGCTGCTGGTGGACCCGGCGCGCAACCTGCTGGTGATGTCCGGCACGCCGCAGGAACTGGCCAATTACCAGAGCATGGTGCGCACGTTCGACGTCGACTGGCTGCGCGGCATGTCGGTGGGCGTGTTCAATCTGCAATACGCCAAGGTCGGCGAACTGATGCCGAAACTCGACGGCATGTTTGGTACGCAGGGCAACACCCCGCTGGCCGGCATGCTGCGTTTCATTCCGATCGAGCGCACCAATGCGATCGTGGTGATCAGTACCCAGCCGGCCTATCTGCAGGAAGTGGGTGACTGGATCAGCAAGATCGACCGTGGCGGCGGCAACGAGCCGCAGCTGTTCGTGTATGACGTGCGCAACATCAAGGCTTCGGACCTGGCCAAGTATCTGGCGCAGATCTACACCAACGGTGCCGGCAACGGCGGCGACAACGGCGGCCAGGTCGGGCCGGGCCTGAGCGCCGGCACGCTGGGCAGCGCCGACAATACCAATGCGGGCAGCATGGGCAGCACCGCCGGCAGCTTCGGCAACTCGGCGGGCTCAATAGGTTCAAGCGGGTTGAACAATGCGGGCGGTGCTTCCGGCTTCAATAGCGGCATCGGAGGAACCATGCCCGGCAGCCGCGATGGCAGTGGAACGATTGCCGGCGGTCAGGGCGGAAGCTCGTCCGGATTCGGTAGCAGCAGCATGGGTGAGAGCAACAGTAACAGCGGCGCCGCGCCGGCCGACCAGCAGTACAGCTCCAGTGACGGCAGCGTGCGGATCGGCTCGGTCGACAACAACAATCAGCTGCTGGTGCGCGCGCGTCCGTCGCAATGGGAGGAGATCAAGGCGGCGATCGCGAAGCTGGACAACGTGCCGCTGCAGGTGCAGATCGAGACGCGCATTCTGGAGGTGACGCTCACCAACGAATTCCAGTTCGGCGTGCAGTGGTATCTGGAAGGACTGACCGGCAGCACCACCAACAGCAACGGCAGCGTCACCCCCGGTCAGCCGTATCGCCATCGTCAGATCGCGCTGGGTCAGGGCGGCAACACCTACAACACCGGCGATGCGCTGTTCTATTCGTTCATCAATAGCCACATGCAGGTGGCGCTCAGTGCGCTGGAAACCAGCGGTAATACCAAGACCCTGTCGGCGCCGTCGATGGTCGTGCTCAACAACCAGAAAGCGCATATCCAGGTCGGCAATCAGGTACCCGTCAATCAGACCTCGTTCATTGGCCTGGGCACGGGCACCACGGATGCAACGGCCAGCAACGTGACGTATCTTCCCACCGGTGTGATTCTCGATGTGCAGCCCCGTGTGAATCCGGGTGGCCTGGTATATCTCAACGTTCACCAGCAGGTCAGCGCTACGCTCGGCGCACCCAATGCGCAGGGTAACTTCACCATCGCGCAGCGTGATGTGGCGACCCAGGTAGCGGTACAGAGCGGGCAGACCGTGCTGCTCGGTGGCCTGATCCAGCAGGACGAGGGTAATACCGACACCGGCGTGCCCGGGCTCAACCGGATTCCCGTGCTGGGTCGCCTGTTCGGCAGCACCAACCGCAAACGCGATCGTACCGAGCTGATCGTGCTGATCACGCCGAGGGTGATCCGCGGCGCCGAGGACGCGAAGCAGATCACCGACGAGTATCAGGACAAGTTCGAATCGCTGGCGCCGCTGCGGGCCGCCGGCAGCAGCGCCGCGGTGCTGACCCCGGCGACGGTGGCCGCACCGGCCGCCGCGCCGAGCTGGCCGGAACAGCTGCACCAGCATGCCGAGACCGCGCTGGCCCGCGGCGACTACGCGACGGCGCAGGACCTGGCCATGCAATCGTGGCAGCAGGGGTCGCGGCACGGCAGTATGTGCGAACGCAACTGGCAGGTGATCATCGAAGCGCGCAAGCACGCGAGCGATCAGAAGGGCGTCGCGGCGGCACGCAAGCGGCAAGCCGAATGCCGCCTGCCGGTGAAGTCGCCGTAGGCCACCGAGCCCTCCA
>JBEPVP010000009.1:0-36273 GCA_041690935.1 Rhodanobacter sp.
TTTTGGGTTTATATATTTTTTATAAATATTTTTTTTTTTGGTTTTTTTTTTTTTTTTTTTTTTTAATTTTGATTTTGATTTTTTGTGTTTTTTTTGTGTTTGTTTTTATGCTGGCTTTGTTTATTTTGCGCCTGGGGGGGTTGCGGGTGACGCCCCGCTTCCCCGGGCCGCCGGGCGGCGCGCCGACGATGGCCTATCTGCGCGGCCGCGCTCTGCAGGTGAATCTGCAGTCGTCGGACGATCTGGCGCAGTTCCGCCGGGCGTTTACCGCCCGACTCCATTTCGCCGATGCGGACATTCCCGACCTGCGCGCCTACAACCGCTATCTGCCCGGCAAGAGCCTGTATTTCCTGCACGGCAGCGGCCACATGTCCACCGACTTCACCGTCGATGGCAACGGCGATGTGAGTGCGGGGCGGATGCAGATGAGCAGTTCGGCCGCGCGACTGGCGCTGGGGGTGTCGCACCTCATCGGCAAGCTCAACATGGATACGCGGATCGACCGTGCGAAGAAGCGCGCCGGCCATGCCTTCGACCTGCAGGACTTCACGCTGGGTCTGGATGGCATCCGCGTGGAGGGTTCGAATGCGCCGCCGTGGTGGGCAAAGATCACCCTGCAGGATGGCCGGCTGGATTGGGATCGTCCGATGCGCGTGCGCGGCAGCGCCACGCTGGTGATGAAGGACGTCAGCATGCTGCTGTCGCTGTTTGCCGATCGCAGCGCGTTTCCCAAGTGGATCACCAAGGTGATCGACGACGGGCGGGCCACGGCACACGCCGAGGTCGAGGCGCAGCACGGCGACTTCATCCTAGACAATCTGGTCGCCAGCAACCAGCGCGTCGACCTGTTCGCGCATCTGCGCATACGCGACGGCAAGCCGAGCGGCGATCTCTATGCGCGCTGGGGGGTGCTGGGGCTGGGCGTGGCGCTGGCCGATGGCAAGCGCCAATTCCATCTGCTGCATGCCCAGCGCTGGTATCAGGCGCAGCCGGACCTGATTCCGGTCGAAGCCACCGCCACGCCGTGAGCGTGGCAAGCCTGTTTACGCGTAGCGATCGGCCAGCCGGTCGGTCGCCTGCACCAGCTGGTCGACGATCGCCGGATCGGCGGCGCTGTGGCCGGCCAGCACCACGTGCAGGTGCGCTTCGGGCCATGCCTGGCTCAAATCCCACGCGCTCCGCATCGGGCAGATGATGTCGTAGCGGCCTTGCACGATGGTGGCCGGCAGGTGCCGGATGCAAGCGATGTCGCGCAGCAGCTGGTCCGGTTCGAGGAAGATCGCGTGGCGGAAGTAGTGCGCCTCCATCACGGCCAGGCTGACTGCCTTGTGCGGGTCCTCGAAATCGCCGGCGCCGTCGGGATCGTGCAGCAAGGTGGTGCTGCCGCCTTCCCATGCACTCCACGCCTGGGCGGCGGCCAAGCGCATCGCTTCGTCATTGCTGGTCAGGCGGCGCCAGTAGGCGTCCAGCATCGAACCGCGTTCCTCCAGCGGAATGAATTCAAGGAAGCGTGCCCAGCGTTCGGGAAAGATCTGCGCGGCGCCGCCGTCGACTTCGTTGAACCAGCGCAGCTCCTGCGGTCGGCCCAGGAAGATGCCGCGCAGTACCAGCCCGAGCACGCGCTCCGGATGGGTCTGCGCATACGCCAGTGCGAGCGTCGAGCCCCATGAGCCGCCGAACACCACCCAGCGCTCGATGCCGAGCTGCGCGCGGATCGTCTCGATGTCGGCGATCAGATGCCAGGTGGTGTTGTCGGTGAGTTCGGCGAACGGGGTGGACTGGCCGGCGCCGCGCTGGTCGAACAACACGATGCGGTAGCGTGCCGGATCGTAGAAGCGCCGGTGATAGGCGGCCAGCCCGGCCCCCGGGCCGCCATGCAGGAAGATCACCGGCAGCCCGGCAGGGTTGCCGCACTCCTCCACGTAGAGCGTATGCAGCGGATCGACCGCGAGGCGGTGGGTCTGGTACGGCTCGATCTCGGGGTACATCTGGCGCATGAGTTGGGTCCGGTAGGCCGGCTATCAGCTGGCGTGGAACTGCAGGGCGGCGGTGAGGTCGCCGGGCGGTGGTCCGCCGGCGGCGATCATCGCGGCATCGCGCAGCTTGAGTCCGGGCAGTTGCCGCAGGCCGAAGCGGCGGGCGATGAAGCGCAGGATCGAGCCGGTGTCGTAGATCGTGTGGTCGACGAAACCCTTCTTCGCGAACGGTGACACGAGCAGCGCCGGCACGCGCGAACCCGGGCCCCAGCGATCACCCTTGGGCGGCGCCACGTGATCCCACCAGCCACCGTTCTCGTCCACCGTGATCACCACCAGCATGTGCGGCCATTGCGGGCTTTTTTGCAATGCGTCGATCACCTGCGCCAGGTGCTGGTCGCCGGCGGCCACGCTGGAATAGCCGGCGTGCATGTTGAGGTCGCCCTGCGGCTTGTAGAACGTCACTGGCGGCAGCGTGCCGGCCTCGATCGCGGCGATGAAATGATTGCTGTCGGCGCCGGCACCGGTACCGGCGTCGCGCAGATGCTGCTGGCGCGCCTTGGTGCCCGGCGCGAACTGGCGGAAGTAGTTGAACGGCTGATGGTGGATCTGAAAATTGGGGGTTTCCGGAAAGAGGTGATGGTCGCCGTCGCCATGCCCGTCCAGCGCCAGCTGCCAGCCGCCGGCATACCAGGCCCAGTCGACGCCCGCTTCGGACAGCACATCGCCGATGGTCAGGTGCGCCTGCGGCGGCAGCGTGGTCGGGCTGTTCGCGTCGGCGCGCAGCGGATCGTGCGGGTCATGGGTGAATGCCGGCGCATACGCCGGGCCCATCGTGTTGACCGCCCAGAAGTCCGGCGTGAGCGCATCGGGCGCGGCGAATTTCGAGCGGCCCTGCAGCGCGCTGGCCGGAGAGTCGTCGGCCAGTTTCGGACGAATACCGCTGGGGTCGTCGCCCTCGATCACGGCGATCTGGAATTTCGCCGGGCCCTGGTCGGCATGCGGATAGAACGGTGGTTGCGCGGCGGCCAGGTAGTGATGGTTGAGGAACGAGCCGCCGAATGCGCCCATGAAGAAGTTGTCGCACAAGGTGTATTGCTGCGCGAGCTGCCACAGGCGCAGGTTCGCGCCGTCGGCATAGTGACCCATCGTCATCGCGCCGGTATTGCCCCAGGCGACGAAGCCATCGTTCTTGCCGCCATTGATCTGCAGCTGGTTCTCGTAGAAGCGGTGCACCAGATCGCGCGTGACCACGCCATGCGGCAACGCGGCGCCATCGGGCGTGTGCAGCGCGAACGGGCGGTTCGGCAGGCCGCTGAGCGCTTGTTCATCAATATGGTAGTGGCGGCCATCGATCATTTGCTCCCGTGGTGCCAGCCCGCCCCAGATCGGCGGCAGCGTGCCGAGCAGGCTGCCGTCGCGATCGCGCTGGCGGTATGCGGGCGCGTCGAGATCCTGCAGCGGCTGCGCCAGCCCGGGGAAATGCGCGAACAGGTTGTTGAAGCTGCGGTTCTCGGCGTACAGCACCACCACTTGCTGGATGTGCTGGCGCAGCAGCGCGTCGAGCGCCGCGGCGGGCAGTTCGTGCGTGCCGGCCGAAGCCGCGCGGCTGCCATCGCGCGGGGCGCAACTGCCGAGGGTGAAGGCCGCGCCGGCTACGGCGATGCCGCCGAGCAGGCGACGGCGTTCGGGGTTGAGCGGCGCGTCGCTGGACGGGGTCGCGGGCTTGACGGTGGGTTGGTCGGTCATCGGATCGGTCGCTGGGGAAGGGTGGTCGACTACGCTTGGCAACATCGAGGTCGATGATAGGCCCGAATCGAAATCGGGCTCCAGCCGTCGCCAGCATGCATGATCGGGATGACGTTCAATCGCGCGACAGGGCGACCGCCGCGTTCCACATCGCGTGGGTCAACGGGCGGTTTTCGTGCGGCGTCTGCAACACGATCAGGGTCGTGGTGCTGTTGCTGGCGCCGGTTTTCAGCAGGCGGTCGAGCACCGATTCCAGGTGGCTGATCGACATCGCCACCACATGCAGCAGGGCTGAATCCTCGCCGGCCAGACGGCGGCATTCGAGCACCTCGGGGATGTCCTCCACCAGCGCGCCGATGCGGGCGCAGGTGATGCCGTCGCAGCGCAAGCGAACCATCGCGCTGATGCCGTAGCCGAGCCGCTTCGGATTGACCGTGGCGCGATAGCTGCTGATCACGCCGGCCTCCTCCAGCCGCTTCACCCGCTCGGCCACCGCTGGCGCGGACAGCCGCACCGTGCGGCCCAGCTCGGCGTAGCCCAGGCGTGCGTCCCGCTGCAGCGCTTCCAGCAGCTGCCAGTCCTTGCTGTCCAGTTCCGGCTTTGGTTCCATGACTTTCGATTCCAAGGCTGAATACCTCGTGGTTCGCTTCGATCGTTGGCGAAGCATCATGAAAACGATCCGATGCATTATTCCCCGGCGTCATCGGCAAGACTAGGATGCGCACTTCCCCACCCTGAATTCGTCCCCATGAATACCGTTGAACGTCTCGATGGCCGCGCCCTGATCGCCATCGCGATTGCCCTGCTCACCTGGTCGTCGGCGTACGCCGCAATCGCCTATGCGTTGCCCGCGTTCACGCCCGGCGAGGTCGCGTTCGCGCGGCTGCTGATCGGCTCGTTGTGTTTCGCCATGCTGTTGCTGGTGAGGCGCGCGCCGCTGCCGGCGCTGCGCGACTGGCCGCAGCTGGCCCTGCTCGGCGTGCTCGGCCTCACTGTCTATCATCTGTGCCTGAACTACGCCGAGACACGCATCGCGAGCGGCACCGCCTCGATCCTGATTTCGCTGGTGCCGGCGGCGACCGCGGCGGTATCGGCGTTCTGGCTGGGTGAGCGACTGACGCTGCGCACCTGGATCGGGCTTGGCGTGGCCCTGCTAGGCACCGTGCTGGTGGTGCTGGCCAGCGGCGAGCGGGTGGAGGTCGATCCGAAGGCGCTGCTGGTGCTGGTCTGCGTGGCCGTCTCGGCGATCTTCTTCGTGGGTCAGAAGGCGCTGTTCGCGCGCAACAGCATGCTCGGTGTCACCGCGTTCGCGTTCTTCGCCGGCACGCTCGCGGCACTGCCGTTCGGCTGGCACCTGCCGCAGGCGCTGGCGCAGGCGTCATGGCAGCATATCGCTGCGCTGCTGTGGCTGGGCATCGCGCCGACCTTCGTCGGCTATCTCGCGTGGAACATGGCGGTGCACCGCGCGTCCGCGTCGCGGGTCAGCAGCTTCATCTACCTGTCGCCGCCGATCGCGCTGCTGATCGGCTGGTTGTGGCTGCACGAGGTGCCGAACGCGCTGATCCTGGTCGGCGGCGCGATCACCGTGGGCGGTGTGGTGCTGGCCAATGCGCGCAGGCGGGCGCCGCCGATCGCGGCGCCCCGGGTGCAGGAGTGCGAGCTGTCGTGATCAGTGCAGGCGCGTCAGCCGCAGCACTTGCGGGTCGTCGGCGTGCTCCAGCAACAGACGCTGCACGCGACCCTGCCATGCCTGCGCGAACGCGGCGCGCTGTTCGGCCGTGGCAGCGGGAGCGAGTGCCGCGCCCAACAATTCACGCAAGTGGGTGGGTGCCGGAACGGAGCCCAAATCCAGTTCCACCGCCACGGCGGCGCCGCTATCGCGCCGGCTGAAATGAATAGCTCCACTGGGCGATGACGCCACGTAACTCAGCAGCGACTGCCGCACGAAATGTCCGCCGATGCCATGAAAGCCGTTGGCCGCCGCGGCGCCGGTGATCAGCGTCAGCACCTGCGCAGTCACGCCGGTGACTCCGTCGTCTTCCGCTGCCGGCATCTGCACTGCGATGCCGCCGCGTTCGGCCAGTTCGTCCGGATACAGCGCCCGTAGCGCAGCGCGTGCCATCAGATAGGCACCGGCCACGGTCGGGCAGGAATGGCCGGCCAGGCGCACCGCGTCGAGATACCGGTATTCCAGCAGCCCATCGTCAGCGGCGCCGAGCAGGGCGGCCAGTGGATCGCGCATCGCAATGCGGGGTGCTTCGTCGTAAAAAGCGGGGTAGCTCATCACTCGAACGGCATGCCGATGATGCCGAAGTCGATCACGATCGCGCCCGGGTCGCGCTGTTGATAGGTCACCGTGAGATGCTCGCCGAGCCGCTCGCGCAGCTGCGCAATCAGCGGTATTGGATCGTGGTCGTTGACGAAGCGCATCGTCTCGCCCGAACGCAGCACGTCGATCGCGCCGAAGATCGCCGAATGACGGAAGCGCCGCGCCACGCCGCGCGCGTCGAAGGTGTGGACATTTTGTTGGATGACGGTATCGGCGGACATGGTGCGGAACTCGCGGGAGAGGGAGCCCCAACATACGCCGCTGCCGGTGCGCGGCCCCTGACCTGGATCAGTCGACCGGCACCTGCCCGTGGCAACGCTACAGCTTGTATGCGCGATGAATCGCCACGATGCCGTTGCTGAGATTGCGCACTTCGACGCGGCCGAAACCGGCGCGTTCCATCATGCCCTTCAGGGTTTCCTGATCGGGGTGCTTGCGGATTGACTCGGCCAGATACTGGTAGCTGGCGGCATCACCGGCGAACAGCTGGCCCAGTTTCGGCAGGATCTTGAACGAGTGGAAGTCGTACAGCTTGCCGAACAGCTCGCTGCGTACCTTGGAGAACTCCAGCACCAGCAGGCGGCCACCCGGTTTGAGCACGCGGCAGATATCGGCCAGCGCCTTGTCCTTGTCGGTGACGTTGCGCAGGCCGAACGCCATCGTCACCGCGTCGAAGCTGTTGTCGGGGAACGGCAGCACTTCGGCGTTGAGCTGGGCCCAGTGCAAACCGGCGACCAGTCCGCGATCGGTCATGCGGTCGCGGCCGACGCCGAGCATCGCCGCGTTGATGTCGCCGACCACCACCTCGCCCTCGTCGCCGACGACGGGCTTGAGCAGCGCGGCGATGTCGCCGGTGCCGCCGGCCAGATCCAGCACGCGGTCGCCGCGACGCACGCCGCTGACGGCCACGAAGTGGCGCTTCCACAGCCGATGCACGCCGAACGACATCAGGTCGTTCATCAGGTCGTAGCTGCGCGCGACCGAAGTGAACACTTGACCGACCAGTTTTTGCTTGTCGGCCACCGGTACGTCGCGGAAGCCGAAGTGGGTGGTGGAAGATTCGGCGTTTTTAGGGTGCTCGTTCATGCGTTCAATGCTACAGGAAGGCGGTGCTCCAGCTCCCTCTCCCCCGGCGATGAAATCACTGGGGGAGAGGGTTGGGGTGAGGGGAAGCTCTCCGCGACTATCGCAACGGCGCGCCGCGCTTGCGACTTTCCCCCTCACCCAACCCTCTCCCCGAGCAAGCTCAGGGGAGAGGGCTTTGAGCGTCACTCCACAGGCTTGCCGGCCTCCTTGTAGACCACGCCGTCCTTCATCACGAAGTCGACGTGCTGCATGGTGGTGATGTCGTCCAGCGGGTTGCCGGGCACGGCGATCACGTCGGCGCCGCGGCCCACCGCGATCCGGCCGAGCTGGTCCTGCTTGTGCAGCAGTTCGGCGGCGTGGGTGGTGGCCGCCTGCAGCGCATACATCGGCGGGATGCCGGCCTGAACCATGTACTCGAACTCCTTCGCGTTCTGGCCATGCGGATACACCGCCGCGTCGGTGCCGAAGGCGATCTTCACGCCGGCCTTGTAGGCGCGGCCGGCGGTGGCCTGGATGATCGGGCCGACTTCCCTGGCCTTGCGCGCGACCTGCGGCGGGTAATAGCCGGGCGTGACGGCCATCTGCTCGACGTACTTGCCGGCGATGATGGTCGGCACGTACCAGGTGCCGTGTTGCTTCATCAACTTCATGTCCTCGTCGTTCATGAAGGTGCCGTGCTCGATCGAATCGACCCCGCCGATGACGGCGCGCCGGATCGCCTCGGCGCCGTGCGCGTGCGCGGCGACGGTGAAGCCGTAGTCGTGTGCGGCGGCGACGATCGCCTTGATCTCGTCGAGCGTCATCTGCGGGTTGTCCGCGCTGGCGCTCTCGTCGAGCACGCCGCCGGAGGGCATGATCTTGATCACATCGACGCCGTCCTTGTAGTGCTGGCGCACCGCTTTCCAGGCGTCCTGCGGGCTGTTGATGATGCCGTCCCTGGGAGCGGGATCGCCGGCCAGGTCCGCGCGGTAACCGTCGGTGGGGTCGGCATGGCCGCCGGTGCTGCCGATCGCCTTGCCGGCGGTGAAGATGCGCGGGCCCGGCACGATGCCGGCGTTGATCGCGTTGCGCAGCGCGATCGATTCGTTGTTGCCATCGCCGAGGTTGCGCACCGTGGTGAAGCCGGCCAGCAGGGTGCGGCGGGCGTAGACGGTTGAGCGGATCGCGTAGTCGGCGACGTTCCAGTGGAACTGGTCGGTGTAGCCGGTGGGGCTGGTCTCGGAGGTGAGATGGGTGTGCGCGTCGATCAGGCCGGGCAGGCAGGTCGCGTCGGGCAGGTCGACGTACCGGTAAGTGCCGCCCGCCGCCAGCGCCGCCTGCTGGTACGGCTTGCCGTCCACGCGGCCGGCGTGCAGCTCGCTGATGCGGCCACCGTCGACGATGACCGTGGTCTCGCCGAGCATCTTGCCGGCCGCCGTGTCGAGCAGGCGCGCGCAGTGCAGCACGCTGACGTCGTGAGGGGCCGGCACATCGTTGGCCATCGCTGCGGCGGGCAGCGACAGCGCGAGGACTCCGAGGGCGAGTGCGCGGCGAGCAATCATCGATGAGCTCCAGCTGACAGGTCGTCCATCATAGGCAGGCCTGCTGCCAGCGTCACCCTGACGTAGGCCACGCCTGGGTGGCTACCGGGGTGGATGGCAGAGGTCAGGACCGCGGCGGCTCGTCCGTACCCGCCGCTGTCGCATCATGGGCATGTGCGTGTTGTTCGGCATCGACGTGGCGTCGGTGCAGGTCTGCGCTGGAGGCGTCGGCCGGCAGGTGATCGGCTACCGGCGCACCCATGGCCGGCGCATCTGCCTGCGCCGGCTCGCTGGCGGCCGCATCCGGCACGGTGTCGCCCAGGCTGGATTCCTTGTCGCCGCCGGGGGTGATCTTGAGGATCGAGTGGCGCACCTCACGCGACAGGATCACCCGCGCATCGCGCACCATGCCGTCCAGCGCGCTGTCGTAGTCGAGCTTGCCGTCGTCGTCGGTCCACACGACGCGGCGCTCGCGCAGCTTCTGGATGAAGCCGCGGAACAGCGCCTTGTCGAAGAACTCCGGCGCGGACAGTTCGTTGAGCAGGCTCAGCCGCTGCGCGGTGAGCGTGCAGGCTTTCTCCAGTTCCGCGCCGGTCATCGTGTGCGGCCCGTTCTTGGCCAGCGCGGCGATGGTGATGTAGTAGCGCTCGAACGCCTGGATCAGACTGCGCGCGATCACCTTGAGCTGGAACGCACTGTCTTCCTGGCCGGCGCTGCGTTCCAGCGCGCGGCCGTCATTGACCGATTCAAGCAGGCCGCGGCGCACGAAGAAATCGATGGTTGCCTGCAGCTGCGCGGCAAAGCCCTCGCCATCCCACGGCAGAAACAGTTCGGCCTGGATGAACGGGTAGATGATCCGACCCAGCCGCAGCACCGACGCGCGCGCCATGCGCCGATTGTTGAGGAAGCAGCAGGCGACCCATGCGGCGGTGGCAGTCAAATGCAGCACGTTGTTGCGGAAGTAACTGAGCAGCACCGCCTGTTCGCCGCTGACGGTGAGCACGTCGCCGAGCGGGTGCTGCACGCGCTGGATCCAGCCCATCTGCTCGCCGTAGGCGATGATCGCGGGCGGATTCATCGGGGTCAGCGTGACGCGGTCGGAATACGGCAACTCCTCCAGCAGCGTCTTGCTCAGTTCGAGTTGGGTCAGCAGGTCGCTCTCGGCCATCGCGTGCTTGGGCGTGGCCAGCAAAGCCAGCGCCAGCAGGTTGATCGGATTGACGTCGGCGGCGCGGTTGATGTTGATCTGGATCTGTTCGGCCAGGCGGTCGGTCACGCCGTTCAACCATTCCGGCTTGATCTCGGGATCGCTGCTGCTGGCGCGCCAGTCGGCGCTGGCTGCGTCCAGCAGCGGGGTCAGCGCGATCGGCTCGCCGAAATTCAGCGCCACATGGCCGTAGCGCTGGCGCAGCACTTTCAGGCCGCGCAGCAGGCCGAGCAGGGATTCCTTTTCCTTGGTCTGACCGCTCAGTTCGCCGGCGTACGACTTGCCTTCCATCAGCTTTTCGTAACCGATGTAGACCGGCTGGAACAGCACCGGGCGGCGCGGCGCGCGCAGGAACGCGCGCACGGTCATCGCCAGCATGCCGGCGCGCGGTGCCAACAATCGGCCGGTACGCGAGCGGCCGCCTTCGATGAAATATTCGATCGGCACGCCGCGGTCGATCAGCTGGGCCAGGTACTCGTTGAACACCACCGAGTACAACGCGTTGCTCTTGAAACTGCGGCGCAGGAAGAACGCACCGCCGCGCCGCAACACCGGTCCGACCACCGGCAGGTTGAGGTTGATCCCGGCCGCGATATGCGGCACCACCACGCCGGATACGTGCAGCTGGTAGCTCATCAGAAGGTAGTCGGCGTGGCTGCGGTGGCACGGCACATAGACCACTTCGTGGCCGGGCGCGGCGGCGCGGGCCTGATCGAAATGATGCATGGCAATGCCGTCGTACAGCTTGTTCCAGAAGTTGGCCAGCAGGAACGAGATCGAGCGCACCACCGGATGCGAATAATCGGCGGCGACTTCCAGCACCAGCTTGTGCGCCTTGCGCCAGGCCTTGGCTTGGCTGATCTTTTCCTTGACGGCGCTGGCGGCGATCGCCGCGCGCACCGGTTCGGCATTCAGCACCGCATCGACCACGGTGCGCCGGTGCGACAGATCCGGCCCGATCACCGCCGCGCGGATGCGGTGGAAATGCGTGCGCAGCACCCGCGCGATCTTGCGGGTGAAACGTTCCGGGCTGATCTTGCCGGATTCGCCCAGCACGCTGCGCAGCGATATCGGCGCGGAAAAATGCACCACCGTGTCGCGCCCGTTCAACAGCAGTGCCAGCAGCCGGCGGAAGCGGCCGACCATCACCCAGTTTTCCGAAAACAGCACGCGGAACCAGCCGCTGTCGCGGCTTGGCGCGCGGCCCACGTAGATCGACACCGGCACGATCTGGATATCGCGTTCGGGCATGCCTTCCAGCGAGTGCACCAGTTGCCGCAGCGGTTCGTTTGGCGTGCGTTTGCGGTTGCGGCCCAGCACCCAGCCATCGCGCCGCGCCAATGCAAACACCGAACGCCGCCGACGGGTGCCGGCCAGCGGCTGTCGCGGGTTGGGCAGGCCCGCTTCGCGGCAGGCGCGCTGCAGGATCAGCGCGTCGGAGAAACCATCGCGCTCGATCACGTAGCAGACCGGTACGCCAGGCTGCAGCAGGGTGGCCGGCTCGGCCGGGTCGCGCCGGATGCGCACCCACGGCTGCAGCAGCTGGCCGGCCAGGTTGAACCACCAGGGCGCGCGTGGACGGGCGGTGGAGTCCGCGGTGGAAGTCGTTTGCATCCGCCTATTCTAACGGCTGCGCCGGTCAGTCCTTCGTGACCGCGCTGCTGGCATTCCCGGCCGGCAGCGCCGGCGGCTGGGTCGCCTGCAGGTGGGCCTTGCGCGCGTTGTCCAGCATGTCCTCGCTGTACCAGCGGCCATCCTGCTGCACCAGCTTCGATTCGGTCGACAGCGGCTTGCCGAGCAGGCTGTAGTCGACCTTAACCACGGCGTGGCCGTTGCTGCTGGATACCGGGGTGAGCTTGATCGAGTTCAGCGTGTCGTCCACCGACAGGCCGTAGATGGCCAGCAGCTGTTTGAGCCCGACATAGCCGGTCGCGTACTTGCCCATCGCGGCGTCGAAATCCAGCGTGCGCAATTGCTCCGGACTCTTCAGATCCAGCTTGCGCGCCGTGGCCACGGCCACGCCGACCGCCTGCTTCGCCTTCGCCTGGTCGAACCACGGCGTCTGCTGCGCCCACGGTGCGAGCACGTCGATCACGCTGCCGGCCTGCGACTTCTGGGCTTCGCTGAGGTTCTTGCTTTGCGCGACGCCGCTTTTCGCCAGCGCCTCACCGACGGTGATCAGCACGGGCAACTGATCCTTGTACTGCTGCTGCATGCTGACCAGCTTCGGCTGCAATTCGGCGTACAGCTTGTTCTCCGCGTCGGGGCCGGTGAGTTTCTGCATCGTCTCGGTGAACCTGGCGCGATCCTCGGCGGTGATCGGCCGCGGATCCTGCTGGTGATGGCTCCAATCGGCCCGCAGGTTGGCGTAGTCCGCCGGCGGCAGCGCGTGTTTCCACAACCCATTGAAGTCACCGGCCTTGATCAGGTCGATGGAACCCTGCAGCGCCGCCTCCGGCGTGCTGCCGCCGGGTTGCGAGGCAGCGTCCTTGCCGTGGCAGGCACTCAGCAGCAGCGCGGCAAGCAGGGGCAACAGGGCGTGGCGAAGGGAGCTAGGGCGCATGGGAGGTTCTCGCGGTGGGTGGCGCCGGCATGACAGGCGTCGTGCGGTGCCGTGATCGCGCAGGGTAAGCGGCGCGGCGGCCCGGAAACAAGGGCAGGGCGCGGGTTTTCACGCTCGCAAAAAGAAAACCCCGCGGGCCCTGGGGCCTCACGGGGAAATCCGGCAGAGCCGGAAGGAAATGGCCTTGCCTGCAAAAACGTTTGGTCAGCAGGTGTTGGCAGGCGAAATATTACTTGTTCGTTAAAGTTAAGGCAATACTTTTGTTTTGTTTTATAAATAATTGATTTACAACAAATAAATAAACGTTTTTGCTAGTGGTGGTGCAGCGCTTCAATTTTCAGCTGGCGGCGCAGCCCGGCCGGCGCGCTCCAGTCGTTGTTGAACAGTGCCGGTTCCCACGAGCCATAGATGGTGTTCGGCAGTACGAACCAGCGCATGCCGATCCAGCCCAGGTAAGGCGCCATCGCCTTGCGGCGACCTTCGGGGGTGTTGCCGCGCACCGTTACAAAATCACCGATCTGGTCGCCGAACTGCATCAGCACGCGATAGCGGCGGCCGACCTGCTGGCGCCGGCAGCCTTTTTCCGTGCCAATCTGCGAGCAACCCTCGACGATCGTGCCCAGGCCGAGAAACGCCTTCGGTCCGGACACCGGCAGGCCGGCCTTGCGCAGGTTCGCCAGGGTGACCTGCTCGAGATCCTTGGCGCGGTTGGAGATGTAGATCACCGCGATGCCGTGTTTGGCGGCGAACTGGGTGAATTCGACGGCGCCGGGCAACGCGCGCGCCGTTTCCTCCTTGCACCATGCCGCCCAGTCCGCCTCGTTGAAGTCGCCGCCGCTTCTCAGTACCCGCACTTGGTAGGGCGAGTTGTCCAGCACGGTCTCATCGATATCCAGCACCACCGCCGGCTGGCGGCGCTTGCCCGACGCCACGCGATCGTCCTTGGCCAGCGCGTCCCAGTGGCGATCCTTCAGTGCGGCCAACAGGCGCGATTGGGCGTCCCGATAGGTCTGCAGGTAGATCAGATCGTGTTCGATCGCCGTCTGGGTCCACACCAGGGCATTGAGGTTGTCGTTGGCCGTGAGCACGGCCGCCGGCCGCGCGGCGGAATCGGCCGATCCGATGACCGGCATGGGCTGCCGCGATGGTGCGATGGCGCAGCCGGCCAGCAGGGCTAACGCGAGCAGGGTCGTGGGGAGGCGCAATGACATGCAGGTGATCCTCGAGCGGTTGAAGCAGGACGATGGCGTGAGTTTACGACAGCCATGGGGCAGGGCTGGCAGCCACCGCGCGCTGCTGACAGACTGGCGGCTTCCGCCCCACGGCTGCGCTCCGCATGCACTCTCCCTTGCCCGCCCCGAGCGAGCCCTCGCCGGTCATACGCTATGTGAGCTACGTGCTGGCCGCGGCGGCGCTGTGCCTGGTCATCGGCATCCATCTGCTGTCGGCCTTGCTGGCCGGCCTGCTGGTCTACGAACTGGTGCAGGCGATGACCCCGTTGCTGGGTCAGCGCATTTCCGGCGAACGCGCGCGGATGGTGGTGGTGGCCGTGCTGGGCGCGATCGTGGTGGGTTTGCTGATCCTGCTGATCCTCGGCGCGATCAGCCTGTTCCACAACGAAATCGGCAATCCCGAATTGCTCTGGCAGGATCAGCTGATGCCGCTGGTGGAAAAGGCGCGCCAGCAGCTGCCGCCGATCCTGGTCAACAACCTGCCGGACAGCGTCGACGATTTGCGCGTGGGCGCGGTGGAGCTGGCGCGCAAGCATGCGGGCACACTGCAACTGGCCGGCAAGGAAGCCGTACGCGTGTTCGTGCACATCATCATCGGTCTGGTGCTGGGCGCGATCATTGCGCTCAGCCGCACCCGCCCGGCGCACCAGGTCGGGCCGCTGGCCGCCGCGCTGAGCCTGCGCTGCCAGCGGCTGGCGGTGGCGTTCCACAACATCGTGTTCGCGCAGATCAAGATCTCGCTGATCAATACCGCGTTCACCGCGATCTTCCTGCTCGGCGTGCTGCCGCTGCTGGGCATCCACGTGCCGCTGGCCAAGACGCTGGTGGTGGCGACCTTGGTGTTCGGCCTGCTGCCGGTGGTCGGCAATCTGATTTCCAACACGGCGATCGCGATCGCCGGGCTGTCGGTGTCGCTGGGCGTCGGCATCGCCGCGCTGGTGTTCCTGATCCTGATCCACAAGCTGGAATATTTTCTCAACGCGCGCATCGTCGGCGTCCAGATCCGCGCCCGCGCATGGGAACTGCTGATCGCCATGCTGCTGATGGAGGCCGCGTTCGGCCTGCCCGGCGTGATCGCCGCGCCGATTTACTACGCCTATCTGAAGAGCGAGCTGGAAGCGGAGAGGCTGATTTGAGCAAACGGTTCGCAGCGTCGTGGGTTTTGTTGCAAAAGCATGGGATTGATGTAAAAAAATAGTTGCCTATTTTTTATGGAATGTGCTAGAACCTCATTCGCCATGAATCGACGCGACCAGCGGGGGAGCTGGTTTTCGCGTCCGGGCGCCGGTTCATGCGATGGCCCCTCATCTATTCTGGCGGGCTCGACCAATTGCTGAAGACTCTGCCGGGAGTTCTGCAAAATGATCAAGTCAAAATTGGCAGCCGCCATCGTGACGGCCTTGGCTCTTGGCTACACCTCCGCCTACGCGCAGTCGGCGCCGCCGGATGCCTCTCAGCAGAACACTGACCAAGCTCCGGACAGTACCAAGGCTAAGAAGCTCGAAGCGATCACGGTGACCGGCTCGCTGATCCCGCAGACGGAGATCGAAACCGCGCAGCCGGTCATCACGATCACTGCGGAAGACATGAAAGCGCGCGGCTTCACTACCGTCGCCGAAGCGCTGCAGCAGGCATCGTTTGCCACCGGCAGCGTACAGGGCCAGCAGGACACCAACTCCTTCACCACCGGCGCCGAGACGCTGAGCCTGTTCGGCCTGCCGGTCGGCTTCACCAAATACCTGATCGACGGCCGGCCCATGGGCAATTTCCCGGGCCTGTACAACGGCAGCGATACGTTCAACAGCATCAGCGGTATCCCGATCGACATGGTCGATCACATCGATATCCTGCCGGGCGGCCAGTCGTCGCTATACGGCTCCGACGCCATCGCCGGCGTCGTCAACATCGTGCTGAAGAAGCATATTGATGCGCCGACGCTCGACGTACGCTACGGCTGGCACAAGGACGGTGGCGGCGCGGATCGTCGGATCAGCTTTGCCGACAGTTTCAGCATCGGCAAATTCAATTCGTTGGTCGGCGTGCAATTCGAGAGCAGCCAGCCGATCTGGACACGCGATCGCAGCCTGACCAAGCAGTTTTTCACCCAGGGCAGCAGTCCGGCAACGGCCGAGCGCGACAGTGTGGTGATTAATGCGTTCTCGTTCGGCACGGATCCAACCGGATACCTGTTTCTCGATCCGAGCAACTGCGCCAATGTGAGCGGCTTGTTCGGTGGTACGGAGGCCAAACAGCATCGTACCGGTCGGGGCGATTACTGCGGCTCGTTCAATTCCCCGGGCAACGGCACGATCACCAATGGCCAGAAGACCGCCAACCTCTACACGCACAACACGTTCGACGTGAGCGATAACCTGCAGCTGTACGGCGATCTGCTCTACAACTATCAGGAACAGAAATTCACCAACGGCACCGCCACCTCGTTCTGGACCAGTGGTCTGTACGCAGCTCCCAGCGGCTACTTCTACGACCCACGAAACCAGGACCTTATATCCTTGCAGCACATCTTCGCGCCGGAAGAAGTGGGTGGTTACTCGCACGACATGAGCAAGCAGATTGAAAATTCGTACATGCTGACCCTGGGCGGCAAGGGCACGTTCGGCCAATCGAACTGGGATTACGACCTCGGTTTCACGCATTCCGACGATCATCTGCTCAATCACAACCAACAGCGCTTTACGGCCCCGCTCGAGAGCTATTACAAAGACCATGTGCTGGGAGCGCAGCAGGGTACCTACTCCGGTTACCCGGTGTTTGAGCCAAACTATGCGAACCTGTACAAGCCGGTCTCGCAGGCAGACTATCGCGCCTTCACCGGCTACACCGACGATCGCGCCAAGACCTGGGACAACCTGGTGCGTGGCCAGCTGACCAATGCCTCGCTGTTCTCATTGCCGGGCGGCGACGCGGGCGTGGCGGTGGTGCTGGAGGGCGGCAACGAGGGCTGGAATTCCTCACCAGATCCGCGTCTGCTTTCGACCATCACCGACGTCTATGGCAATACGGATCCCGCGGTATGGGGTACCAGTGCCACGCCGGGCGCCGGCCATCGTTCACGTTATGCCGCTACCACCGAATTCCGGTTGCCGTTGCTGAAGCAGTTGACCGCGGATGTTTCCGGCCGCTACGACAGCTACAAGGTGTCCGGCAAGGACATCAGTCACGGCACCTACAACCTCGGTCTGGAATACCGTCCAATCGAGACCTTGCTGCTGCGCGGCAGGTATGGCACGGCGTTCAAGGTTCCCACCTTGTCCGATGAATTTCAGGGCGTCAGCGGTTATTTCAATACAGTCACCGATTACCTGAACTGCGGTCGGCTGGGACATAGCCCTGCCGACACAGCCAACTGTCCGACCCCGTACGACAACGAACAGTTCAACGGCCAGACAGCCGGCAACCCCGCGTTGCAACCGATCACTGCCAAGGTGTGGACCTATGGTGTGGTGTGGGCGCCGATCGAGCGCATGTCGGTCAACGTGGACTACCTGCACTGGGACATCAGCAACGAAGTCGCGCAGGTCTCGGCGGATCAGCTTTCCAACACGCAGTATCTGTGTGATATCGGTACGTTGGACCCGAAATCGACGACCTGCTCGAATGCGTTCAGCCTGATCACCCGCGGCCCGGGGAAAACCGTGGACGGCGTCCCCCTGCTGGGCCAGATCATCAAGATCAGTACACCCAAGCTCAATGTGGCCAATGAGCAGGTCAATGCGATATCGGCAGGCTTCAGCTACCTGATGAGCATTGGCCGCTTCGGCAACCTCTCGTATGCGATGTCGTACTCCGACGAACTCAAGCACACCTATCAGGATTTCATCACCGATCCGAAAGTCGACTTGCTGCGTCATCCGGGGCCGCCCAACTTCAACACCGACTTCAAGACCAAGGCCAATGCCTCGATCACATGGGCAAACAGCCAGTGGAGCACCACGCTGTACGTCAATCGCTATGGGCGTTCGCCAAACAACCGTGCCGTAACTCTCGACTCCTACGCCGAACCAGGCACGGGCAAGCTGCCGGCGTGGATACTGTGGAACGCGAGTGTGACCTATAACCCGGTCAAGAACCTCGGGCTGTCGTTGCTGGTGAACAATGTATTCAACAAGATGCCGCCGATCGACCGCAGCTACACGGGCCTTACGGCCACCCCGTACAACACCGACAACTACAACGTGTACGGGCGCGCTATCTATCTGGAGGCGAACTACAAGTTCGGCAGTAATCAGTAAGCGGCTTGATCTGAGAGCATGAAATGACGGCCCCGCCTCGACGAGGCCGTTTTCGTATGGGGCCTTGAAGTTGTAGCGGTAAAGCGATCGACGCATGCGCTCATGACGAAAACAAGAACAGGCTGAGACTTACTCGGCGATGCTTATGCCGGCGCTGATCAGCAGCTTCTGCAACTCGCCCAATTGCGGGCCGTATTTCCTCCAGCGCTTGAGCGCGCTGCGGTAGATCGGCGCGCGCACCTGCACGGCGCTGGCCGTGGCCACCGGCATCGGGTTGTCCTCAAAGTGCAGGCAGGCGTCATGCCACGACAAGTCACAGAATTCCAGCAATCGTCGCGAACTGGTTTCCTGCGACCCCACCAGCGTTTCGTAATCCACTTCGAGAATGCGACCGGGAAATATTCGTTGCCAGTGCCCCATCAGGTGATCGAACAGTACGTAGTATCTGCCTGTATCCAGCAGGTCGAACGAGTAGTCGAAGTAGGGCGATTCCGCCGCGAATAGCTGGCGAAAGTTGCTGAGACAGGTGTCCATCGGATCGCGCCGCAGGCAGATGATCTTTGCGTTCGGCAACGCATTCGCAATGTAGCCCGCATACAGAAAATTGAGCGGCAGTTTGTCGATGAAACGTGGCGTGTGGCCGGTGGCGGGCCGGGTGCCGGAGAGATAGGTTTCGCCGAGCTGCTTCCAGTCGACGTGGCGCGACCGAGCGATGGTGTCGGGATCGAGCAAGACCGGCGTCCGGCTGCCCGACGCCTGTTTGAGCGCCATGCCGAAGTTCAGCAGTTCTCCGGCCGAATGCACATCGGGATGGCTGGAAATGATCCGTTCCACCAGCGTGGTGCCGCTGCGCGGCATGCCGATGATGAAAATCGGTTCGTCAGTCGGATAACCCGCCGCTGTCACTCGCGGTTCGGGGAAAGCATCTGCAATCGCCGCAAACAAGGCCTCGTCCCGACGGATGGAATAATTGCGGCCGGCGCCACCGGCCGACTTGCCGCGCACGAGATGCGCGAATGCCTGGGGGTAATCGGCCAGGTCTTCGTATTCCTTGGCCAGGGCCATATTGAGGCACACCAGCGCATCGGTATCAGGGGTGTCACCGTCAATTTCCATCAACAGCGCTTGCAGTCGTTCCACATGATTACTGGCCGACGTTTGCTGACGAAGCAGTGCCAGAGACAGATGTGCTTTCCAGAACGCTGGATCCAACGCCAGGCAAGCGTCAAGCTCCTGCGCGGCGGCATCGAGGTCACCCAGAAATACCAGCGCCATGGCCAGATGGTAGCGACAAGCGGCATGGGTCGGCATGAGTACGATGGTGCGACGAAACAGCGTCGCCGCGCGTGCATGCGCTTTGGCCAGGGCATAGATCATTCCCAGCGTAACGAGCAAAGTCGGATCGCTCGGTGACAAGGCTGCGGCGTGATCGGCGGCGAGCACGGCTTCATCCGACAACCCGGCGAGCGAAAGCGCCTTGGCATAGAGCGTTGCGAAGTTGGCCCGTGCGGGATCCAGCCGCACGGCACGACGCAGGTACTCGACGGCCTGTGGCAACTGGTGCAATTCCATGCTGGCGACGCCGGCGATGTAGCACACCCCACCATGGTCCGGCGAGATTTGAACAAGGCGCACGGCCAGCTCGTGTGCCCGCTGCCAATTGCCCTGGGTGCACGCGGAGATGGCCAGAGCATAGAGCTCGGTTGGGTCAGTCATGGGGTTTCAAGTCGTGACGCGTATGTCTGGACGGTTTGTGCACGAATACATGAAAAATTCTCTGTCGTTCATGAACGTGTGCAGATACGGTGGTATTCACTGAGCGAGCTTGATGCCTGCCTCGATCAGCAGCTGCTGCAGCTCGCTCAATTGCGGGTCGTATTTCTTCCAGCGCTTGAGCGCGCTGCGGTAGATCGGCGCGCGCACCTGCACGGCGCTGGCCGTGTTTACGGGTGCCGGATTGTGCTCGAAATGCAGACAGGCCTCGTGCCAAGGCAAGCCGCAAAATTCCAGCAAGTGCCGCGAACTGGCTTCCTGCGATTCCACCAGTGTTTCGTAGTCCATCTCCAGGATGCGTCCCGGAAACACGCGTTGCCAGTGCGCCATCAGGCGATCAAACAGGACGTAATACCTGCCCGTATCGAGCAGGTCGAACGAGTAACCGTAGTAGGGCGATTTCTGCGCGAAGAGCTGGCGGAAGTTGCTCAGGCAGGTGTCCATCGGATCGCGCCGCAGGCAGATGACCTTTGCATGGGGCAGCGCATGCGCGATGAAGCCGACATACAGAAAATTATGCGGCAGCTTGTCGATGAAGCGTGGCGTGTGGCCGGTGGCCGGCCGGGTGCTGGCGAGATAGTTTTCGCCTAGTTGCTTCCAGTCGAGGCTGCTTGCCGCCTCGAATGTCTCGGTACCGAGTATCGACGTCGAATGGCTGCCCGACGCGCGCTTGAGCGCGGTGTTGAAGTTTTGCAGCTCTCCCGCGGAATACACATCCGGATGGCTGGAAATGATCCGCTCCACCAGAGTGGTGCCGGAGCGCGGCATGCCGATCACGAAGATGGGTTCCTCGGTCGGGCAGCCCGCTGTTACCGCTTGGGGTTCGGGAAAGGCGTTTGTCAGCGCTTCGAACAGAGCTTCATCCGATTGAATGGAATATTGGCGTGCGCTGCGTCCGGCCGATTTTCCACGCACGAAATGCTCGAATGCCTTGGGATAGTCCGCAGAGTCTTCGTATTCCTTGGCCAACGCCATGTTCAAGTACGTCTGCGCCTCCGTATTGTCTTCGTGCTGCGACAGTAACGACTGCAACCGTTCGACGTGGTTACTCGTCACTGTCTGTCGCCGCAGTTGCGCCAGGGTCAGATGGGCCTTCCAGTATCGGGGATTCAACCGGATGCACGCCTCCAGTTCGTGTTCGGCCGCTTCGACATCACCGGCCGCCACCAGTGCCGTGGCCAGGTTGAAGCGATACGGGGCATGCGTTGGCATAAGCGCCACGGCACGGCGAAAGACCGTTGCCGCCTGCTCATGAGCGTGCGTCTGGGTATAGACCACGCCCAGGGTGTCGAGCGTGATCGGATCATCTGGCGACAACGCAAACGCCCGATCGGCAGCGAGCCGCGCATCACGCGACAGCCGAACCAGGGCAAGCGCCTTTGCAAACTGTGTCGCATAGTCGGCACGCTTGGGTTCCATATGCGTGGCCCGGTGCAGATACTCCAATGCCCGCGGCATCTGCTGCAATTCCAGATTGGCCACACCGGCGATGTAATACACGCCCGCATGGTGCGGTGCGAGCGGCAGCAAGCGTGCAGCCAGTTCCTGCGCCTGCCGCCAGGCGCGCTGGTTGAACGCTTCGGTCAGCTGGCCATAGAGTTCGACGGGATCAGTCATGGAGTTCCGACTCGTGACGAGGAAATCTGCACCTGGTTTTCGCAAGAAGCCGAGCCACTTGTCCGCTGACTGTCGCGGGCCCACTTCCATGTCGTCCGGTACAGGGATCCCATGTTTTTGATCAACGGGACTGCCAGCTGAAACGCTAGTGTAGTGCGTCGCAAACAAGCCGTTCGCAGGAAGGCGGCATCCGGAGAACCCGGCGGCGGCGTTGCCTCGCTGCTCAAGTCCATCGGCGCGCATGCGGATCGCGATTCAGGTGCTGAACTGGATGCCGGCATCGATCAATAGAGCGCGCAATTCGCTCAATTGCGCCTCGTAGTTCTTCCAGCGCTGGATCGCGGACCGGTAAAGCGGTGTTCGCACCTGGACAGCACTGAACGTGGCAACCGGCGCCGGGTTGTCCTCGAAATGCAGGCAGGCGTCGTGCCAGGACAGTCCGCAAAAATCAAGTAGTTGCCGTGAGCTGAATTCCTGCGCCTGCACCAGCGTCTCGTAGCTGACTTCAAGGATCTGCCCCGGCAGCACCTTCTCCCAGTGCGCCATCAGGCGGTCGAAGAGGACGTAATACCTGCCGGTGTCGAGCAGATCGAACGAGTAGTCGAAATAGGGCGAAGCCGGCTCGAAGAGCTGACGAAAATTGCTGAGGCAGGTGTCCATCGGGTCACGCCGAAGACAGATGATCTTCGCGTTGGGCAGGGCATTGGCGATGAAGCCTGCGTACAGAAAGTTGTGCGGCAGTTTGTCGATGAAACGTGGCGTGTGCGCCGTGCCGGGTCGGACGCTGGAAAGATAGGCGGCACCGAGCCGCTCCCAGTCGATGTCGCGTGTGCGGGCGATGATTTCCGGAGGGTTGAACAGAAAGGACGCTGGGCTCCCCGACGCGTGCTCGAGCGCAACGGCAAAGTTCTGCAGTTCGCCCGCCGCGTACACGTCCGGATGACTGGAAAGGATGCGTTCCACCAGCGTCGTGCCGGTGCGCGGCATGCCGATCACGAAGATCGGATCGGCGGCGGGATCGCCCGCTGCCATGGTCTGGATGACGGGAAAGGCTCGGGTCAACGCTTCGAACAGGGCCTCGTCGCGTCGCATCGAATCATGGCGCGTGTTTCGCCCAGCCGACTTGCCGCGCACGAGATGCTCGAATGCCCTGGGATAGTCGGCCAGGTCCTCGTATTCCTTGGCCAGCGCCATGTTCAGATAAGTCGATGCAGCGGCATGGTCTTGGTGCCGCGCCAGCAACGACTCCAGCCGTTCCACGTGATGGCTGGCCGGCGTCTGCCGCCGCAGCTGCGCCAGCGACAGATGTGGGTTCCAGTACGTCGGATCCAGCTCGATGCAGGCCTCGAGCTCGTGCTCGGCCGCCTCGATGTCGCCCGTGGCCACCAATGAGTTGGCCAGGTTGAAACGATAAGACCCGTGGGTCGGCGCGAGCGCCACAGCGCGGCGAAACGCCGTGGCCGCCCGTTCATGTGCGTAGGCCTGGGTATAGATCACCCCCAGGGTATCCAGGGTCGTCGGGTCCGCGGGCGACAAGGCAAGTGCGCGATCGGCCGCCAGCAGCGCTTCGCCCGGCAACCGATTCATGGAGAGCACCTTGGCATGCAGCGTGGCAAAGTCGGCACGCGCGGGATCCAGTTCCGCGGCCCGACGCAGATACGCTGCTGCCTGAGTCAACTGCTGCAGTTCCATGCAGACCACGCCCGTGATGCCATACACCCCCGCGTGGTGCGGCGCGAGCGGCAGCAGCTGCGTCGCCAGTTCCTGTGCCTCTCGCCAGCTGCCGCGGCTGAACGCCGCCACAAGTCGCGCATAGAGTTGGGCTGGATCGGTCATGCGAGTTCCGAGTCGTGACGAAAGTCTGCGCAGTGCCTATGAGCGGGGAAAAAGCTTGTGTGCTGGTTATCGCCGACTCAAACGCCGGCCAGCATCGCGGCGATGCGCGCCATGTGCGACTGGGCGGTCTCGCGGGTCACTTCCTTGTCTGCTTCCGGGTCCTTGCCCTGCCAGTGCAGGTCGGCCTGCGGCAGTTCGTGCAGGAAGCGGCTGGGCTGGTTGGTGTGCACTTCGCCGTAGCGTTTGGTCTTCGATGACCATGACAGCGTCAGCAGTTCCTTTGCGCGGGTGATGCCGACGTACATCAGTCGGCGTTCTTCGTCGATGCGGCCCTCGTCGATGGCGCCTTCGTGCGGCAGAGTGCCGTCCTCGCAGCCGACGATGAAGACGAAGCGGAACTCCAGTCCTTTGGCAGCATGCAGTGTCATCATGCGCACCGCGTTGCCGGGTTCGTCGCGGTCGGCGTGGCTGAGCAGGGCCAGTTGCGAGGCGAGGTCACCGGCTGTATTGCCACCCTTCTGCATCGCCCGGAACCAGTCGGCAAGTTCCTTGAGGTTGCCCAGCTTGCGTTCGCGCACGGTCGCATCGGTGGTGCTGGCGGCGATCTGCGCGGCATAGCCGGTGCGCTTGAGGATCAGTTCGACCAGATCGGCCGCACTCTGGTGCAGCGAGGCGCTGCGCAGTTCATCCAGCAGATTCGCGAACGACGCCAGCGCGGCGGCCGGGCGCGGGGTGAGCTGGCGCAGCACGCCATCGCTGCGCGTGGCGTCAAGCATCGAGCTGTGCCGGCTCTGCGCGATCTGACCCAGCTTCTCCAGCGTGGTCGCCCCGATCTCGCGCCTGGGCACGTTGACCACGCGCAGGAACGCGGCATCGTCGCTGGGGTTGGTCAGCAGGCGCAGATAACACAGCAGGTCCTTCACCTCGGCGCGATCGAGGAAGCTCAATGCCCCGGTGAGGTGGTAAGGAATCCGCGCCAGGCGCAGCGCCTTCTCCAGCGGTCGCGCCTGGAAGTTGCCGCGGTACAGGATCGCGATGTCGTGCCAGCGCGCCTTGTGCTTTTCGGCCAGGGTGGTGGCGATCGCGGCGACGTGCTCGGCCTCGTGCTCGGCCTCCTTGCATTCCAGCACGCGGATCGGCGCGCCTTCCGGGTGCTCGCTCCACAGCTTCTTTTCGTGCAGGTGCGGATTGTTCGCGATCAGCTGGTTGGCCGCGCGCAGGATGCGCTTGCCGCAGCGGTAGTTCTGCTCCAGCTTGATCACGCGCAGGTTCGGCCAGTCGCGGCCGAGCTGGTCGATGTTCTCCGGATTCGCACCGCGCCAGGCGTAGATCGACTGGTCGTCGTCGCCCACGCAGGTGATGCCGCCGCGCCCGCCGGTCAGCACTTTCAGCAGTCGGTACTGCGCGTCGTTGGTGTCCTGGTATTCGTCCACCAGCAGGTAGCGCAGGCGTTCGCGCCAGACGTCGCGGCATTCGGCATCGGCTTCGAGAATGCGCAGCGGCAGCCGGATCAGGTCGTCGAAATCGACCGCGTTGAATGCCGCCAGGCGTTGCTGGTACATGTCGTAGATCGTCGCCGCCTCCAGCTCGCGCGGACTGCGCGCAGCGGCGAGCGCTTCTTCTGGTGACAGGCCGCCGTTCTTGGCGCGGCTGAGCAGGTTGCGGATGCCGAACAGCACGTCGTTCTTGATCCCTTTCGGCGCGAGCTCCTTGATGATGCCGCCGCTGTCGTCCGCGTCCAGCACCGAGAAACCGCGCCGCAGCCCGGCGCGCGCGTGTTCGATCTGCAGGAACTTCAGCCCCAGCGCGTGGAACGTGCACACGGTGAGCGCGGCCGCGTCTTCCGTCGAGACCAGCTTCGCCACGCGCTCGCGCATTTCGCGCGCGGCCTTGTTGGTGAACGTGATGGCGGCGATCTTCGACGCCGGCAGGCGCTTGCGTGCGATCAGGTAGGCGACCTTCTCGGTAATCACGCTGGTCTTGCCGGAACCGGCGCCGGCGAGCACCAGCAGGGGGCTGTCGCAATGTTCGACGGCGGCCAGTTGTTGCGGATTGAGCATGAATCGAGGCGATGCGTGAGGCGGCTGCCGATGGTAGCAGACGGGCGCTGGCGCACCCGCCGGCTTCGGCCATAATCGCGGCACGACACACACGGGGGAGCGGCATGGCGGAACAGACGGAGACGGCGGCCGAGTCGTGCGAGTCGTGCGACGTGGTGGTAATCGGCGGCGGTCCGGGCGGCAGCACCGCGGCGGCGCTGCTGGCGCGCCGCGGCCACAAGGTGATCGCACTGGAGAAGGCGCATCACCCGCGCTTCCATATCGGCGAGTCGCTGTTGCCGATGAACCTGCCGGTGTTCGGGCGGCTCGGCGTGCTGGACAAGGTGCGTGCCCTCGGCGTGTTCAAGCCCGGTGCGGATTTCGAGGCGGACAACGAGCGCGGCTACAACACCTACGCGTTCGCCCGCGCGATCGGGCAGAGCCCGCCGCATGCGTACCAGGTGTGGCGGCAGGATTTCGACAAGATGCTCTACGAGCACGCGCGCGAATCCGGCGCCGACGCGCGCGAAGGACACCAGGTAGTGCAAGTCGAGCAGCGCGGTGCGCGCGAAAGCTGGCTGGACGTGAAAACCGACGACGGCCGCATCTACCGCATCCAGACGCGCTACGTGGTCGACGCCAGCGGCCGCGACGCGCTGCTTTCGACGCAGAAGAAGCTGCGGCGCAAGAACGACCAGCACCAGAGCGCGGCGATCTTCGGCCATTTCCGCGGCGCGGATACTCGCCCCGGCGAAGACGCGGGCAACATCAGCATCTACAGTTTCGAGCACGGCTGGATGTGGATGATCCCGCTGCCCGACGGCGTGATGAGCGTCGGTGCGGTATGTCGGCCGGATTACCTCAAGCAGCGCAAGGGCCGCACGCTGGAGTTCCTGCTCGACACGCTGAAGCGGAGCCCGGCGTTATGGCGACGCGTCGAACATGCCGCCCTGATCGACAACGAAGTGCGCGTCACCGGCAACTATTCCTACGACTCGATGCGGATGGGCGGCCCGGGCTGGGTGCTGGTCGGCGATGCGTTCGCGTTCCTCGACCCGGTGTTTTCCTCGGGCGTGTACCTGGCGATGAGCGGCGCCGAGCAGGCGGCCGATGTGGTCGACACCGCGCTGCGCGAACCACGGCGCGAGATCGCCCTGCTGCGCAAACTGGAAAAGCGCCAGCGTGCCGGCATGGCCCGCTTCTCGTTCTTCATCTACCGCTTCAACGGCCCGGTGATGCAGCAGATGTTCCGCCAGCCGCGCAACACCTGGCAGCTGGAGCAGGGCGTGATCTCGATGCTGGCCGGCGACCTGTTCGACACGCCGAAGGTGCTGTGGCGGCTCAAGCTGTTCAAGCTGGTCTACGCGATCTCCTTCCTGCGCGACTGGCGCCGCAGCCGCACCGAGCGCCGCTACCGGCTGGCCCAGGCACGCGCGCAATTTACCGGCGGCAACACTCCGCTGGACCGGCACTGACTTCGCTCCCTCCCCTGCATGCAGGGGAGGGTTGGGGAGGGGTGCTCTTGGTCGTCTCGCAAGCTCGGGCCAACCCCCACCCGGCCTCCCCCTGCCCGCAGGGGGAGGAGACAAGCAGTTGCCGCGCTACCATGCACGATCACGACCCGAACGCACGCCCATGGCCAAGCTCTACTTCTATTACTCGGCAATGAATGCCGGCAAGACCACCACGCTGCTGCAGAGCGCGTACAACTATCACGAGCGCGGCATGCGCACGCTGATCCTCACCCCGGCGCTGGACAACCGCTACGGTGACGGCGTCGTCGCCTCGCGGATCGGCCTGAAGGCGAACGCGCGCCGTTTCGGTGGCGACGAGAACCTGCTGGCGCTGGTCGAGGCGGACATCGCCGCGCATGGCTCGCTGCATTGTGTGTTCGTCGACGAGGCGCAGTTCCTGACCAGGTCGCAGGTATGGCAGATCAGCGACGTGGTCGACAAGCTCAACATCCCGGTGCTGGCGTTCGGCCTGCGCACGGATTTCCGCGGCGAGTTGTTCGAAGGCAGCCGTTACCTGCTGGCCTGGGCCGACAACCTGGAAGAGATCAAGACGATCTGCCACACCGGGCGCAAGGCCACCATGGTGGTGCGCGTGGATGAACGCGGCCGTGCCCTGACCGAGGGACCGCAGGTTGAGATCGGCGGCAACGACCGCTATGTCTCGGTAAGCCGCGCCGAATTCAAGAAGATCAGCGAAGGCAGCGGCCGCATCGAATTGCAGCAATCGGTGTTGCCGCTCGGCGAGAACCGCTGATCAAGCAGCGCTGACCGAGATTCACTGATCGAGATCCGTCACCAAGGAATTTCATGAGCAACCCGATCGCCATCCCCGCCTGGCAGCGTCCGCACTGGCAAGCCAGCGACGAGGAGATCCTGCTGCAGTTCTACGTGTTCGGCAAATTCGACGCCGTGCGTGTGCCTTCCAGCGACTACGGCAGCCCGGGCCTGCCGGCCGGCGTCGAGGCGGTCAGCCATTACCACAGCGCGTTGCGCCAGTGGGAAGGCTACCCGCTGAAAGGGGCGACGGGCCGCATGTTCAAGGCCGACGCGCCGGAAGCCTGGCAGCTTGCGTTCGATGCGCCCGAAGTCATGGTCGTGCGCGGCACGCTGAAGGACAGCCCGGCCACCGGCTATCTGCGCGACACGCTGGGCGTGCTGGCCGGCATGCTCGACATCGGCGGCACCGCGATTCTCGACCCGCAGATCCTGAGCCTGCTGGATGCCGACGCGTGGCGTCGCAAATACCTGATCCGCGACGGCGCGCCGATCCGCAATCACCTGCTGATCCTGCGCGATGGCGAGTCCACGCCGGATCACTCATGGATCCACACCCGCGGCATGCGCAAGTTTGGTCGGCCCGACATCAGCATCCGCCAGGTGCCGGATCGCGCCATCGATCGCGCCGGCCTCCTGTGCGAAAAGCTGGTCGAACTCGAAGCACTGGGCGCGCATTTCATCGATGGCCAGGCGCTGGATATCGAAGGTATCCCGGGCGGTGTCTTGGCGCATCTTGGCGGCGGACTGGACGACCCGCAGTTCAACAACACCTATGTCGAGTTCCAGTGGCCCAAGTGATGCCAGTCGCGGCGATCATGTAGGAGCCCACCTTGTGGGCGATGCTCTTGTTTGACGTGACGAAGAGCATCGCGCACAGGGTGCGCTCCTGCACATGTCATCCGTTCAACGCTGACAATGCGGACACCAGAACGTCGAGCGCTGTCCCAGCACGACTTGGCGGACCGGTGTGCCGCACACACGGCACGGCTCACCCGTACGTCCATATACGCTGAGCTCGCGGAAGAAATAGCCGGGTGCGCCATCGGGGTTGAGAAAGTCGCGCAAGGTGGTGCCGCCGCGCTCGATCGCCCAGGCCAGGATGCGCTTCACTTCGGCGGCGAGTCGCGCGTAGCGCGCGCGGGAGACGGCGCCGGCGGCGCGGCGCGGGTCGATGCCGGCGGCGAACAGCGCTTCGCTGGCGTAGATGTTGCCCACGCCGACGACGATCGCGCTGTCCATCAGGAACAGCTTCACCGCCGCCGTGCGGCCACGCGACCGCTTCCACAGCAGGTCGCCGTCGAACACGTCGGTCAGCGGTTCCGGGCCGAGCTTCGCCAGCAGTTCGTGCGTCTCGCCCGGCGCCTGCCACAGCAGACAGCCGAAGCGGCGCGGGTCGGTGAAGCGCAGGATGCGCGGGGCCTGTGCCGGCATGCGTTCCAGCGCGATGTCGACATGGTCGTGCTTGCCGACCGGCGCATCCGGCGGCAGCACGCGCAGCACACCGGACATGCCCAGGTGCAGCAGCGCGCTGCCGACCTCGGTGTGCAGCAGTAGATACTTCGCGCGCCGTTCCACCGCATCGATGCGCTGGCCCGGCAGCAGTTCGCTGATCTCTGGCGGGATCGGCCAGCGCAGGTCGGGCCGACGCAGGATCACGCCGGTGACGCGCCGACCGATCAGGTAGGGCGCGATGCCGCGACGGGTGGTTTCGACTTCGGGCAGTTCGGGCAAGAGGTGATCCTGCGACTCAGTGCAGTTCGGTGGTCTGGGTGGCCGGCGAGCGCGGCATGTAGCGTACCGATATCAGCGCGATTCGTTCGCCGGCACGCACGTAGTGCTGCGGTCCGGTGACCACACTTTCGCCGAACTCCAGCGTTTGGCCGTCCAGATCGAGTACCGCTTTCGCGGGCGCCAGGCCGATTTTCGCCAGATCGAAATCACGCACCGGCCGCCAGCTGAGCACGTGCGCCGCCGCAGTATCGGCCAGGTCGCTGAGTCGGGCATCGCTGGCGCGCATCGGCGTGCCATCGGTGCGCCACCAGTGACCGTCACGCTTTTCGTAGTGCATGGTCGGTGCGCCCGGCAGGCTCAGGCTGATGTGTCTGATACCGGACGGGTCGATCGCGGTCAGATTGCCGGTGTCGTTGCGCGCATCGCGCTGCCACTGCCAGCCGGCCAGCAGCAGCAACGCCAGCACGGCGAGCAGCAGGATCAGGCGTCGGTGGGCGGCGCGCTTCATCGCTCAGCGCCGCCGCCGGCGCCACACGATCACGCCGCCGATCAGCAACAGCAGCAGCGGCAGTGCGACCAGGAAGCCGACGCTCAACGCGTTCAACTCGCCCTGCGAAATCTCGAGCAGTCGATCCGGCGCGCCGCGCGGCGGCAGGTCGACCAGCTTGTCGTCGCCCAGCAGCCAATCGAACACTCGCTCGCCCAGCGCGCGGTTGCCGCCATTGCCGAGGAAGGTGTTGGACAGGAAATCGCCGTCGCCGATCACCACCGCACGCTGCTCGCTCTTGTCCGGGCTCGGCGACAGCCGGCTCAGCGCGAAGCCGAAATCCAGCGGTCCCTTCAGCTCCCCGACCGCGGCATCAAAACGGATATCCGAAGGCTTCGCATTGTCGATCGGCTGGAACTCGGTCCAGCTCTGCGCGCCCGAGCGCAGGAACGGCTTGACCGCCCAGCCTCCCTGCGCGACCTGGGCCAACGCCGACGTCTGCGGAAACAACGTGGTCAGCGTGAAGCCGCGGGTGATCGCCTGCGGCGGGTAGTCGCCCAGCGCGATCATGCGCGGGTCATGCAGGCCCAGCGCGGTGCCCGAGCCGTCCACCAGCACGCCCGGCAATACATGCACGCCGAGTACATCGGCCAGCGGCTTGAGGCCGAGGTCGTCGTTCGCCGGCTCGGTCAGCCACAGCAGGTTGCCGCCGTTCTGCACATAGTCGAGCAGCGCCTGCATCGCACCCGGCGCCAGCGCCAGCGTGGGGCTGGCCAGCACCACCAGGTCGGTGTGTTCGGGTACGGCGCTGACCTGGGCGAAGTTCAGCGGCACCGCGCGCATGCCGCGGCCTTCCAGTTGCGCCATGAAGGTGCCGAGGCCGGCGTTGGCCTGGCCGTCGGCGCGGCGCTCGCCGTCGCCGGTGACGAACGCGACGATGCGGTCGCTGCCGCGCACCAGCCGCTCCAGCGCATTGGTGAGGCTGCGTTCGGACAACTCGTCCAGCCGCTGCTCGCGATCCTTGTAGTGCAGGATCAGCGCACCGTCGACGGTGATGCCCAGCTCGCGCATCTTCGCCGGATCCAGTTGCGGGTCGACGAAGCGCAGGCTGAGGTCCGGCTTCACCGACTGATAGCGCTGCAGGAAGCCCGCCACGGCCTGGCGCAGGTCGCCCTGCGGGTTTGCGTAGCTGACGATTTCCACCGGGCCGGTGAGCTTCGCCAGCACCGCGCGGCTTTCCGCCGACAGGCTGGTGCGGCCATTGGCGGTCCAGTCGGATTCGTGGGCGTAGCGCGTGCTTAGGTAACCGATCGCACCCGCCGCCAGCACCAGCAACAGCGCGAACAGCCAGCCGTCCAGACGTCTGAATAGATCGCGCATCAGCCGCGCTCCCGCTCGGCGCCAAGCCGGCGCGTGGCCAGTGCCAGCAGCAGCACGATCATCAGCACGAACCACACGACGTCGGTGGTGGAGACCAGCCCGCGCAGCATGGGCTGCAGGTGCGTGCTCATCGCCAGCCAGTTGATCGCGCCGCCGTTGAGGCCGGCCATCTGTGCACCGAGGTTCACGCTCCACAGCGCCAGTGCAATGATCAGCGCTGCCGCGGCGGCGATCGCCGCATGCGAAGCGAACGTCGAGCACGCCACGCCCAATGCGCCCAGTGTCGCCAGCATCAGCGCGAGTCCCAGTGTGGCGCCGGCCAGCTTGCCCCAGTCGAGATGGGTGGCGTGCATCAAGGCCAGCGGCATGGCCAGCGTGAGCGCCAGCCACAGCAGCAGCCAGCCCAGCACGGCCAGATACTTGCCGAGCACGATGCGCGAAGCGGGCACGCCCGCGGCGAACAGCAGCGGCAGCGTGCCATTGCGGCGTTCACCGGCAACCATCGACATGGTCAGCAGCGGCACCACCAGAAACGCCAGCTGCGCGAGCTGGCCCAGCAGCGGCACGGCGACGAGATCGGTGAAGCCGGGGCCGTCCGGCGCGCCGGCGCGCTGGATCTGGCCAGCCAGAAAGCCGCCCAGCAGCAGGGTGAAGTTCCATGCCAGCCAGGCCAGGGTCAGCGCCGCCAGCACCCAGGCCAGCGGACGTACCAGCAGACGGCGCCATTCCAGCCGGGTCACCGCGATCGGACTCACGAATGCGGCGCTCATGCGGCGCGCGCCGCGTCGGTGCTGCCGGTCATCGCAATCTCGAAAAAGCTGCGCTCCAGCGCCGCGTGATCGTCGCTGTGAACCGGGCCATCGTGGCGCAACGTACCCTCGTGCAGGATCGCCACGCGATCGCACACCGCCGTCACTTCGAGCAGGAGATGGGTGGACAGGATCACCGCGGTACCGACTGCGGCCTGCTCGCGGATCAACGTGCGCAGGGTGGCCACCTGCACCGGATCCAGCGCGTTGGCCGGTTCGTCCAGCACCAGCAGGGCGGGACGATGCAGCAGCGCGCAGGCCAGCCCCAGCCGCTGACGCTGGCCTTGCGACAGCACGCCAGCCAAGCGTCGGGCCAGCGGCTGCAGTTCCAGCCGTTCGATGATGGCCGTGCGGGACTGTTTCAGTGCGGCGCCGCGCAGGCCGCGCAGCTGACCATGCGCGTCCAGATGTTCGCTCACGGTCAGCTCCGGCCACAGCGGGGCACGTTCGGGCAGCCAGCCGATCAGCCGTCGGGCCAGTTCGGGGTGTTCCAGAAAATCGATGCCGTTCAGTTTGATGCCGCCGCGGTCCGGCCGCAGCGCGCCGGCAATCATCGACAAGGTGGTCGATTTGCCCGCGCCATTGACGCCGAGCAGGCCGAGCACCTGGCCGGATGACAGCGTGAGGCTCAGATCCTGCACCGCGGGCCGACCGGCGCGGCGGCGGCTCAGGTGATCCAGTTGCAGCAGGGGCTCGGCGGATGCGGCGTTTGGCAAGGTCATTGCCTGATTGTCACGGCGCCCCCACTGTTTAGACAACATCTGATTGCGCGAGCCGTGAACTAACCTCGTATTAGCTTCTCACTCTTGACGGCCTGTTATAATTGTGGGCCAGCCCATGCTGGCGGGTATGGAAGCCCTCGCCTAGACTCAAAATCGTCCCTTATCCGGTGCCTTCCATGCTCGACGCAGTGCTCAACTTTCTGAACGATGGTCTTACTGGCGCCAGCTGGGGCCAGATGCTGGTTTATGTGTTGATCGTGACCCAGCTCACCATCTTCACGGTGACGCTGTACCTGCATCGCAGCCAGACCCATCGGGGCGTGGACTTCCATCCGGTGCTGGCGCACTTCTTCCGCTTCTGGGGCTGGCTGACCACCGGCATGGTCACCCGTGAATGGGTGGCGGTGCATCGCAAGCATCACGCCAAGGTCGAGACCGAGGAAGATCCGCACAGCCCGGTGATCTACGGCATCAAGAAGGTGTTCTGGGACGGTGTCTCGCTGTACCGCGATGCCTGCGAGTCGAAGCAGGACATGGAGCAGTACGGCCGCGGCACCCCGGACGACTGGGTCGAACACAACGTCTATGGCGCCCACCCGTACTGGGGCCCGACCCTGATGCTGCTTATCAGCATCGCGCTGTTCGGCGTGATCGGCGCCGCGCTCTGGGCCGTGCAGATGGTGTGGATTCCGTTCTGGGCCGCCGGTTTCGTCAACGGCATCGGCCACTGGGCCGGCTATCGCAATTTCGAAAGTGCGGACACCGCGCGCAACCTGATTCCGTGGGGCTTCTGGATCGGCGGGGAAGAGCTGCACAACAATCACCACGCGTTTCCCAGTTCGGCCAAGTTCGCCCTGCGCAAGTGGGAATTCGACATCGGCTGGGCGGCGATCTGCGGCCTGCGCGCGGTCGGCCTGGCCAAGGTGCTGCGCGTGGCTCCGTCGCTGGACGTGCGTCCGAACGTACGCCTGCCCGATGCCGATACGCTCAAGGCCGTGCTGACTCATCGCTTCCAGGCGATGACCGACTACTACCGCGGCGTGATCATCCCGACCCTCGGCGACGAGGCGCAGCATGCCGGCGAAAGCCTGAAGTCGATGCCGCGGCGCATCCGTCTGGCCATGGCCGATGGCGGTCGCTGGCTCGACAACGAAGGCCGCGAGCGTATGCAGGCGGTGCTGGCCAAGCGCCCGACCCTGAGCACCGTGTGCGACTTCCGCAACCGCCTCGCGGCGTTGATGGAGCAGCGTGGTGCCGAGCAGGCGCTGAAGGGTCTGCAGCAGTGGATCCACGAGGCGGAGGAAAGCGGCATCCGTACGCTGCAGGAGTTCGCGCAGCGGCTGAAGAGCTACGCCATTCCCGCGGCGGCTGCCGTCTGATCCCAGCGGATCGAGCTTCAAGAGATCCTGTTCCAGCAAAACCCGCCATCTGGCGGGTTTTGTTTTTGAGAGGTTCCGGTGGTGGAGGAACGGATGACGTTGCGCGTATTGCTGATCGGTGCCGGCGGCGTGTTCCCATGCATGGCCGGGACGACACGCGAAAACCGGCGGGCCGGCAAGCTTCCGGGCAAAAGAAAACCCGCCGTGAGGCGGGTCTTCCTGGAGGCGCTGGACCCCGGCCTGCGCCGGGGTGACATTCTGGCAAAGCCGCTTGCGTCAAGCGCGAGCGGGCCAGAATCTCACTTGATCTTGCCTTCCTTGTAGAGCACGTGCTTGCGCACGACGGGATCGTATTTCTTGAACTCGAACTTTTCCGGCGTGTTCTTCTTGTTCTTCTGCGTGGTGTAGAAGTGGCCGGTGCCGGCCGAGGAGATCATGCGGATCTTGTCTTGGGACTTGTTTGCCATGGTTTGATCCTCAGACCTTGTCGCCGCGGGCACGCATCTGGGCAATCACGGCTTCGATGCCATTCTTGTCGATCGTGCGCAGTGCGTTGTTGGACACACGCAGCTTGATCCAGCGATTTTCGCTGGCCACCCAGAAGCGACGCTCATGCAGGTTCGGCAACCAGCGGCGACGGGTACGGTTGTTGGCGTGCGAGACGTTGTTGCCGCTCATCACACCCTTACCGGTGACTTGACATACACGGGCCATGACGACCTCCGTATTGAATGACTTCAAGCCGCGGCCTGGAAAGTCGGTTGACACCCGTTAGCCAGGGTGAGATCGGCCCAGCGGCGTCTTGCGCCACGCGATGCTGGAGGTGTTGCGACGCATGATCGTGAGGTCCGTACCGCGTGACGGACCGCCCGGGAACACCGGGTCGATAGAGGCGAGCCGCGTATTCTCGCAGGAAAACAAGGCGGTGCGCAATCTTTGCCGGCCTGGCGAAGGCACGTCCGGCGTGCGCGTCGCGGGGATGTATGGAACAATCGGTCTCTTTTATTGACCCGATCAAGACCCGAGGAAACCCCGATGGCACAAGAGATCACCCACGACCAGGCCAACGGCCAGACCGGTCAGCCACAGCTGATGCTGCAGAAGATCTATGTGAAGGATGTCTCCTTCGAGGCGCCCAACGCGCCGCAGATCTTCCAGGAGATCGACGAGAAGGATCAGCCGCAGGTGCAGTTGAACCTGGGCCAGAAGGCGACCGACTTGGGCAACAACCTGTACGAAGTGGTGCTCAGCCTCACGCTGACCTGCACGGTCGGCCAGCGCACGGCGTACCTGGCTGAAGTGGAGCAGGCCGGCCTGTTCGGCATCGCCGGCTTCAACGAGATGGATCATGCCGGCATCATCGGCAGCTACTGCCCGAACCTGCTGTTCCCGTACGCGCGCCAGGTGATCTCCTCGCTGGTGCTGGAAGGTGGTTTTCCGCCGTTCCTGCTGCAGCCGATCAACTTCGATGCGTTGTTCGCCGAACAGCAGCGCCGTGCGATGGGTGGTGACGAAGCCCCGGCCACGCTCAATAGCTGAGTCGACCTCATGCTTGAAAACCCGAAGCTGACCGTGCTCGGTGCCGGTTCGTGGGGCACCGCGCTGGCGGCGCTGACCGCACGCAACGGGGTGCCGACGCGGCTGTGGGGACGTGACCGCGAAGCGCTGGCGGCGATGGCGGCAAGCCGTTGCAACCGGCGCTATCTGCCGGACATCGAACTGCCAGCGGAGCTGGCCTACGAAGGCGGTCTGGCCAGCGCCGTGCGGGGCGCCGACATCGTGCTGATCGTGGTGCCCAGTCACGCGTTCGCCACGATGCTGGTCGAGCTGGCGCCGCTGCTCGACGCCGGCACCGCGATCGCGTGGGCGACCAAGGGCTTCGAGCCGGGAACCGGCCGCTTCCTGCACGAGCTGGTGGCCGAACGCCTGCCCGGCCGCGCCGCGGCGGTGGTGACCGGGCCGTCATTCGCCAAGGAGGTCGCCGCCGGCCTGCCCAGCGCCGTCACCGTGCATTCGGATGACGCCGCCTTTGCGCAACAGTTGGCGACGCTGCTGCACGCGCCGAACCTGCGTGCGTATTCCGGCGGCGACGTGCTCGGTGCCGAGCTCGGCGGGGCGATGAAGAACGTGCTGGCGGTCGCCACCGGCATCGCCGATGGCATGCAGCTGGGCCTGAACGCCCGCGCCGGGCTGATCACCCGCGGCATGAACGAGATGCTGCGGCTGGGCGTGGCGCTGGGCGCGCGGCCGGAAACGCTGATCGGCCTGTCCGGCCTCGGCGACCTGGTGCTGAC
>JBEPVP010000010.1:0-35218 GCA_041690935.1 Rhodanobacter sp.
GCCTCGACGAGGATCGCATCCTGCGCAGCTTCGTGTCGCTGATCCGCGCCACCCTTCGCACCAGCTTCTTCCAGTTGTGGGACGGCGCGCATCGGGGCTACATCAGCTACAAGCTCGACTCGCACCAGGTGCCCGAGTTGCCCAAGCCGGTGCCATATCGCGAGATCTGGGTGTGCGCGCCGCGCGTCGAGGGTATCCACCTGCGCTTCGGCGCGGTGGCGCGCGGCGGCCTGCGCTGGTCGGATCGACGCGAGGATTTCCGTACCGAGGTGCTGGGCCTGGTCAAGGCGCAGATGGTCAAGAACACGGTGATCGTGCCGGTCGGTTCCAAGGGTGGCTTCTTCGTCAAGAAGGCCCCGGTAATCACCGGGCAGCCGGGCGATCGCGACGCACAGCTGGCCGAGGGTATCGCCTGCTACCGGATGTTCATCAACGGCCTGCTCGACATCACCGACAACCTGGTCGAGGGCAAGGTGGTGAACCCGCACGACGTGGTGCGCCACGATGACGACGATCCGTACCTGGTGGTGGCCGCCGACAAGGGCACCGCCACGTTCTCCGACATCGCCAATGCGATCTCGATCGAGCACAACTACTGGCTCGGCGATGCGTTCGCCTCCGGCGGCTCGCACGGTTACGATCACAAGGGCATGGGCATCACCGCCAAGGGTGCGTGGGAATCGGTCAAGCGCCACTTCCGTTCGCTCAATCGCGATTGCCAGACCCAGGATTTCACCTGCGTCGGCATCGGCGACATGTCTGGCGACGTGTTTGGCAACGGCATGCTGCTGTCCGAACACATCCGCCTGCTGGCCGCGTTCGACCATCGCCATGTATTCCTCGATCCGAACCCGGATACCGCGCGTTCGTTGGCCGAGCGCCAGCGCATGTTCAAACTGCCGCGCTCGAGCTGGGACGACTACGACAAGTCGCTGATTTCGGCCGGCGGCGGCGTGTACCCACGCAGCGCCAAGTCGATCGCGATCACGCCCGAGGTTCGCGCCGCACTGGGCCTGCGGCCCGATGTGGAGCATCTGGCGCCGAGCGACCTGCTCAGCGCGATCCTGAAGGCGCCGGTCGACCTGCTGTGGAACGGCGGCATCGGCACCTACGTGAAGTCCTCCAGCGAGACGCCTGCCGATGTGGGCGACCGCGCCAACAATGCGCTGCGTGTCGATGGTGCCGACCTGCGCTGCAAGATCGTGGGCGAGGGCGGCAACCTGGGCATGACCCAGAAGGGCCGCATCGAGGCTGCGCAGCATGGCGTGTTGCTGAACACCGACTTCATCGACAACTCCGCCGGCGTGGACACCTCCGATCACGAGGTGAACATCAAGATCCTGCTCAACGATGCGGTGCAGCGTGGTGAGCTGACGTTCGACGCACGCAACGTCCAGCTCGCTGCGATGACCGAAGAGGTCGGTCAGCTGGTGCTGTGGGACAACTACCGCCAGAACCAGGCGATCACCCTCATGGAACACCAGTCGGTGAGCCGCATCGGGTCGATGGCGCACTTCATCCGCACGCTGGAAGCCGAGGGCACGCTGGATCGGCAGGTGGAGAATCTGCCGTCCGAGGCGGAACTGAGCGAGCGCAAGACGCGCGGGCTCGGTCTCACCCGGCCGGAGCTGGCGGTGCTGCTGTCGTACGACAAGATCCGCCTGTTCCAGCAGATGCTGGATTCGGACGTGCCGGAAGATCCGTACCTGTCCAAGGAACTGGTGCGCTACTTCCCCGAGCCACTGCATCAGAAGTACGCCGAGCACATGCAGCGTCACCGCCTGAAGCGCGAGATCATCGCCACCGCGGTGACCAACTCGACGATCAACCGCATGGGCGCCACCTTCATGATGCGCATGCAGGAAGACACCGGCCAGCGCCCGGCGGCGATCGCCAAGGCGTACACCGCCGCGCGCGAGATTCTCGATGCGCGTGAGCTGTGGTCGCTGATCGAGGCGCTCGACAGCAAGGTCGCCGAGGACACCCAGATCGACGCGATCAAGCAGATCTGGTCGCTGCTGCGACACATGACCCGCTGGTTGCTGAACCGTCCCGGCGGCTCGCTGGACATTGCTGCCAATGTCGCGCGCTACCAGGTCGGCGTATCGGCCTTGCGCCGGGCGCTGCCGGAGGTATTGACGGCAACCGGCAAGGGCGACTTCTCCTGCACCCAGGAAAAATGGGAAGGCCTCGGCCTGCCGCCCGAGCTGGGCTTGCGGTTGGCTCGCATGCCGGATCTGCGCGCCGCGCTGGACATGGTCGAGGTGGTGCAGCAGAGCGGCCAGCCGATCGAGAAGGTGGCCAACGTGTTCTACGAGCTGGGCGAGGCGCTGGATCTGGAATGGCTGCGCGGCCAGATCGAGGCGCTGCCAGTCGAGGGCCACTGGCATGCGCAGGCGCGCGGTTCGCTGCTGGACGAACTCAATCATCAGCATCGTGCGCTGGCGCTGCAGGTGCTCGCGTTGTCCAGCGAACGCACGGACGTCTCGCCGGTGCAGGCGTGGTTGCAGCGCGATGATCCCACGCTGCAGTACACCCGCAGCATGCTGGCCGAGATCCTCACCCAGAACGCGGACTACCCGATCGCCTCGGTGGCGGTGCGGCGACTGGCGCAGCTGGCGCAGGTGCCGATGGGCTGAGGGATCCTCCAACGACGCACGATCTCGTCAAAAGCCGGCGGACAGTGTCTGCCCTGCAACAGCACGGCAAGCACGACGCTTCGCAGGGCGGGCACTGCCCGCCAGCTTTACTCGAACGTGCTGCGGGCACTGCCCGCCAGCTTTGCTGATCTTGAGTCAACCGCGGGCGGTGGAAGTGAAGATGAAGGCGCCGGATCAGTCATGGTCTTGTGCCTTTATGCTGTGTAATCTGGGGTGACCCCATCGCCGGATCCCGCGCATGCGCTTTGCCTTCGTCGCCAGCGACACCAGCATTGCCCAGCAGGCGCGGCGCAAGCTGGTGGAACGTTACGGCGACGTACCACCCGAACGGGCCGAGCTGATCGTGGCGCTGGGCGGCGACGGCTTCATGCTGCGTACCCTGCATGCGCATCGCGCACTGGAAGTGCCGGTGTATGGCATGAAGCTGGGCCGCGTCGGTTTTCTGATGAACAAGCACCGGCTCGACGAGCTGCCGCAGCGGATCGAACGGGCACATACCGCGTCGCTGTTTCCGCTGCAGATGCAGGTCACCGACGCGACAGGCGCCGAACACACGGCGCTGGCCTTCAACGAAGTTTCGCTGTTGCGCCAGAGCAACCAGGCCGCACATCTGGAGGTGCAACTCAACGACATCGTGAAGCTGCCGAACCTGATCTGCGACGGCATCATGGTCGCCACGCCGGCCGGCTCCACCGCCTACAACCTGTCCGCGCACGGGCCGATCCTGCCGCTGGACGCGAACGTGCTGGCGCTCACCCCGATCAGTCCATTCCGCCCGCGTCGTTGGCGTGGCGCGATCCTGCCGCATCGCACCGAAGTGATCCTGCGCGTGCTCGATCCGGCCAAGCGGCCGGTCAGCGCCACCGCGGATTTCCACGAGGTCCGCGATGTGCGCACGGTGGCGATCCGCCAGTCCGGCGATCAGGGCGTGCGACTGCTGTTCGATCCGGAACATAACCTGGAACAGCGCATCCTCGACGAGCAGTTCGCTGCGGAGTAGCGGACGAGCGGGGAACGGGGAACCGGCAAGACGGAGCGAGCCGTGCTCCCTCTCCCCGGCAGCGCCCGGGGGAGATGGGTGGGGTGAGGGGGCGCTCTTCCACTCCATTCCTTGCTAAATTCAAATGACTCGCCGCACGATGCCCATGCAATGAATGAATCAACTGCCGACGCCCACGACCCGATCGCCGCCAGCGACCAGCGCCTGGTCGTGGCGATCTCCTCGCGCGCGCTGTTCGACCTCGGCGATAGCCACGCCCTGTTCGAGCGCGATGGCCTCGACGCTTACCGCTCGTTCCAGATCGAGCACGAGAACGAAATCCTGCAGCCCGGCGTGGCGTTCCCGCTGGTGCAGAAGCTGCTCGGTCTCAACAAGCTGGCCGGCGACGTGCCGCCGGTCGAGGTGATCCTGCTGTCGCGCAACTCCGGCGACACCGGCCTGCGCATCTTCAACGCGATCCAGCACTACGGGCTGGAAATCAGCCGCGCCGCGTTCACCAGCGGCGCACCGACGTCCGACTACATCGTGCCGTTCAAGGCCGACCTGTTTCTGTCCGCCAACGCCGAAGACGTCGGTCGCGCGCTGGCTGCTGGTGTCGCGGCGGCGACCATCCTCCCGAGTACCGCGCCGCCGCGTGCCAGCGAGCAACTGCGCATCGCGTTCGATGGCGACGCGGTGCTGTTCGGCGACGAAGGCGAACGCGTTTCGCGCGAGGAGGGACTGGAAGCGTTCCACCGCAGCGAAACCGAACACGCCGCCGAACCACTGTCAGTCGGCCCGTTCCGCGGCTTCCTCACCGCACTGCATCGCCTGCAGATCGCGTTCCCCGCCGAAGACTCCCCGATCCGCACCGCGCTGGTCACCGCCCGTTCCGCGCCCGCGCACAAGCGGGTGATCCTCACCCTGCGTCGCTGGGGCGTGCGCATCGACGAGGCGCTGTTCCTGGGCGGTCGTGACAAGGGCCCGTTTCTGGACGCGTTCGGCGCCGACATCTTCTTCGACGACTCCCCGGCCAATGTGGAGTCGGCACGCAAGCATGTCGCGACCGGGCACGTGCCGCATGGGGTGAGCAATCGTTAGCCGCGACACATGGGAAGTAACGAAGTCAGGTTATCGCCGTTGCTGAGCGGGGGTGTCGTCGGCCGGATCGGTTTTGAGCTGTTGCGCCGGCTTGTCCTCGACGTCGCCCTTCACCCCCTTCCGGAAGTCGCGAATCGCCGCGCCGATGTCGCTGCCGGCATGGCGAAAGATGTGCAGATGGTTGGTCAGCGTGGCGCCGGCCAGTACCGTCGCCGCGGCTAGTTCCCCGACGGCCAAACCTTCGTCACCGGCTTCCACGAGCAGGCGAAAGCCGTTCAGGCGGTGCTCTTGAGCGAGCGCATTGAGGTCGCGAAGGTTCGTTGACCGGATCACCGTCAACAGCACAGGCTACGAGTTGGTGATGCCGGCGCCCGGGCCGCAGCCCAGTGATGACGAGATTGCCAATGTGCTGCGTTATGTGCTCAATAACTTCAACAACAAGGGCGGCACGATCCGCCCGCGGGAAGTGAAGGCGGTGCGTGCTGCGGTCCGTCGAAGTGATGATCTACCAGCGATGACATCTTCGCCGCTGGCAAAAGCTTCTCAGGCCTGCTTGCTCGACACAATCGTCACCAGCACCGAGGCGTCCTCGACTCCCTTGAGTGCATGGAGAACGTCTCCCGCAAGATAAACGAGCTCGCCAGCTCGGAGTAGTTGCGTTCGTTCATGTGAAGTGAATTCAACCACGCCTTCGAGACACTGAACCGTGATTCCACCGCGCACATTGTGCTCGGCGAACTCCTTGCCCTCGAGCAGGACATAGCGAAAGACCTGCAGACATGGAGTTTTGACCAAGGTAACCGGGATTTCATGCTTCAGCTTTTCGCCAAGCGGTCGAACGTCAACAATTTCGCCGGACGCGGCGTGATGAAGTGCCATGAGATTTCTCTATTGAAATGGTTGGGTATAGGACTGCGCCAGCGTCTGGTGGCCAGGCTATCTTGGCTCAACGCTCCAGTTGTGGCAGTTTCGCTGCCACGCCATTCCATTGGTCGGCATCTGCGGGCGCCGGAATCTTCGCGTCGATCACCGGCCAGGATTGCACCAGCTCGGCGTTGATCTGCAGAAAATGCTCCAGTCCGGCTGGGATATCCTCTTCGAGGAAGATGGCGTCGGCCGGACACTCGGGTACGCACAGGGTGCAGTCGATGCACTCCTCCGGGTCAATCGCGAGAAAGTTGGCGCCCTCATGAAAACAATCGACCGGACACACCACGACGCAATCAGTGTATTTGCACTTGATGCAATTGTCGGTGACGACGTGAGTCATGGCTGCTAAATGCTCGTGCGTACAGAAACAAGAATCAGCCTGCTGGATGTGCGCTTGTATCCAGCAAGCTGGCCATCAGATGCGGCCAGCGAATGACGTCCCGGAGAAGCTCTGCCTGAGGCACGGGAGGGTGGTTTCAAGCCGCACGCTTGCTGCATGCGGAACTCGATCTGGATCAAACAGCGTTATGCATCTCTGGCGCCGTTCTTCCAAAGCCACGCTGCGATCTCCGACCACGCTTCCTTCAGATTCCGTGCGCCCATGAACAGACCGGCGTGTCCGGCCGGCATCATGCGTTCGGGAATCCTGTCTGTCGGCGTGTCCATCAGCGTTGCTGCCTTGAATACTTGTTGATGTGAGGTGATGTCGTCGTGTTTCCCGCCCAGCGGATAGAGCGGGCAGTGGCCAGGCGGTGCTTATGCTGCCGTGCGCGCGTAGCTCCTCATCGACCATCCTGACGTTGTGCGCGACCAGGTCGAGCCCGTTTCGACCAGCCCGGCGGTCATGAGCATCGGCCAGAACAGCGGCGTTGCCTCTCAGTGCGACACCAGTGCGCACAGGTCACCGTACAGCAGGAGGTTGCGGGTCACTCCGCCCAACGCCCATTCGCGGAAGCGGCTATGTCCGTAGGCGCCCGCCACGATCAGATCGATACCTTCCGTTTTGGCAACGGCATCGAGCTGGAGCGCGTTGCGTCCGCGCTCGGATACGGTCATGCCCTCCGCTGTCACCTGGTGTCGCTTTAGCCAACGCACAACATCCGCCACGCTGTCTTCGGCCTGGGCGATATCCTTCTCGCGGGCGATCTGAATCACGAGCACCCGCTCGGCCGTCTGCAGCAACGGCAGGGCACCGGATACCGCGCGCCGCGTTTCGCGGGTGTCTTTCCATCCGACGAGCACGTTGCGTGCCTTCAGCTCGACGGTAGCTGGAGGAATGATCAACACCGGTCGTTCCGACTGCATCACGAGATCGCCTATATTCAGATAGGGCGTGCCTCGGGTCAGCGATTCGCGGTAATTGGCGGAAGCAATCACCAGATCTGCGCTGCGCGTCTCGCGGACCACGGACGCTTCCAACGGACCCTTGTTCACGATGGAACGCCATTCGATATGGCGTCCAGGTCGCTGGAGGATGGCCAGCGCAGCCTCCTTGCCTGCTTCCAGTGCCTCAACCAACTCTCCGTGGCCCACGTCGACCACTCCACCCGGAATCCCGCCGACATCGTAGGCAACCCCAACCAGGCGGCTGGCAGAAACGCCAAGCACGCTCGCATCGAAGCGGTCGGCCAGAGCGCCGGTGATTTGCAGCAGGCGCGTGTTGTCAGCCAACGGGTCCAGGTAAACCATCAGCGTCGAATACATGACGACTCCTTACCTTGCTTGGACGGACGGGTTCGCCAGTCAGGCGAGGACATTTCGGTGTGAAGCCGGAATCTACTCCCGAAGATGTGTCGTTCAGGCGAACCGCAAGTTGATCGGATCAATCCGCGGTTCCAAAGACCGACCAAATGGCCATGCGGAGCAACCCGCGAGCAATGCGACAGGGAGAGCATGAGCAACGCTTGCAGCCGCCGGGTGCGAAGTCGTGCTGACGGCGGAAGTCGTCACCATGGATTCAATTCAAAATCGAGTGGAATACCGCAGCCTGTCCTGCTCGCTCCATCGCAGCCTGGAAGGCGGCGCTGTGGCTTCGACCATGCAGCCCAAGGTACGGGAACGTGCGACCGTCAACGCTGCGACAGGCAGTCGCATGGCTGGACTACGAACGCTCGTTACGTGGGTGAATCGACATTCGTTCGACATCACGCAGCCCACGGCAGCGAATGAAATGACGCACGATTACGATTGAAACGTATTACTTCGTGTGGCATCACGCCGCAGGCCAGGGGGTCCTGGGAATTGACTGACGTCAAGGACCCATGAATCACGGTAGCGCATGCTGTCATTCGAGCGGTGAACTCGCATGAGGTATGCATTTCAATGAATGATGTGGCGATTCGCACCGATGCGGTCATCGTCGGAGCCGGTCCGGTAGGGCTGTTTCAGGTGTTCGAGCTCGGGCTGCTCGGATTGAGCGCGCACGTGATCGACTCGATGCCGCAGATCGGTGGTCAGTGCATCGAACTCTATCCGGACAAGCCGATCTATGACATTCCGGCGGTACCCGTGTGCACGGGACGGGAGCTGATCAAGCGCCTGCAAGTGCAGATCCGGCCCTTCGCGCCGCAGTTCCATCTGGAAGAGACGGTCGCGTCGGTGCGGCGCATGGACACGGGCCGCTTCGAAGTCGTCACGAATGCCGGTACGCGCTTCGATACGGGAGTGGTGATCGTCGCCGGCGGCCTGGGTGCGTTCTCGCCGCGCCAGCTCGACGTGCCCGAGGCGGCCAGCCTCGTGGGCAAGTCGCTGCACTACAAGGTGACCCATCCGGACATCTTCGACGGCAAGGACATCGTCATCGCCGGCGGTGGAGATGCCGCACTGGATTGGAGCATGGCGCTGATCGACCGTGCACGCAGCATCGTCCTGGTGCACCGGTCCTCCAAGTTCCGCGCGGCCCCGGCGCACGTCAAGCGCATGCAGGAATTGTGCGATGAAGGGCGCATGCAGTTCTTCGAAGGCGACATCGTGGGGCTGGAAACAGCCGGGGACGAGCTCAAGTCAGTGCGTGTACGCGCGCGCAGCGGCGTGGTCCAGCGCATCGAGACGGAGCAGTTGCTGGTCTTCTGGGGGCTGCATCCGGCGCTCGGGCCGATCGCCGAATGGGGTCTGATGCTGGAGCATCACCAGTTGGCCGTCGACAACGCCACGTTCCAGACCTCGACGCCAGGCATTTTCGCGGTGGGCGACGTCAACAGCTATCCGGGCAAGAAGAAGCTGATTTTATCCGGCTTTCACGAAGCGGCACTGTGTGCGTTCGCGGCCGGGGAATATCTGAATCCGGGCAAGAAAGTCCCGTTGCAATACACCACGACCAGCCCGGCGCTTCGGCGCAGGCTGGGCGTCAGTGCGGATGTCGACGATGAGCCCGATCGCGTCGTCACGCCAGCATCAGCGACTACCGACCATAAGTCGTTGGTCGGCGCCTGAAGTGGAGCGCGACGACGTGCGTGCTTTCAAGAACATCCACACCTGATCAATACCCATCGCCACCAGAGAGAGCCTCATGAAAGAGATCAATGACAGCATCAATGAAAGTCGCCGCAAGCTGATTCGCAACGGCATCACCATTGCCGCGGTGGGTGCCGTTGCGGCAACCGGCCTGCTGAAAACCGCGCCGGCACGGGCGCAGGCCGGCAAGGCATCCCAGGCCGTGGCGATGTATCAGCCCAAGCCGCATGGCAAGGACCAATGCGACAACTGCATCCATTTCGTCCCCGGAAAAACACCGACGGCCAAAGGTACCTGCAAGGTCGTCGAAGGAGACATTGCACCGCAGGGCTGGTGTGTGATGTACGCGCGCAAGGCTTGAAGCAACTCTGCAGCCGCTCTGCCTGAAGAGTTCGCTTGATTTGATTGCAGCCGCGGGAGGCTGATGTGATGCGTATTCCGGCAACAACGGAACAACCGCGCTCGCCCAGTCGGCGCAAGCTGCTCAAGGCCATCGCTGGCGTGGCGGCGGCTGCAGGGGTGGTCGGCGGATCGGGCTGGTTTGTGCTCAGGCGCGAACACAACCTGTTCGAGGTGCGCCGGGAACAGGCCCTGATGCAGACCTCGGTGGCGATCACCTGCCTGGCCGACGATGTCGACAAGGCGGGGGTCGCCATCGATACCGCGTTCCGGCGCATGGCGGACGCGGTGGCTGTTCTCACCCGCTTCGACCCGGCCAGTCCGGTGGCACGCCTGAACCGCGATGGCCATCTGGAGCATCTGCCACCGGAGCTCAGGGAAGTCCTGCAGCGTTCGTTGGCGATTTCGGCGGTGACGGACGGTGATTTCGATATTAGCGTCTTGCCGGTGCTGCAGTATTTCGAGGCGATGCGCCAGCCTGCCGTGCTCGACACGGGCGATCGCGCGCAGATCGGGCAGAGGGACCAGCTGATCAACTACCGCCGCATCGCGCTGGATGCGCAGGGCGTGCGGTTCACCCAGCCGGGCATGGCGGTCACGCTGGACGGTCTGGCCAAGGGATACGTCATCGACCAGGGCATCGCCGCGTTGCGGGCATCGGGTATCGAGCACGCCTTGGTGGACGCTGGCGGCGACGTGCGTGCGATCGCCGGCAACGATCTCAAGCGCCAGTGGCATGTCGGCATTGTCGATCCGGGCAACATCAATCAGGTCGCATCCATCGTGACCTTGCGCAATGCCGCGCTGGGCACCTCCGGCAATTACCGGATCTTCTATTCGTCCGACAAGAAGTTGTTCCACGTGATCAATCCGCATACCGGTTATTCCCCGCTGAACTATTCCAGTGTCACGGTCATGGCCGAAACCTCGGTGGATGCCGATGCCATGAGCGTGGCCGCCGCCTCGATGCCGCTGCCGCGGTTGCGGGAAGTCATGGCCGCGCAGAACGATCAATGGCTGGTCTTTTCCAGGGACTGCCGCAGCAGCTGGCGTTCCCGCGACCTGCCGCAGGTAGCGGGCCAGGCCGTGGTGGTCTGACATGCACGTACTGCCATTTGAAAGTCTACGTCGTGATCCCGCAACCCATCGTGGCGGGCTCGCCGGCAGGTTGCTCATGCTTTGCGTGGCTTGTCTTCTGCTGCTCATTTCGATGAACGCCGCTGCCGGCATCGATCAGAAATTTCCCGAGGTCAAGGGCTATTTCCCCACCGCAACACGATTCGACGACATCAGCGGCAAGCCACCAGCGGCCGCCGTCTATGCCGGTGACAAGGTCATCGGTTACGTGTTCGAGTCGGTGATGGTGGCACCGGTTCCGGCGTACTCCGGCAACCCGGTGAATATCCTGGTGGCCATCGATCAGACCGGCAAGATTCTCGGCACCAAGGTTCTTCATCAGGACGAACCGATTTTGTTGGTCGGCATCCCGGTGCAGAAACTGTATGACTTTGTCGCGCGTTATGTCGGGCACAACGTCAAGGACCAGATTGTCGTCGGCGGCAGCAGTGCGCCGGGGTCGATCAAGATCGATGCGATCAGCAGCGCCACCGTGACCTCCATGGTGGTCAACGAGACGATCATGAATGCCGCACTGGAAGTGGCCGTGTCGCGCAACCTGGTCACCGGTCGCGCGGCCACTGCCAGTGCTCCGGCAACGATTCGCGCGGACTACTTCAAAAAGGCGGACTGGACCGAGTTGACCGGGAACGGCGCGTTTCGCCGTTTGAGCCTTACCCGAGGCAAGGTCGTGGACGCTTTCAAAGGGCAACCCGAGAGCGGTCTCATGGATGATCCGACGGCGCCGGTAGCCGGTCACCAGAACGATACCTTCATCGATCTCTATTACGCCGATATCACTCCGCCGACGGTAGGCAAGAACCTGCTGGGCGATTCCGGTTACGCCACGCTGAAGCAGGGCCTCAAGCCCGGCGACGAGGCTATCGCGGTCGTCGCCAACGGCCTGTACTCGTTCAAGGGAGTCGGCTATGTCCGCGGCGGTGTCTTTGACCGGCTCCACGTCATGCAGGCCGGCAAGTTGTTCCTGTTCAAGGACAGCGACTTCGTGGTGCTGGACCAGCCGGAACTGAGCGGGATGCCGTCGTTCAACGAGAAGTCCATCTTCATCCTGCGCCATGGCCAGGGCTTCAGCCTCGGTGCCCCCTGGACCCTGCAACTGCTGGTGAACCGGCAGGTTGGGCCGCTGCAAAGCATCTACAGCACGTTTTCCGGCAGCTACCAGGTACCAGCCGATTACGTGGTCCAACCCAAGGTAAGCCCGATTCCCGAGAACGCACCCTTGTGGGTAAAGGTCTGGTACGGAAAGCGATTCCAGATCGCCGTATTGGTGGCCGGGCTGCTGTTCCTGTCGCTGATCCTGGCTTTCCAGGATTGGGTGGTCAAACGCCCGGTGCTGCTGGAGCGCGTGCGCGTCGGCTTTCTCATCTACACCGTCGTGTTCATCGGGTGGTATGGATTGGCCCAGCTTTCGGTGGTCAATATCCTGACCTTTGTCCACTCGGTGATGCATGGTTTCACCTGGACCACGTTCCTGATGGACCCGTTGGTCTTCATTTTGTGGACCTTCGTGGCGGTATCCCTGTTGCTGGTCGGGCGCGGTGTGTACTGCGGCTGGCTGTGTCCATTCGGCGCCATGCAGGTGCTGATCAACAAGGTGGCGGTGAAGTTCAAGGTCCCGCAGCTGGAACCGCCAGCGTATGTGCATGAGCGGTTGTGGGCGATCAAGTACCTCATCTTGCTGTTCCTGTTCGGGCTTTCGCTGCAGTCGGTCGGCGTTGCCGAGCGATTCTCGGAGGTGGAACCGTTCAAGACCGCGGTCAACCTGCACTTCATGCGCTCCTGGGGCTATGTGGCTTACGCGTTGGTCTGGCTAGTCGGAGCAGCGTTCATCAACAAGATCTTCTGTCGCTACGTCTGTCCACTCGGTGCCGGTCTGGCAGTGTCGGGTCGCTGGCGCTTGTTCGAGTGGCTGCGTCGGCGCAAGGAGTGCGGGCATCCCTGCCAGGTCTGCGCGGTCGAGTGCGAGGTCAGGGCGATCAGTCCGCTGGGCCCGATCAACTACAACGAGTGTCACTACTGCCTGGACTGCCAGGTCACATACAACAACGATCGCAAATGCCCACCGCTGGTCGAGCGTCGCAAGAAGCGCGAGAAGCGCGAGAACGTCGCGCGCCCGCTGCCGACCCCCGTGTTCATGGTGGGTGCGAAAGATTCGGAGGCGCCGGCGGAAGCACGTGAGTAGGGCGGCGATCTGTTTGGGAATTCATTAACTTTTGAGGAGCCACAACCATGAGCGACAAGACCAACGACCAGAGCCCGGAATTGAAATCCGGTTCGATTCGGGCACTGACGGAAGAAGAGATCGCCTCCTTGCCTGGCCAGCCAGGAAACGCGTCGCGACGCAATTTCATGAAAGTGGGTGCCATGGCGGGGCTGGCCGGAGCCGGCGGCATGCTGCTGGCCGGATGCGGTCGTACGGCGACGCCGGCGGCTGGAGGACCAGCCGCACCGGGCAGTGCACAGTCCGTGGCAGCCGCGTCCACCACTGAACCGGAAGATCATGTGGCACCGGGCAAGCTGGACGAGTACTACGGTTTCTGGAGCGGTGGCCAGTCCGGCGAAATGCGCATACTTGGCGTGCCGTCGATGCGTGAACTGGCGCGGATACCGGTGTTCAACACCGACTTCGCCATCGGCTGGGGCATCACCAACGAGAGCAAGCGGGTACTGGGCGAAAAATTCCCCCGCGGCGGCGACCTGCATCATCCGCACATGAGCCAGACCAACGGTCGTTACGACGGGCGCTACCTGTTCGCAAACGACAAGTGCGGTACCCGCGTGGCGCGCATCCGCTGTGACGTGATGCGCACCGACAAGATCATCAACATCCCCAACGTGGCGGACATCCACGGTATGCGCGTGCAGCGTGAACCGCGTACCGGTTATGTGTTTGCCAACTCGGAATTCAGGGTACCCAGCCCGAATGATGGCCGCGACCTGGATGATCCGAAGAAATACCAGTGCATGTTCACGGCGATCGACGGCGACAGCATGGAGGTGGCGTGGCAGGTGATCGTCGACGGCAATCTGGACAATACCGATTGTGACTACGAAGGCAAGTACGTCGCCTCGACCTGCTACAACAGCGAGGGCGCGGTTGACCTGGCCGGCATGATGCAGAGCGAGCGCGACTGGGCTGTCGTGTTCAACATCAAGCGCATCGAGGCGGCGGTCAAGGCGGGCAAATTCAAGACCATCGGCACGTCCAAGGTGCCGGTCGTGGATGGACGCCATGGCTCGGAACTGACGATGTACATCCCGGTGCCGAAGAGCCCGCACGGCCTCAACGCCAGCCCGGATGGCAAGTATTTCGCCGCTGCCGGCAAGTTGTCGCCGACGGTCACCCTGATGGCGTGGAGCAAGGTTGATGACTACTTTGCCGGCAAGCTCAAGGACCCGCGCGATGCCGTGGTGGCCGAGCCACAACTGGGCCTGGGGCCATTGCACACGGCTTACGACGGTCGTGGCAATGCCTACACCACGCTATTCATCGATAGCCAGATCGTGAAATGGAACATCCAGGACGCGATCGACGCCTATGCGGGCAAGAAGGTCAATTACCTGCGCCAGAAACTCGATGTCGCCTACCAGCCCGGTCATAACCACACCTCTCTGGGCGAGACGCGCGATGCCGATGGCAAATGGCTGGTGTCGTTGAACAAGTTCTCGAAGGATCGTTTCCTGGCGACCGGCCCGTTGCATCCCGACCTCGATCAGTTGATCGATATTTCCGGTGACAAGATGGTGCTGGTGGCGGACGCTCCGGTTTACTCGGAACCGCATGACGCGGTGATCATTCCGGCCAGGATGCTGGCGGGCAAGATCAAGCGGAAGTGGGATCGCAACGATCCGTTCTTCGCTGAAACCGTCGCCCAGGCAAAAAAACACGGCATCACTCTGGAGAGCGACAACAAAGTCATCCGCGATGGCAAAAAGATCTTTGTGTACATGACCAGTTCGGCCCCGAAGTACGGCCTGGACAGCTTCAAGGTGAAGAAGGGCGATGAGGTGACCGTGGTGGTTACCAACGTCGACACCATCGAGGATCTGACCCACGGATTCTGTCTTTCCGAATACGACCTCAACATGGAGATCAGCCCGCAGGAGACTTCCTCGGTCACCTTCCTCGCCGACAAGGCCGGCGTCTACTGGTACTACTGCACCTTCTTCTGCCACGCGTTGCATCTGGAAAGGCGCGGGCGGATGTGGGTGGCGGCCTGATGAATCGTGCGCCTTCCGCCGGAGTCTCGGCTCCGGCGGAAGGCGCACTTTCCCGCGGTGACTTGAGGCGCGCGTTGAGCCATCGGGGCAACTGGCTGTGCGTGGTGATGCTTGCGGTCGCGGCGATCGTCATGACGCCGACGGCGCATGCCGAAGACGATCTGCAACATGTCGTTGCCACCGCGGCACCGGGTGCCGTGCTGAGCGTCGCCGCCGGGGTTCATCACGTGCATCTTGTGCTTGACCAGCCGATGACACTGGACGGGCGACCCGGTGCCATTCTCGATGGCGATGGCTTGGGCGACGTGGTGCGGATACGCACCGCCGGGGTCACCCTGCGCAACTTGACCATCCGCAACTCGGGCCGTGACCTCACGGCCATGAATGCGGGGATATATGTCGAGAAAGGCGTGGATGGCGCGGTCATTGAAAACAACCGGATTCAGGACATCCTGTTCGGCGTGTACCTGGATGGTCCGCAGCACGTGCAGGTCATCGGCAACGTCATCACCGGCATCGCCGAGCTGCGTGTGCCCGATCGCGGCGACGGCATCCACCTGTGGAACGACGCCTGGTGCGTGATCAAGGGCAACGATGTGTCCGGCACGCGCGATGGCATCTACGACTACGTGAGTCACGACGACCTGATCGCCGACAATCATATTCACGAGGTCAGGTACGGCGTGCACCAGATGTATACCAAGCGCGAGACCTTGCAGGGCAACATCAGCTCGAACAACGTCGCGGGCATGGCATTGATGAGCTCCGATCACATGCATGTCGTGGACAACCACATGTTCAATGATTCCTCCTACGGCATTCTCTTCAACTACGTCACCTACAGCGACATCCGTGGCAACGAGATGCACGACATCACGGGGAGCCCCGGCGGGGACAATCAGGTTGTGGATGGTGGCGAGGGCAAGGCGCTGTTCGTGTACAACTCCGAGTTCAACCGGATTCACGGCAATCTGCTGGCTGACTCGCCGATCGGTATCCATGTCACCGCCGGGTCGCAGGACAACCATGTCTACGACAATGCGTTCCTGAACAACCGGACGCAGGTGAAGTACGTGCAGAACGTTGCCGAAGAATGGTCGCTCGATGGCAAGGGCAACTACTGGAGCAACTATCTCGGCTGGGATCTCGATGGCGATGGTATCGGCGACGTGCCGTACCGGCCCAACGACGGTGTCGACGTGCTGTTCTGGAAATATCCCAGCGCGGGGGTCCTGATGTCGAGTCCCTCGATTTTGCTGTTGCGCTACGTGCAGCGCGCGTTTCCCGTATTCACCCCGCCCAGCGTGCAGGATACCCACCCGTTGATGCGCATCCCTGAAAAGTTGCGAGCGAGAGCAGATGACCCACGCCATTGACATTACCTCGCTCGGCAAGCAGTACAAGGGCGTCGCCGCCCTGGTCGGCGTCTCGGCGACGGTACCCATGGGCAAGGTGATCGGCTTGCTGGGTCACAACGGTGCCGGCAAGTCGACCCTGATCAAGTTGATCCTGGGGCTGATCGAGCCCACCAGCGGTCACGTCGAGGTTTTGGGCCAATCCCCGTGGGGCAGCCAGGCGGTGGCGCTGCGCCGTCGCGTTGGCTATCTGCCCGAGAGCGTGGCGTTCTACGGCAACCTCACAGGTACCGAGGTCATCAACTACCTGGCGAAACTGAAACGCGCACCACGGCAACAGGTGGGCGAGCTGCTGAAGCGGGTCGGTCTGGACTCCGCCAAGGATCGCCGTGTTTCCACGTATTCCAAAGGCATGCGGCAACGCCTTGGGCTGGCCCAGGCGTTGCTTGCATCGCCGGAACTGGTGGTGCTGGACGAACCCACCGCCGGCCTCGATCCCCAGGCCACGCGGGAACTGTACGAAATCGTTGGCGAGTTGCGCGCCGAGGGGCACAGCGTGCTGGTGTCCTCACACGTGCTGGCCGAACTTGAACCGCACATCGACAGCGCGCTGATCCTGCGCCAGGGCGAACTGCTCGCCGCGGGCAGCGTCAGCGAGCTGCGCCGGCAGTCGGGGCTTCCTGGCATGGTGGTGGTGCAACTGAAGGAGGCTGCCGACCCCACTGCGTTTGCGCAGGAGCTCGATGGACTCGGCCTGACGCAGACGCCGCGGCCCGACGGCCGGTTCGAGATCCAGATCGCCGAAGGGGGCAAGCTGGCCCTGCTGCAACGGCTGGCCGCCGACCCCGCGATTGACGACATCGTGGTCCAGGAAGCCTCGCTGGCACGCCTGTATGACTATCTTGGCGCGGGCACAAAACGGGAAGGGGAGCAAACACCATGAGCAGCATCGCGACTATTGCCGGCAAGGAGTTTCGCGACGACTTCCGCAATCGCTGGACGATCGCCGTGGCGGTGCTGTTCGCCGTGCTGGCGCTGAGCATTTCGTACTTCGGTGGCGCCGCGGCGGGCAAGGTCGGCTTTACCTCATTCGACGCGACGCTTGCAAGTTTGACCACGCTGGCAGCCTTCGTGATCCCACTCATTGGCCTGCTGATCGCCTACGACATGGTGGTTGGCGAACAGGATAACGGCACCTTGCTGCTGGTGCTCAGCTATCCGATCTCGCGGATAGAGCTGGTCGCTGGCAAGTTCCTGGGTCATTGCGCGGCGCTGGCAACCGCCACCCTGGTGGGCTTTGGTGTGGCGGTGGTGATCATCCAGATCATGCAGCCCGAGGCACGAACCCTGGGGGCCTGGCTCAGCATGGGAAATTTCGTGGTGAGCGCATCGATGCTCGGTGCGAGCTTCGTCGCGTTGGCCAGTGTGATCAGCGTGACCACCGCAGACAAGGCGCGTGCAGCAGGCCTGGCGCTGGTGACGTGGTTGGCCACGGTAATCATTTTTGATCTTTGCTTGTTGGCTATCCTCGTATTCAGCGGAGGAACCCAATGGGAGCAGTCGCTCTTTCCACACTTGCTCTACCTCAACCCGATCGACGTCTTCCGTCTGATCAACCTGACCACACTCGGTTCGGGCAGTGGCAACGAGCTGTTCATGGGTATGACCGCGACCCATGTGTATCGCCCCTGGGTGCTCTATCTGGCCATGTTGCTCTGGGTCGTCGTTCCGTTTGCGCTGGCTCAGTTTTTGTTCCGCAGGAAGGAAGTATGAAAATCCACAACTCGCGTCTGCGTGGCAGAGGGGCCGTTTCCGGGGCCTTTGGGCTGCTGCTGGTGGCCATGGTTACGCTTTTGCTCACTGCCTGTGAGAGCAGCCAGCCACCGCCACTGCAAGTCGCGGTCGACATACACAAGGGTGATGCTTGCGCGGTCTGCGGTATGTATATCGAGGCAGGTCCCGGGCCGCGTGGGGAGGCCTACGTTCAGGGCTACAAGGCTCCCTTGAAATTCGGTTCGACACGCGACTTCTTCGCCTATGTCCTGCAACCGGAAAACAAGACGAGGCTGCAGCAATTGCTTGTGCAGGACAGCGCCCAGATCAATTGGCAGCATCCTTCCAACGAGGCCCGAACATTCGTCGAGGCGCGTGCCGCCTACTACGTGGCATGGCAGCCATTGAGCGGTTTGATGGGTCCGACATTTGCGTCGTTTGCCTCGCGCCAGGACGCCGAGACATTCGTTCGCAAGCATGGCGGCCAAATATTGAGCTTTTCCGATGTGACTCCTGAGTTGACTTCGATGCTGGGCTACGGCTGCCCGGCCCAAGGTTCACCGACATTCGCCTTGGCCAAGTCCAAGGCTTGCATGGCGGCGCCTCATTCGGCTGATTCGCCGTCGGCGACCCAGGACGAACGTCCTGATCTACTCCGCAGTTCGAACTCTGTCCCGCATGAGATTGATCCTGGGCAGCGAAGGGAACGGCTCCCTGTGCTTGACGGGAAATCGCACTGATATGGAATGGATCTCCGTTGCGCGTGAACTGGAACCCGATGTTGTGGCGGCGATATCACACTGACCTTGCCGCTTCATGGAAGCCCGACCGGATCGGTTTTTCTTGCCCGGGTACGTGTTGATATCGCCCACCGCGAAAATGCCGGGGGTTGAGGTCTGGAACGTCGCCGTCCTTGTGGACCGCTCGCCGCGCCGTGCGGAGATATGGCCGCGGCACGGGCGGCGGCGCACGGCTGGCGCCGCTTGGCGCCTGCACGCTGGCTCAATGACCGACGAGGCGGCGCAGCCAGTCGAGCAGCACGGTGGGCAGCAGGTCCGGCCGTGGCAGCAGCGCGTACTGGCTGGCGCCGAACACGAACGGCAGGTAGTTGGCGGCCTGCCGGTCGATCGTCAGGCAGAACGGTGAGATGCCTTGCAGCTTCGCTTCGGTGACCGCCTGGCGCAGATCCTCGACGCCGTCGCGGCCTTCGACGTGATCAATGTCGTTCGGCTTGCCGTCGGCCAGCAGCAGCTGCAGACGTTGTTGCGCGGGTTCCTGCATCAGCACGCTGCTGGCGTGGCGAACGGCCGCGCCAGCACGGGTATAGTTTTCCGGTTCCAGCCCGGCGATGCGTTGCGCGACGGCGTTGTTGAAGCGCTCGTCGAAGCGTTTGACCTCGCGCAGGATCACCGACTGCGGCCCCTCGCCGGAGAACGCCTGCACCGCATACGGTTGCGCCAGACCTTCGAGCGCGATGCACACCAGCAGCAGCGCTTCGCGTTCGACGTCGATGATGCGGCGATTGCCGACGATCCAGCCGTCGGTCGAGCCGCTGACATCGATCAGCAGCATGATCGCCATGTCGCGATGCACGCGACGATGCGTTTGATACAGGCCTTGCGGCAGCGGCAGGCCGGCGCGGAAGTCGGCGTAGCCGTCGATGTACGCTTCCAGGTCGACTTCCTCGCCGTCGAGTTGCTTGGGCACGCGTATGCGGCGCGCGCGCAACATTTCAAAGCGGCGGCGAATCTCGTGCAACATGCCGCGGTGGTCGGCGAGGGTGCGATCGACCCACGCCTGCGCTCCGGCGGTCGCCGGCAGGGTGTGTACCGTCGTGCCGTGCGGGTGGTAGGCGCTGATGCGGTAATCCCATTCGGGATAGACCAGCGCGTTCTTTGCCATGTCGTGCCGGGCCATTTCGCGACGGGCCCTGGCGTCGGGCGGGTCGTCGGACAGCAGCACTTCTTTCGGCCGACCGGGCCGGGTGAGCAAGCGCGCTTCGGGCAATTCGGACATCGCATCGGCGTATTCGTCGGCCGCCGTGGTGTCGTCGCGATCGGTGGGACGTTGCAGGCCAGCGGGGTCTTCGGCTTGCTCATGCGGTTGCGCGGTTTGCACCATCCACGCGCCGGGCTGGTCGTCGTCCTCGTCGTCGTCCGCCTCGCGCACGTCGGGGCGGCGCGGCAGGCGCGCGCTGCGAGTGGCTTTGGCGTCGGCCGATGCGGGGTCGGCTGCCACCATGCCTGCCTCCATCGCGCGGGCAGACGGCGCGCGCAACTCGCCGGTCCACAGATCCTTCAGCAGGGGATGCGAGCCCCAATCCTGACGCGACGAGGCGGTGCGCAAACTGGCCGCGAGTTGCTGCGCGCGCCGCAGCGATTCGGCCGGCGTGGCTGAAGGATCGCTCATGCTGGGGACGTGCGGGCCGGCAGCGAAGTTCGCCGACAGCACACTGCGCAGCAGTGCTTCCAGCGGTTGCAGGTGCTTCGGGAACGCCGTGAGCGGCGGGCGCGCCAGCAGCGCGGCGTTGCGCAACGCCGTCAGCGGCGTGGTCAGGCCCGGCAGCATGTGCATCAACGCGTGGTCAGCCGCGACGGCCTCGAACAGCAGATACAGATCGCGCCACAGCGGGTCATCCACGTTGGGCCCGCTGGCTGCGCTGCCGCGCCATGCGCGCGTGGCCTGCTGCAGCGCGATGGTGCGATAGCGCGTCATCGCGGCGTCCGCGTCCAGTCCGCCGAAGTTGGCCGGCAGCCAGATGCACGCGCCGTCGGTGGCCGGCAACGGGGCGTGATGCAACGGGCCGTCGCCGCGTCGCAAAACCAGGGTCAGGAAGGTGGTGGGCGCCGGCGGTTGCGCGATCCGCAGCGGCAGGCTGCGACCGCACAGCGCAGTGATCAACAGGTCGAGTCGCGGCGCAACGTCGGCCAGCGACAGTGGCGGCGCGTGCTTGGGTGGCGGGCGGTGACGCTGCCACAACGCACGCGCATAAATCGTCGCGTGGCGCGCGGCGTCGACGATGACATCTTCGGCTTCAGCCATGAGGGTCAGCTCCAGCCTGCCAGTGGTGCAGCGACTCGCAGACGATCAGATGAAAGTGGCGTCGACCAGGTCGCGCATGGCGCCGACCAGGGTCGCCTCATCCGACAGCGGTGACACGATCGCCGCGTAGCACGCCTCGCGCTGCGGGATACCGCTGGCAATCAGGCGTGCGGCGGCAATCAGCAAGCGGGTACTGGGCACCTCGGCCAGGCCGCGATCGTGCAGGCCGCGCAGGCGGCGGCCCAGCGTCACCAGTGCATGCGCCGTCACGTGGCTGGCGTCGCCCTCGCGTTCGACAATGGCGACTTCGGCTTCCAGTGGCGGGAACGCAAAGTCGAGCGCGACGAAACGCTGGCGCGTGCTCGGCTTCAGATCCTTGAGCATGCGCTGATAGCCGGGGTTATACGACACCACCAGCTGAAATCCCGGCGCGGCCTCGATCGTTTCGCCGGTCTTGTCGATCGGCAGGATGCGCCGGTAGTCGGTCAGCGGATGCAACACGACCACGGTGTCCTGGCGCGCCTCGACCACTTCATCGAGATAACAGATGGCGCCCTCGCGTACGGCGCGCGTCAGTGGCCCATCCTGCCATGCGGTACCGTCGTGACGGATCAGGAAGCGGCCCACCAGATCGCTGGCGGTGAGGTCGTCGTGGCAGGAGATGGTGATCAAAGTCCGGCCGAGACGCCATGCCATGTACTCGATGAAACGCGTCTTGCCGCAGCCGGTCGGCCCCTTGAGCATCACCGCCAGCTTGTGTGCATGGCATTGCTCGAACACCGCGATCTCGTTGCCCGAAGGCAGATAGAACGGCGCCGCGGTGACGGCGCTGTTCACCGTGACGCCGGCAGAGCCGACGTCGGCATCAGCGAGAGATTGAGCCATCGGAAGCGACGGCTGTGTCCAGCTCGCGGTCCGTTTCGTTGCCAATGACGAAGCGCGGCGGATAGCGGAAGAAGTCGTAGACAAACAGGCCAACACCGATCGTGAAGACGGTTGCCGTCGCGATCAGCATGACGAAATGGATCTGGATCTTGAGCTGCGTGTCGAGATAACCCAGGCCGAGGATCCGTTCCAGATACACCTGTGCAATACCGGCGGTGCCGAACGAAATGGTCATGCCGAACATGCCGCCCAGCTGCATCCAGAAGGCCCAGTAGCCCACCGGCGAACCTTCCTCGCGGCGTCCGGGGGTTAGCGAGGGCAGCGCGTAGGTGATCATCGCCAGCACGATCATCACGTAGGCGCCGTAGAACGCCGCGTGGCCGTGCATCGCGGTGATCATGGTGCCGTGCGTCCACTTGTTGACACTGGGGATGGTGTGCGCCAGACCCAGCAGGCCGGCGCCGAACAGGGTGAACACGGCGCTGCCCACGGTCCAGTGCAGGGCCAGCACATTGGGATGCTGCAGGCCGGAACGGCGAATGGCGTAATAGGCGTATACCGCCATGCCACACAGCGCCACCGGTTCCAGTGCGCCGAAGACGCTGCCGATCGGCAGCCAGTAATGCGGCACGCCGACCCAGTAATAGTGATGCGCGGTGCCGACGATGCCGGCGATGAAGACCAGGCCGACTATCACATACAGCCACTTCTCCATCACCTCGCGGTCGGCGCCGGACAGACGGATCAGCAGGTAGGCGAGGAAACCACCCTGGATCATCTCCCACACGCCTTCGACCCACAGGTGGATGGTCCACCAGCGATAGAAGATCGATATCACGTAGTTCTGGTAGTGCAGCAAGGCGGGCAAGTACAGCACCGCCGCCAGCCCCAGGCCACCCATCAACACACCTTCGGTGGTGGTGAACCGACCCGAGCGCTTGATCGTCATGAAGATGTTGTAGAGAAATGTCAGCATCACGATGACGATGATGATCTTCGACGGCAGCGGTTGCTCCAGCAGTTTGTTGCCGGTGCCATAGCGGAAGAAGTAACCGAAGATCGTGGCCAGCCCCATCACCGTCCACAACACCAGTTGCCAGATCGCCAGCTTGACGCTGTACAACTCGGTGCGCGATTCGTCCGGCACCATCCAGTAGGTGGCGCCCATGAAGCCGGTCAGCACCCATATGATCAGCAGATTCGTGTGGATCATCTTGGTGACATCGAACGGCATGATGTACAGCAGCGGATCGGGGCCGAGATATTTCGCCGCCGACAGCAGGCCGAACACCATCTGCAAGCCGAACAGCACCATCGCCACCGCGAAGTACCAATAGGCCACTGACTGGGATTTGTAACGCATGGCGCCTCTCCGTCGAATCGGTTTACGGAACAATCACGTTCTTGCCGCCACCGCCGCGACACGCGCGGCAACGAAACGGCGCGCGACTACTTCAAGGTGGACAGATAGGCGGCCAGTTCGTCGACCTGCTGGGGCGTCAGTGCCTTGGGGTAGGTGTCCGGCATGAACGAGGTGCCATTGGCCGAATACATCGCACCGGGTTCCAGATAGGTGCTGGGCGCCATGATCGATTCATGGATGAAGCCGGCGACATCCTTCGCATGGCCCTTGTATTCCGGCGAGGCCATGATCTTCTCGGCGCGGGCACTGATACCGGCCAGTGACGGTCCGGCCATGTTCACGCCCGGCGCCGTCGAGTGACAGGCGGCGCATGGCGGTGAAGCGGAGTGGAACAGGCTCTCGCCCTTTGCGATCGGGCTGTCGCCTGCGGCCGCCGGCTGCACGCTGGCCGCCGCGCCCGCGCCCGCTGCCGCAAGCTGGCCGCCAGGCTGCGCGCCGGACATCGCCATCCCCGGCAGCGAGGCACCGCTGACCAGCAACGGCCGCGGTGGCCAGCCCTGGTTGTCGACCTTGCTGACCCAGTCGAGGAACGCGATCAGCCCGGTGATATCGGCGTCGCTCAGGTTCTGCGTGGGCATCAGGCGGCGCACCTTCTGCTCATCGTAGAACTTCGACGGATCGTGCAGATAGGCGCGCAGGTAGGCCTCGCCACGCAGCTGGGTGATCTTGGTCAGATCCGGCGCGTAATAGGCGCCCTCGCCAAATAGCGTATGGCAGTTGATGCAGTTGTTCTTGTGCCAGACATCGTTGCCGCGGGTGACCTCGGGCGTGATTTTGTCGGCGTGCGTCAGCTTGGGAAACTGGCGGTGGCTGTCGACCGTCATTCCCAGAAACAGAAGCGCCGCGAGCGCGGTGGAGATAATGGCAAACAGCCGGGTCTGGCGCTTGTTCATGAGGCTCTCCGATCCACGCCTTAGACGCCGATGCCCGACCAGTACTTCAAGGTGATGAGGCCGGCATAGACAATCGCGGCGGCCATCAGCAGCAGAACGACATGGCTGAAAATCCTGAAGGATTTACCAAGGGTGGAAATCTGCATGGTCACTCCCCGGCGACATGACGCGCCCGATTTCGCCAGCGCAACACGAATGCTCTTATTCATAAGCACGAGTGCGTGTGCAAACTGCGTGCGAGGAATCACGTTGGATGACGGGTGGGCCGGGCAGTTTGGCGCGGGAAAATCCGCCGGTTTTATCGGGTAGCTGATTCGCCGCGTGAGCAAGGCCTGGCGTTCCACCGCAATCAGGTCGTGACGGGTGCTGCATCGGCGAGCCCATCGACGACGCACGCTTTTTCAGCATGCCGGCAAACCCAGCCAGAGTGCCAGCGAGCCGAGCGAGATTGCGCCCGGGAGAAGACGCCAACAGCGTGACGCACCGGTTGGCCAACGAATCCGGCCGGTATAAGCCCGACCAGCAACAGTAGCGTTTTCGTGCGGATGCGCTCAGGCTGCGTAGCCGTGCATCAACCGGGGCCGGCGGCAGGTGTCCGCCGCAAATCAGCGATCGCGTCGTTGGATGGGTAAAGCATGGCACCAGGCCATACAGCCGCAGTTTTTCGCCGGGAGTGGTTTCTCGCCGTCAGTCTGATGACCTGCGTGGTGTTTCTGCTGGCCGGACATGTGCTGCTGGGCAACCTGGCCAACCCGATTTTGCTGGGGTTGGTGTTCCTGTGGCTTTTCGTCGTCGTACTCGGCTCGGCACTGGCGGTGGCGCGGCACGCGGATCGTCTCGCGGCCCGCCTCGGCGAACCTTATGGCACGCTGATCCTGACGCTGTGCGTGACGTCCATCGAGGTAGTGAGCATCTCCGCGGTGATCCTGCATGGCGCGAACAATCCGACCTTGGTGCGCGACACGCTGTTCGCCGTGGTGATGATCATCCTGAACGGCATGGTGGGGTTGTCGCTGCTGCTGGGCGGTTGGCGCTATGGCGAGCAGCAATACAATCTGCAGGGCGCCAACGCCTATCTCGGCGTGATCATTCCGCTGGCCGTGCTCAGTCTGATCCTGCCCAACTACACGCAGACCACCGCCGGCCCGACCGTATCGGGTGCGCAGAAAATCTTTCTGGTGGTGATTTCGGTCGGCCTGTACGTCGCCTTTCTGGCCATCCAGACGTATCGGCACCGCGACTATTTCGCGACGGACGATGCGTCCGCGGCAGGCCGTCGCGAAAAACCGGAATCCGATTCGCTGCCGCTGGCATGGCGCGTGACTTTGCTGGCGGCCTACTTGCTGCCGGTGGTGTTTCTCGCCGATCAGCTGGCGCAACCGATCGACTATGTGGTCGAGACGTTGCGCGCGCCGGTGGCGCTCGGCGGCGTGGCAATTGCCGTGCTGGTGGCCACGCCCGAGGCGATCGGCGCGACGCGTGCGGCGACCGCGAACCAGCTGCAGCGTTCGGTGAACATTTTCCTGGGGTCGGTGCTGTCCACCATCGGGCTCACCATCCCCGCGATGATCATCATCGGTCATGTGACCGGAAGGGAGATCATCCTGGGCTTGCAGCACACCGATTTCATCATGCTTCTGCTCACGTTGGCGGTCTGCGTCGTTACCTTCGCCAGCGGGCGCACGCATGTGCTTCAGGGTGCGGTGCATCTGATCCTGTTCGCCGCCTATCTGCTGCTGATTTTCCAGGGCTGACGGCTACACGATCCGCGTACGCCGCCACCAGCGGGTCACCTTGTCTTCGCGCACAAACGTGAACAGGCCGGCGCCGAGGATGATCGCGATGCCGAGCGCCATCGGCCAGTCCAACTGGTCGTGGAACAGCACATAGCCGAGCAGCACGGCCCACAGCATCTGGCTGTACTGGGTCGGCGCGACATGATTGGCGGGCGCGCGTTGGGTGGCCAGCATCAGCAGCACGGAGGCCAATGCGGCGAGCAGGCCGTAGCCGAGCAGGAGCAGCCACTGATGCAGCGAAGGCCAGCGGAAATCGGAGATCATCAACAGCCCGGTGAGCAGCATCGAACCGACCACGCCGGCACCGTACAAGGTGATGCGTTTTTCGTGCGGGCCAGCCAGGCGCATGGCGATCATCGAGATGGCCCCGGCGAGGCCGCAGATGATCGCGGCGAGGTGGCCCACGCCGAGCACCCGAAAACCCGGCCGCAATACCACCAGCACGCCGATGAAGCCGGCCACCACCGCTGACCAGCGGCGCCAGCCGACGCGGTCCTTCAGCACCAGCACCGACAGGATGGTCACGAAGATCGGCAGCAGGAAGATCAGCGCGATCGCCTCGGCCATCGGCAGCGCGGTAAAGGCGACTACCGCCGCGATGCTGCCCACCGCGCTGGCAACGGCACGTACCAGCCACAGTCCCTGGCGTTGCGCGAACACGACCCCACGCCAGCGATCATCCCGGCCCTTGATGAAAGGCAGCGCGGTCAGCCCCAGCACGGCACCGAAGAACACCGCCTCGTAAGCCGGCAGCGAGCCGCGCAGGGATTTCACGAATGCATCGCTGAGAGCGTAGGCGGCAAACGCCATGAAGCCGAGCAAGACACCTTTGAACATGGGATTCGACGTTGGGCGGAGAGGTTTGGCATTCCCCCGTGCCGTTCGCCTTGAGCGCAGGCCGCAAGGGCGAATGGGGGGATTCCGGGGCAATCAGGTTTCAGCGCGGATTGTAGGGATGGCGGCGTTCATGCGTACGCATGACCCGCGCTACAATAGCGGCTTTTACGCACCCGTCTCCCGGAGATTTCATGGCTGTCCGTCTGAATCCGCTTGATCTGTACGATGTCCGCTCGCTGCTTACCGACGAGGAGCGCATGGTGCAGGACACCGTGGGCCGCTTCGTTGACGAACGGGTGCTGCCGATCATCGGCGACTGCTTCGACCAGGCGCGCTTTCCGAAGGAACTGATTCCCGAGATCGCCAGCCTCGGCCTGCTGGGCGCGACGATTCCCGAGGAATACGGCGGCGCCGGCATGAACGCGGTCAGCTACGGGCTTATCTGCCAGGAGCTGGAACGCGGCGATTCCGGCCTGCGCAGCTTCGCCTCGGTGCAGAGTTCGCTGTGCATGTATCCGATCTTCGCCTACGGCAGCGACGAGCAGAAAAAACAGTACCTGCCGCAGATGGCGGCCGGCGAAGTGATCGGCTGCTTCGGCCTGACCGAGCCGCACGGTGGCTCTGATCCGGCCAACATGAAGACCCAAGCGAAGAAGGACGGCGGCGACTGGGTCATCAATGGCGCCAAGATGTGGATCACCAACGGCAACCTGGCGCACATCGCGATCGTGTGGGCGCAGACGGAAGACGGCATCCAGGGCTTCGTGGTGCCGACCGACACGGACGGTTTCAAGGCGCAGGAAATCCACAAGAAGATGAGCCTGCGCGCGTCGGTCACCAGCGCGCTGTTCTTCGATAACGTGCGCGTGCCGGACAGCGCGCGGCTGCCCAATGTGAAGGGCCTGAAGGGTCCGCTGGGTTGCCTCACCCAGGCTCGCTACGGCATCACCTGGGGGCCGATCGGCGCGGCCCAGGCCTGCCTCAAGGAAGTGCTCGATTACACGGCCGAGCGCATCCTGTTTGAACGACCGCTGTCTTCCAATCAGGCCGTGCAACTGAAGCTGGCCGACATGGCCCGCCGCATCACCACCGCGCAGCTGCTGTCGCTGCAGCTGGGCCGACTGAAGGACGCCGGCAAGATGCAGCCGACCCAGGTCTCGCTGGCCAAGTGGAACAACTGCCGCATGGCGATCGACATCGCGCGCCAGTGCCGCGACATCCTCGGCGGCGCCGGCATCACCACCGAACACGGCGCGATCCGTCACGCGCTGAATCTGGAATCGGTGATCACCTATGAAGGCACCGAAACCGTGCACGAACTGGTGGTCGGCCGCGAGCTGACCGGCATCAACGCATTCTGATTTGATTCCCTATCTCCCTTTGGGAGAAGGTGGCGCGTAGCGACGGATGAGGGTTCGGGCGGAGCGTTGAGCATCACTCTTCTTGCCGAACCCTCACCCCAACCCTCTCCCAAAGGGAGAGCGAGTAAAGGGAGCCAAACCCTTGCACATTTCCGATATCCGCATCGAGACCGATCGACTGATCCTGCGGCCCACGCGGCTGGAGGATTTCGACGCCTATGCGGCCAACATGGCCGATGCCGAGGCGGCGCAGTTCATCGGCGGCCGGCAGGCGCGCGCGGCCGCGTGGCGCGGCTTTCTGACCATGGCCGGGGCGTGGTCGATCCAGGGTTTCGCGATGTTCTCGGTGATCGAGAAAAGCAGCGGGCAATGGATCGGCCGGCTCGGGCCGTGGCATCCGGTCGACTGGCCCGGTACCGAAGTGGGCTGGGGATTGACGCGCGCGGCATGGGGCAAGGGCTATGCGCTGGAAGGCTGCATCGCGGCGATCGACTGGACCTTCGACCGGCTGGGCTGGAGCGAGATGATCCATTCGATCCATCCGGACAACCATGCGTCGCAGGCGCTCGCGCAGCGACTCGGCTCGACCTGTCGCGGCCCGGGCAAACTGCCCGCACCGTACGAAGATTCCCCGACCGAGATCTGGACGCAGACGCGCGAGCAATGGCGCGCGCGACAACGTTGAGGAGCGGACGATGTTGACCATCTATGGTATGCGCGCCTCCGGCAACTGCTACAAGCTGCAGCTGCTGCTCGATCAGCTTGGCCGTGAGTATCGCTGGGTCGACGTGGACAGCGCGGGGGGTGAAACGCGCACCCTGGCCTACCTGGCGAAGAATCCGAACGGCAGGGTGCCGCTGCTGGAGCTGGAGGACGGCCGCCGGCTGGCCGAGTCCGATGCGATCCTGTGCTGGCTCGCCGAAGGTACGCGGTTCTGGCCCGACGACCGCTGGCGGCGTGCGCAGACGCTGCAGTGGCTGTTCTTCGAGCAGTACAGCCACGAGCCGTGCATCGCGGTGGCGCGTTTCATCCGCGGCTGGCTGCCGTCCGACCATCCACGCCAGGCCGAGGTGCCTGCGCTGTTGCAGAAGGGCGCGCAGGTGCTGGCGGTGATGGAGCAGCATCTGGCCGGGCGCGAATGGTTCGTCGGTGACAGCTACGGTATCGCGGACATCGCGCTGTATGCGTATACCCATTGCGCCGAGGACGGCGGTTTCGAGCTTGCCGCGTTTTCGAACATCCGCGGCTGGCTTGCCCGCGTGCAGGCACAGCCCGGCCATACCCCGATGCAACACCCTGAATCGCCGTTGTAGGATCCCGCTGGCGGGCGATGCTCCTGATCCACGCCGCAAAGGTATCGCCCGCCAACGGGCTCCTACAGAACTTTCCACGACCATTTGCCGATAACCATCATGTCCATTCCGTTTGCCATCAGCGCTCGTCACAAGGGTTTCAATCGTGCCGAGATCGTCGACCAGAACTTCATCGAGTTCGTGCAGTTGTGGCACGGTGACGTGGGTGCCGCGCCTCGCGATGATGAGGCCGTGTTGCCCGGTAGTGCGCTGGATGCACGCGGCTTCCGCGAGCTGTTCGAGTCGCAGCTGATCAGCCGTCACCTGGATCTGATGGCGCGTGTGCTGCGCGTGCAGAACAAGGTGTTCTACACGATCGGTTCCAGCGGTCACGAGGGCAACGCGATGGTGGCGCGGCTTGCGCGACACACCGATCCGGCGTTCCTGCACTACCGCAGCGGCGGCTTCATGGCCGAACGCTTCCGCAAGATTCCCGGCATGGATCCGGTGGTCGATTCCGCGCTGAGCTTCGCCGCCAGCAAGGACGATCCGGCTTCCGGCGGCCGCCACAAGGTCTGGGGCAGCAAGCCGTTGTGGGTGCTGCCGCAGACCTCGACGATCGCTTCGCACCTGCCCAAGGCGCTGGGTACCGCGGTGGCGATCGAGCAGGCGCACCGCATCGGCCACCAGCTGCCGATTCCCGCTGACAGCATCACGATCTGCTCGTTCGGTGACGCGTCCAGCAACCACGCCACCGCGCAGACCGCGTTCAATACGGCCGCCTGGACGGCGTATCAGAAGCTGCCCGCGCCGGTGCTGTTCGTGTGCGAGGACAACGGCATCGGCATCTCGGTGAAGACGCCCAGCGGATGGATCGCCAACAACTATCAGCATCGCGCCAACCTCGACTATTTCTTCGCCGATGGCTTGGACCTGGCCGAGGGCTACGCGCAGGTGCAACGCGCGGTGGAGCATTGCCGCAGTACCCGCCGACCGACCTTCCTGCATTTGAAAACCACCCGCGTGATGGGCCACGCCGGCACCGATTTCGAGATCGAATGGCGCAGCATCGAAGAACTCTTTGCGGTGGAATCGACCGATCCGTTGTTGCGTTCGGCCGGCATCGCGCTGGAGTCGGGTCTGTACTCGAAGGACGATCTGCTGAACCTGTACGAGGCCACCCGCAAACGCTGCTTCGCCGCCGCCGAGGATGCTGATTCACGGCATCGGCTGACCTCACTGGCCGACGTGATGACGCCGCTGGCGCCGTATACACCGGCTGCGGTGAAGGCTGAGGCCGAACGCGCGGACTACGCCGAGAAGCGCCTGGCGGTGTTCGGCGGCGAGGCGAAGTTGCCGGAGAACCTGCCGCCGCGGCATATGGCCATCCAGATCAACCAGGCGCTGCACGACCTGCTGGCGAAATACCCGCAGGCGCTGCTGTTCGGCGAAGACGTGGCGCAGAAGGGCGGCGTGTACACCGTCACCAAGGGTCTGAACAAGATCTTCAAGGGCAGCCGCGTGTTCAACACGCTGCTGGACGAGACGATGATCCTGGGTCTGGCCCAGGGCTACGCCAACATGGGCATGCTGCCGATCCCGGAAATCCAGTACCTGGCGTATTTCCACAATGCCTGCGACCAGATCCGCGGCGAGGCGGCGTCGCTGCAATTCTTCTCCAACGACCAGTACCGCAACCCGATGGTGCTGCGGGTCGCCTCGCTGGGTTACCAGAAGGGTTTCGGCGGACACTTCCACAACGACAACTCGATCACCGCACTGCGCGACATCCCTGGCCTCGTGGTCGGTTGCCCCAGCCGCGGTGACGACGCGGCGATGATGTTGCGTACGCTGATGGCGCTGGCGAAAGTGGACGGTCGCGTGTGCGCCTTCCTCGAACCGATCGCGCTGTACATGACCAAGGACCTGTACGAGGCGGGCGATGGCCAGTGGCAGTTCGACTATCCGGCGCCGGACCGGGCGCTGACGCTGGGTGAAGGCCGCATCTACAACGAGATGGCCAACGATCTGGTGATCTTCACCTTTGGCAACGGCGTGCCGATGGCATTGCGTTCCGCGCGCACGATCGAAAAAGAGCAGGGCTGGCAGGTGCGTGTGATCGATCTGCGCTGGCTGGCGCCGCTCAACGACGCGTTCATCGCGGCACAGGCACGGACGGCCAAACGCATCCTGGTGCTGGACGAGGGCCGCAAGAGCGCGGGCGTGGGCGAAGGCGTGATCACCGCGATCGTCGAGGGTGGTTGCGGCGCCACGCTGCTGCAGCGCGTGGTCGGCGCCGATACGTTCACCCCGCTGGCCGGCGCAGCCCTGCTGGTGTTGCCGGGCGAGGCCGAGGTGGTGGCGGCGGCGCGGGAGCTGTCCCGGCGTTGAGTCCGCGAGTGGCTGTCGGCTAGTCGCGCTTTTCCACGACGTGCAGTCGCGCCGCAGGCGGCGCGTCCGTCGACAGGTTGCCTTCATGCAGGCGGACGCGGTTGCGGCCGTTGAGCTTGGCGTCGTACATGGCCTGGTCGGCGCGTTCCACCAGCGATTCCATGTCGTCCCCATCCTGACGCATGGCGATACCGATGCTGACACTGAGCACCAACGCATCGTCGCTGGCCGGAATCTCCAGCCGGTGCACGCGCCGGCACAAGCGGGTCGCCACGTGCATGGCCTGTTGCGGCATGGTGCCATCGAGCAGGGCCACGAACTCCTCGCCACCGTAGCGACCGAGCAGATCGGACGGCCGCAACTCCGCGGCCAGCGCCTTGGCCACCGCCACCAACGCGCGGTCGCCGGTGTTGTGGCCACGCAGATCGTTCAGCTGCTTGAAATGATCCAGATCGAGAAACAGCAACGCGATCGGTCGCGGCGGTCCGCTGGTCAGCAAGGCACTGGCACGCTCGGTCCAGGCGCGGCGGTTCAGCACATTGGTGAGCGCGTCGTGGTCGGCCAGCACCCGCACGATATCGCGGTCGTGGCGCAGGATGAGTGCGCGGTCGGCCAGACCCAGCGACAGCACGATCGCCTCGAACGCACCGCCGGCCAGGCTGGCATCGTTGAGCCAATCCAGCTGGGGCAGGGCGCCGCTGACCTGGGCGCTGGTCAACGCGGTAAGCAGCAGCAGCGGCGTCCAGCCGATCAGGAAGAACCACGCCTGACGCGAGCCGCGAGCCACCGCCATGAACGCAGCAACCAGCAGCAATGCGGCGCCGATCATCAGCAACGGATTGAGCAGGATCTGGGCCACCTCAACCAGCAGCGCGACATGACTGCAACGCATCAGCACCAGCTGGATCATGCCGACCGCCAGCGCAATGATCGGCACCCGCAACAGTGGCGTGTGGCGTTGCAGTTCGCAGAACCGCATCATGAACAACGACGCGAACGCGACCGACAGCGCGACGGCTGCCGGACCGGCCGTCAAGGCCATGCCGGACAACCAGGTCCATTCCAGCGGGTGGAAGATGAAGCCGGTCTGGATGCCCTGGATCAGCGTGTAGCAGAGGATGTAGCCGGCGTACCACGCATACGTGACGTCACGCAGCATCAGCGCAAAGCACAGCGCCATCAGCACCATCGCCAGCATCACCGCAAAACAGGCACTGGCGAATACCAGCCACTGTGCATCCTGCTGCAGATATTCGCTCCACGGCTGGATCTGGAAGCGCACCGGTGCGTTCAGCGTCGGGGACGGCTCGAACCTGAGCAGGATCGGTGCGGATGCCGGCACCGCGGCGGGCACACGCCATGCCAGCCGGCCGTGACCGTGGAGTGGGGTGCTGAAATCGTCCAGCGCCAGCGACTGCGTCGCGCCCTGTCCGTGGATGCTGATCGCACCCAGCGGCGGCGGGTAGATCGTCAGCACGCGTTCGTCATTGTCCCACGGCGGCTGCGGTGTGATGACCACCCAGCTGCCGGTGGCGCTGCGCGGAAATTGCTGCAGCAACGACGGGTCGAAACTCTTCAGCTGGCCGGCACGGTACTCGTCCAGCACCATTTGTGACGTGTCACCGATGCGTGCCTCGCGCCACGCCCCGTTCAGCGGAGTCGCTGCATGGGACGCGCTCAGACCCAGCAGCGACAGCAAGCCGAACACAAGTCGGGGCCATGGACGCCAATCGCGACCTCGGCCCGGTAGTGTGATCAGCCTCTCCATTTGCTTCTCTCCGTTTAGGCAATCTCGTTCGAGATTGCCCATACACCACGCGTACAACTATCAGAGTATCAGTACGCAAAGCCGGATTGACTTGCCGGTGATTCCGTCTGCCTGCCTGCTGCCTGCCGCCCCCTCGGGATGCTTGCGCAAGCTGCACTACCCTCCATGCCCATGTCAAGCACGGGACGTGCCAGCGCGCTTGTGAGCGAGGCGGTGCATGACGCTGCCCATGGAGCGAAGGGATTTGACGTTCTGCCGTGTGATGCGCGATGGCCAGCTTGGTCGGCGTGGGGCAATACGGACGCGGAAGGTCACTCCGAAACGCAACCTCGCGGGTGTGGTGACCGCCGCCCACCGCGCACCGCCGGGTCAGCAGCGCGTCGTCTCGCAAGTCGACCATCACTCAGCCGGGCCGGCGGGCGCCCAGCAGCACCAGTATTTCCTGAGCACTGCGGATGCGTTCGCTGGCGCCGGGCAGGTCCAGCGTGATCTTCAGCTTGTCCTGGCCATCCAGCTTGTACACGCGTGGCAGTTGCTGGATCAGCTTTATGATCGCCATCGGGTCCACCTCCGGCTTTTCGCGGAACATGATGCGGCCGCCATTGGCGCCGAAGTCGAGCTTGCGGATGCCCAGCGGAGTGGCCATCAGTTTCAGGCTGGCTACGGCGAACAGCTGCTTGGTACTCACCGGAAGCAGGCCGAACCGGTCGATCATCTCCACCTGCAGATCGCGCAACTCGTCCTCATTGCGTGCGCTGGCAATGCGCTTGTACAGCGTCAGTCGCGCGTGCACGTCGCCGAGGTAGTCGCCGGGAATCAGCGCGGGCAAGTGCAGTTCGACTTCGGTCTCGTGCTCGGAGCTGAGGTCGAAATCCGGGATCTTGCCGGATTTCAACGCACGCACGGCGCGGTCCAGCAACTCGGTATAGAGGCCGAAACCGATCTCCTGGATCTGGCCGGATTGCTCGTCGCCGAGCAGTTCGCCGGCGCCGCGAATTTCCAGGTCGTGCGTGGCCAGGGTGAAGCCGGCGCCGAGTTCCTCCAGCGAAGCGATCGCTTCCAGCCGCTTCTGCGCATCGGCGGTGATCGACTTGCGATCGGGCACCACCAGATACGCATACGCGCGGTGATGCGATCGCCCCACGCGACCGCGCAATTGATGCAACTGCGCCAGGCCGAAGCGGTCGGCGCGATTGATAATGATGGTGTTGGCGCTGGGAATGTCGATGCCGGTTTCGATGATGGTGGTGCACACCAGCACGTTGAAACGCTGGCGGTGAAAGTCCGCCATCACGCCTTCCAGCTCGCGCTCGGGCATCTGGCCGTGGGCGATGCGGATGCGCGCCTCGGGTACCAGTTCCTCCAGCTCGCGCACGGTGCGCTCGATGCTCTGGACTTCGTTGTGCAGGAAATAGACCTGGCCGCCGCGCGACAGCTCGCGCTGCAGCGCCTCGCGGATCGTCGCCGGATCCCACGCCGAAATGAACGTGCGCACGGCGGTGCGATGCGCCGGTGGCGTGGC
>JBEPVP010000011.1:0-34656 GCA_041690935.1 Rhodanobacter sp.
ACATGCAGGACAAGCTCAACGCGCGCCTGATGGGCATGGCGCCCACCGGCAACGGTCGCCGCGAATCGTTCACCACGCTGCCGATGCCGCGCATGACCAACACCTACATGCTGGCCGGATCACACGACCCGGCCGAGATCATCCGCTCGGTGAAAAAGGGCCTGTACGCGCCGAATTTCGGCGGCGGCCAGGTCGACATCACCAACGGCAAGTTCACCTTCTCCGCCAGCGAGGCGTACCTGATCGAGGACGGCCGCATCACCCGGCCGGTGAAGGGCGCGACGCTGATCGGCTCTGGCCCCGAAGTGCTCAACCGTGTATCGATGATCGGCAATGATCTGGCGTTGGATGAAGGCGTGGGCGTGTGCGGCAAGGACGGGCAGAGTGTGCCCGTTGGCGTGGGGCAGCCGACGCTGAAGATCGACTCGATGACGGTGGGCGGCACCGCGTCGTAAGCGTGTTGCAAGTTCCCTGTAGGAGCGACTTCAGTCGCGATGCTCTTCACTTCCGTGATGTTCACGAGCGAAGCGGTTTCGTTCGGCCACTCGCCTGTGCGTGCGCCCACTCACTCACTCACCACCACCCACCCACTTACCGTTCGCCCTGAGCGCAGCGAAGTCGAAGGGTGGTTGCGAGGCACTACCAAGTGCCGGAGCGAAGAGCTTTCGTCCTCCTGCGGAGGGCGAGTCACTTTTCTCTTGCGGGGCCAAGAGAAAAGTAACCACTGCGCCGCAGGAGCGGTGCGAACGGCGAAGCCGGCCCGAAGGGCGTAGGGCAGGATGCCCGGAGTAAAAGAGAAGGCCACCCCGCTTGGCGCTTGCCGGGCTTCGGGCAACCGCTCCTGCGTTGCCTCAACTCGGGCATCCATGCCCTCGCCATGCCCGGCAAGTCCGTGAGTCGGGGCCGGGCTTTTCGAACGGGCTCCGACAACTGCTCCTGCGTTGTTCTGACTCCGGCATCCATGCCGTCGTCTGCCCGTGCGAAAAGGAATCGACCTCCCTGTCGTTTCCCGCTGCGCGGCCTGTCGTCCCCGACTCACTGCCGCACAGGGCCCCCGGATAGAGCAGCGGGCCATCCTGGCCCGCACTCGGTGCGCAACCGCGTAGCGACTGCGAGAGCCGAAGCCTCGAACCTCGAAGCCTGGAACTCCAATTCGGCCGCGTCGCGCTTTTGCCCCCTCTCCCCCGGCAGAGCCGGGGGAGAGGGTTGGGGTGAGGGGGCTCTTGATCTGACTAAGCCGGAAGCGGCGAGCTGCACGCGTGCCTGCAGGAATCAGCTGGTTGATGATGCCGCGCGCACCAGTGATCCAGACCAACGCACGACATGCCGGACAGCGCGCTCGATCGTTCAAGCTTGTTGCAGGCACGGGCCACGCATCGCGCTCGACACTTCCAGCTGCCGTACCCCGCGAGTCAGGAAATGTGCGTGAACTGCGGAGCTTCCCGCTCGAACCGCCCCGCTTCCTGCTCTGCGGCGGTAGCGGTCGATGAACGCGAGCCCGGCACCGCATGGCGTTTCCCCCGTGGCGCTAACCAAGCGCCGGGCGGATGCCGCTAAACTGGTTTTTTTCACGGTGTTGCCGCCATGCCCTACACCCCGATCGTGGCCACGCTCGGCTATGTGTTGTCGCCGGATCGCAGCGAGGTGCTGATGATTCATCGCAATGCGCGCGCGGACGATCAGCACCTGGGCAAGTACAACGGGCTTGGCGGCAAGATGGAGCCGGGCGAGGACATTGCCACCTGCATGCAGCGCGAGATCCTGGAGGAAGCCGGCATTACCTGCGAGACGATGCAGTTGCGCGGCACGCTGAACTGGCCGGGCTTCGGCAAGCAGGGTGAGGACTGGCTCGGTTTCATCTTCGTGATCGAGCGCTATGTCGGCACGCCGTTCACCAGCAACGCCGAGGGCACGCTGGAATGGGTGGCGCTGGACCGGCTGCTGACCCTGCCGATGTGGGAAGGCGACCGCCACTTTCTGCCGCTGGTGTTCGACACCGATCCGCGCCCGTTCCACGGCGTGATGCCGTACCAGGACGGGCGCATGCAGTCGTGGTCGTACAGCCGGCTGTAGCAACGCAGCCCTGCGGAGCGCGGCGGCTCACGCCACGTCGGCGAGCCACGCGGCGCTGCTGAACTTGGTCTGCGCCAGTTCCTCGGCGCGGGCCAGTTCATCCGCGCGCAGCACGTCGTCGGTCAGGCCGTGCAGGCGGCGGAAGGTGGCGATCATGCGTTCGATCACCGCCGCGCGTGGCAGGCCGGTCTGGCTGCGCAAGGGATCGACCCGCTTGGCGGCGCTGGTGGTGCCTTTGTCGGAGAGTTTTTCGCGGCCGATGCGCAGCACTTCCAGCATCTTCGCTGCGTCGATGTCGTACGCCATGGTCACGTGATGCAGCACCGCACCGCCGCGGTGCACCTGGGCGGCGCCGGCGATCTTGCCGCCTTCGGAGGTGATGTCGTTGAGCGGCTGGTACCACGCCTTGATGCCCAGCTCGGCCAGCGCCTGCAGCACCCACTCGTCGAGGAAGGCATAGGCCTGCTGGAACGACAGTCCCTTGACCAGCGTCGCCGGGGCGTAGATCGAATAGGTGATGGTGTTGCCGGGCTCGATGAACATCGCGCCGCCGCCGCTGACGCGCCGCACCACTTCGATGCCGTGGCGTTGCGCGGCCTGCGCATCGACCTCGTTGCGCAGCGACTGGAAGCGGCCGATCACCACCGCCGGCGCGGCCCATTCCCAGATGCGCAGGGTCGGCGCGCGGCGGCCGGCGCCGACCTCGTGGGTCAGCACGTCGTCCAGCGCCATGTGCAAGGTGGGGGATTGCGGGGCGGTGTGCAGCAGCTGCCAGTCGTGATCGCGCCAGTCGGTACGCATCATGCGGCGGATTCCTGCTGCACGGCGCGGCGCACGGCAACCGCGATGGCCTGGGCTGAAATGCCGTACATCATCACGTCGGACGCCAGCGCCTGCTGCAGCGTGGCCGCGAGTTCGGTTTCGCTGGCATGTTGCGGCTGGCCGTCGAGCGCGGCGTTGATCGTGTGCAGCGCGCTGTCCGGTTCGAGGAAGAAATCGCCGCTCAGTTGCACGTCGGCGAGGCGGCCGTCGCGCACGGCGAGGTCGATCACCACCAGCTTGCCGCCGGGCATCTTGTATTCGCCGTGCATGGGTTGTTGTCCCTGTATGAGCACCTCGGAAAACCTCTCAACACCGTCATTCCGGCGAAGGCCGGAAACGCTTTTCAACAGCGAAGTTGATCATCCAGTGACGTTGTATTTCAAGGGCCTGAAGGCGCTGGGTCCCGGCCTTCGCCGGGATGACGGCAAAAAAAGAGTAGCTATTCAAAACTCTCGTGGGCGTTGCGCGGCCAATCAGTGACCGCGACCGTTGAAGTGGCCGGTGCCGGCGCCGACCGAAATGCTGACGCCGCCGGTGGGATGGTCGCAATCGCCAAAGCGCTGGCTGAGGTTGACCGTGCCGGTCTGGTAGTTGCCGCTCATGTGGCTGCCGGCCACCACGCCGGTGCCGACGCTGCCGTGCAGCTGCGGCTGGTTGTAGGCGGAGTCGTCACAGTCGCTGGCTTCGGCGCTGTCGCTGATGGCGTTGCCCATGCGCCCGCTGGTGTCGCCGTAGTACACGCCCGGCGCCTGGCTGGCGGGCTTTGCGGTGCTGCTGCTTGCCACCGGCAGGTCGCTGGGTGGCAGCTTGAGGTTGAGCGGTTTGCCGGTCGTCTGTGCCCATGCCGAGGCCACGAGCAAGGTGGTGGCGAGGGCGGTCAACTGCTGCTTGATCTTCATACGTGCTCCGGGGGCATGACGTGATACAACGCGCGGCGCCGCGTTGACGTGCACATCCCTGTTGGAAAGATCGCGCGGCGACAAGTTCCTGCCGCCCGGTCGCGAGCCTCGCACAACCCTGCCTTTGGTAGGAGCCCGCTGGCGGGCGATGCTCTTGCGATTCCCGATTCCCGATTCCCGATTCCCGATTCCCGATTCCCGATCGAAGACATCGCCCGCGAGCGGGCTCCTGCAACAACGGGTGGCGGGTGGCTCAGCTGCTGGTCTCGATCCGCTCCACCCGGCGCAGACCGCGTGGCAGCAGGTTGCCGCGGGTGGCGCGGGTACCGCCGTATTCGACCAGGTCGGACCATTTCAGGGTGAGCTTGCGCTGACCGGCGTACAAGGTGACTTCGCCCTTGCCTTCGCTGACCACCGCCACGCCGGCCACGCGCTCGTCGCCGGCAGTGAGCTTCGCCTTCGGGATCTCGATCAGCTTGTTGCCCTTGCCCTTGTCCAGCTCGGGCAGCTCGGCGACCGAGAACATCAGCAGGTGGCCTTCGGTGGTGACCACCACGATGCGATCGCGCGCCGGATCGGCGCTGATCTGCGGCGCCAGCACTTTCGCCTTGTCGCTGAGGCTGATGATCTGCTTGCCGGCCTTGTTGCGCCCGGTGAGCGCCTCGAAGCGGGTGACGAAGCCGTAACCGAAGTCGGTGGCGAGCACCAGCCGGGTGTCGTTGTCGCCGGCGATCACCGCGTCGAAGCTGGCGCCGGCGACCGGACTGAAACGCCCGGTCAACGGCTCGCCGTTGCCGCGCGCCGACGGCAGCGTGTGCGCCGGGGTGGAATAGGCGCGGCCGGTGGAATCGATGAACGCGACCTGCTGGGTGGTGCGTGCCTTCACCACCGCGAGCAGGCCGTCGCCCTCGCGATAGTTGAGGCCTTCGGCGTCGATGTCGTGGCCCTTCGCCGCGCGTGCCCAGCCCTTCAGGCTAAGCACTACGGTAACCGGTTCGCTGGCCACCAGCGCGCTGTCGTCCAGCGCCTGTGCCGCTTCGCGCTGCACCAGCGGCGAGCGGCGATCGTCGCCGAATTTCGCGGCGTCGGCGCGCAGTTCTTCCTTGATCAGGCTCTTCAGCTTGGCCGGTGATTTCAACAGCACGCTGATCCGCGCGCGCTCCTCTTCGAGCTGGTCGCGCTCGCCGATGATCTTCATCTCTTCCAGTCGCGCCAGCTGGCGCAGCCGGGTTTCCAGGATGTAGTCGGCCTGCTCGTCGCTGAGCTTGAAGCGCGCCATCAGCACGGGTTTCGGCTCGTCCTCGCTGCGCACGATGCGGATCACCTCGTCCAGATTGAGGTAGGCGATGCGTAACGCTTCAAGCAGGTGCAGCCGGCGCTCGACCTTGGCCAGCCGATGCTCCAGCCGCTTGGTCACCGTGCTGGTGCGGAAGGTCAGCCACTCGCTGAGGATGCGCTTGAGGTTCTTCACCTGCGGGCGGCCGTCGAGGCCGATCATGTTGAGGTTGACGCGGAAACTCTTTTCCAGATCGGTGGTGACGAACAGGTGCGGCATCAGTTCGTCGGCGTCGACGCGGCTGGAGCGCGGCACCAGCACCAGGCGGATCGGATTCTCGTGATCGGACTCGTCGCGCAGGTCCTCGATCATCGGCAGTTTCTTGGCGCGCATCTGCGCGGCGATCTGTTCGAGGATCTTCGACGGGCTGACCTGGTGCGGCAGCGCGGTGATCACGATGTTGTTCTCTTCGCGCTGGTACACCGCGCGGGCGCGCACCGAGCCGATGCCGGTCTGGTACATCGCCAGCAGGTCGGCACGTGGGGTGATGATCTCCGCCGCGGTCGGGTAATCCGGTCCGCGCACGTGTTCGCACAGGTCGGCGACGCTGGCGTCCGGGTCATCCAGCAGGCGGATGCAGGCGCTGACCAGTTCGCGCAGGTTGTGCGGTGGAATGTCGGTGGCCATGCCGACGGCAATGCCCATCGAGCCGTTGAGCAAAACGTGCGGCACGCGCGCTGGCAGCCAGCTCGGCTCGTCCATGGTGCCGTCGAAATTCGGCACCCAGTCGACGGTGCCCTGGCCCAGCTCGCCGAGCAGTGCCTCGGCGATCGGGCTCAGCTTGGATTCGGTGTAGCGCATCGCGGCGAAGCTCTTCGGATCATCCGGCGAACCGAAGTTGCCCTGGCCGTCGACCAGCGGATAGCGGTACGAGAACGGCTGCGCCATCAGCACCATCGCCTCGTAGCACGACGAATCGCCATGCGGATGGAACTTGCCGATCACGTCGCCGATCGTGCGCGCGGATTTCTTTGGCTTGGCGGTGGCGGCGAGCCCCAGCTCGCTCATCGCGTAGATGATCCGACGCTGCACCGGCTTCAGCCCGTCACCGACGAACGGCAGCGCGCGATCCAGCACCACGTACATCGAGTAATCGAGATAGGCCCGCTCGGCGTATTCCTTCAGCGGGATCTGTTCGTAGTTGGCTTGCAGGTTCATGCGGGGAAGTCTGGTGAGTAGCGCGTTGCGCGCGGATAACCGGTCGATGGTGCCAGAACGCGCCGGCCCGGGACAGCTTGCGGCGGCGTGGCCGTTGTGCCCCGACGGTCGCCGGGGTTCATCGGGTTTTGCCCTTGGTCGCGGGCAACGGTGGCGCGCGCAGCGGCACCGGCGTGGATTGCACGATGGAGGTGGTGGTCTGGCCGTAGCGCAGGAAGCGATCGAGGATCAGGTCGAGATTTTCCAGCGCATCCAGATGCACCTTGATGATGAAGCAGTCCTCGCCAGTGACGCGGTGGCACTCGACGACCTGCGGCATCTTCTGCGCGAGTTCGGCGATCTTCGGCAGTTGTCCCGGCACTGGCCGCACGCGGATGTAGGCGGTGATCGGCCAGCCCATCGCCTTCGCGTCGAGGTCGAGCCGATAGCCGCGGATCACACCGGCATCCTCCAGCCGATTGATGCGTTCCTTCACCGCCGGTGCCGACATGCCGATGCGGGTCGCCAGTTTGGTGACCGGCTGGCGCGGGTCCTCCTGCAGCGCCTGGATCAGGGCGATATTGCGTGGATCGGACATGAGACTGGAAATCTGAGGCATTGGGTTCACCGAGCCTGCAACAAGTAAAAAATCAGCGATTGAATCCTTTATTTCTGCATGGATCATGCGCCGATCCTTTGCAAAAGTAGAGCCATGCAGGACGAACCGGAAACCGCATCGATCGATCCGCTGGCCGCGCCAGGTACGTCACTCGGCGAACGGCTGCCGCCACACCTGTATTTCGTGGTCAGCGCGGTGTTCCACTATCTCGGCCCGGCGTTTGCCGTGCTGCTGTTTGCCCGTGTCGAGCCGCTCGGCGTGGCGTGGCTGCGGATCGCCAGCGCCGGGCTGATCTTTGCGCTGTGGCGAAGGCCGTGGCGATACTTTCTGCGGCAGGATGCGCGTGCGCGATGGAACATCGTGGCGCTGGGCGCCGTACTCGGTTGCATGAACGTCTGCTTCTACCTGGCGATTGCGCGGCTGCCGCTGGGCACCGTCGGCGCGATCGAGTTTCTCGGTCCCATCGCGCTGGCGCTGGCCGGCATGCGTACCCAACGCAACGTGGTTGCGCTTGCCGTAGCGGTGGCCGGTGTCTGGATGCTGACCCACCTGCGGCTCGCGGGCGCGCCGCTGGGTTTCGTGTTCGCCTTTGCGAACTGCGGCCTGTTCATGCTGTACATCATGCTCGGCCACCGCGCCGCGAAAGACGGCCGCCGTGAGGGCGTCGACCGGCTCGCCGCGGCGATGCTGGTTGCGTTGTTGTTGGTCATGCCGCTGGGCTTGCGCGATGCGGCGGTGGCATTCGCCAGTCCGGCTTTGCTGGCTGCAGGCATCGGTATCGGCGTGTCGTCGTCGGTGATTCCGTATGTGTGCGATCAGCTGGCGATGGCACGCCTGCCGCGCGCGACATTCGCCTTGCTGCTGGCGCTGTTGCCGGCCACGGCGAGCGTGATCGGCATCGTGGTTCTGCACCAGATCCCCAGCCATGCCGAAGTGACCGGCATCGCGCTGGTGATCGCCGGCGTCAGCCTGCATCGGGTCAGCCGCCGCTGAGCGCAGGACCATTCTGAAAACCAACCGGAGGACTCGCGATGCAATATGTCAATCTGGGCAAGTCAGGCCTCAAAGTCTCGCGCATCGGTCTCGGCTGCATGAGTTACGAAGTTACCCCGGCCGAACGGCCGTGGCATCTGGACGAAGAACACGCGCGACCGTTCATCCGGCGCGCACTGGAACTGGGCATCAACTATTTCGATACCGCGAACATGTACTCGAGCGGCGCCAGCGAAGAAGTGCTCGGGCGCGCCTTGCGCGATTTTGCGCGACGCGAGGAAGTCGTCATCGCGACCAAGGTGTTCTATCCGATGCGCGCCGATGCGAACGGCGGCGGCCTCTCGCGAAAGTCGATCATGACCGAGATCGACGCGAGCCTGCGGCGGCTCGGTACCGACCATGTCGACCTTTATCAGATCCATCGCTGGGACGACGCCACGCCGATCGAGGAGACGCTGGAAGCGCTGCACGACGTGGTGAAATCCGGCAAGGCACGTTACATCGGTGCCTCGTCGATGCGGGCGTGGCAGTTCTGCAAGGCGTTGTATACGGCCGACCGCCACGGCTGGACGCGCTTCATCTCCATGCAGCCCCACTACAACCTGCTGTACCGCGAAGAGGAGCGCGAGATGCTGGAGCTGTGCGCGCAGGAAGGCATTGGCGTGGTGCCGTGGAGTCCGCTGGCGCGCGGTCGCCTGGCGCGTGCATGGGAGGAGGAACCCAGCACGTTACGCGGTGGCTCCGATCCGTGGGGCGACGGCGTGTATGCGGCCAGCCGGGAGGCAGACCGCAACGTGGTCGATCGTGTTGGCGAGGTCTCGGAACGGCTCGGTGTTCCGCGCGCGCAAGTGGCGCTGACGTGGTTGCTGCACAAGTCGGTGGTCAGCGCGCCGATCGTCGGGGCGACCCGGCCGCATCATCTGGAAGAGGCGGTGGCGGCGCTGCAGGTCCGGCTGTCCGCGACGGATATCGCCGAACTCGAAGCGCCGTATGTGCCGCATGCGGTGGCCGGCATCGACTGACTAGTGCACCAATTCGACCGTGATGCCATGCGTCGCGAGCTGCGCCTGCACGCGATCCGGCCCGGCCAGATGCGCGGCGCCGACGGCGATGAAGACCGTGCCGGGTTGCTGCAACATGGCGGCGATCTGCTTCGCCCACACCTGGTTGCGCTGCACCAGCAGGCGCTGGTAGAGCTTCGGTTCGGTCTGGCGCATGTCTTCGTCTTCGAGCCGGGCGATGGTGGCGGTGTCGCCGTTTTTCCACGCATCGAGCAGCTCGGTGAAGACGATCGGGCCTTTGTCGATATCGCGCATGGTCGAGCGCAGGAAGGCCAGTTCGACGGGCTTGGGCATGTCGGCGAGAAAACGGATCTGCTGCTCGGCGGTTTCCAGCCCGAGCACCGGCTTGCCGGCGCCGGACATCTGCGCCCTCAGCTGCTTGTCCACGCCATGCGCCGGATCGAGCCCGGTCTTCAGCAGTGGCGCGGTCGCCAGGGTCAGCGCGGCCAGCCACGGACGCATCACCTTGAGCGTCTGCACGCCACCGGGTACGCCGGCCTTGTTGGCGGCGATGTTCAGCCGCAACTGATCGGCATGGTTGAGCAGCGTCAGTAGCGGATGCGCGGTGTCCACCCCGTAGCGCAACACCAGCGCCATCATGTTGGTCGGGTTGTCGTCGGTCAGCTCGACGTAGAGTGTTTGGCTGTCCGCCAGCGCCTGGTCCAGCGCGGGGTAGCGCCAGTCGGTGTCGCTCGGCAGCAGGTGCACGGTGCCGAACAGGTAGATCGTGGTGTCGGCGTCCTTCACCACCCATAGCGCTGGTTTCGCCAGTGCAGAGGCGCCGGCAAGAAGCAGGACAAGGGCAACGAAAATGCGTGGAAGCAGGCGGGATGTCATGCCGGCAGTGTTATGGCATGTGGCAGGGGTTTCAATCCCGCGGTCGACGCGGATCCATCCAGCCGGTTCTGCACGAATTATCCGGCGAGACTCTCGAATGCCCGGGCGATGCTCATCCACGTCGCCGTGGTGGCAAACGGGACCGTGAGCACCTGCTGGGCCAGCAGGATCGCGCCGCCGTAGAGATACACCGGATGAGGCCGCCCACGGGTACGCCAGTCGTGCACGATGGCGACCACGATGAAGAGGTCAGCCAACAGGCCCGGCGGTATCGATACAAACGGCGGCGGCGGGCCACCGGCGGCGGCGCCGGCAGGCGCCAGAAAGGTCAGGAACACGCGTGCAATCGGGGGCGTCATCATCGCGGCCATCAGCAGCGTCATCAGACGCTTGTGGACCTGCGGGCGCCGGGTGTTGGCGATGGCCGTGGCGAAAAGGCCGACCATCAACGGCCATCCGCACAGCGTGACGGCGGCAAAGCGGCGTGCCGCATCGCCCATGCCGGCCGCTTCATCGCGCTTGATCACGGCCATCTCGCCGACCAGGATGGCGCACGCAATCACGCTGAACAGCGCGATGCCGGCCAGCCCCCACGAGCGATGATCGAGCGTGCGTCCGGACGCGACGAGCGCCGTCTGGACAAAATAAAAGCAGGTCCAGCTGAACATCAGCATGCCGTGGATATGGATGATCGGCGGCGCGTGAAAGGTGCCGGCCACCATGGGCGCCCAGAACGTCGGTACGAAGCCGCCGAAAGCGACCAGGATGAAGGCGCCGGCCATCCACACGTAAAAATACCGGCCTTCGGCCCGTATCCCGCTGCCCGCGATGGCCGTCGTGTTCATCTGTTTTTCCCCGCGGGAGACATGTCGAGAATGCCAACGCCGATGTGCGTGACAACATACTCCGTTCCGGCGCGGATGGACGGAGCAACTGCCTGGCCGGGAACCGAACTCCGCCGACTGCGGAACCTCGATGCCGGGGTTGCGTACATCCCCGCCGACCTGCGCAACGCCGGCGTCGGAATTCGCCGCGTCCTCGCCGATCCCGGCAACCTCGATGCCGGGGTTGTGGACGTCCCTGTCGAGGTCAGGCACCTCGGCGTCGGGGTTGCGCATATCCCTGCCGGGGTTCAGAACCTCGTCGTCGGGCTACGGCTCGTCCCCGGCGGCCTGTGGAGGTTCCATGCCGGGGTTTTGCAGCTCCCGCTCGGGCTTCGCCACCTCGATGCCGGCGCCTACAGCCCAAGCAGCCGCCAGCTCCAGTAGATGCCGATGCCCATTTGCACGGCGAAGGCGGTGAAGCGGGCATTGACGGCGACGACGCTGGTCGAGGCCAGGTGGATGCTGGACTGCACGATCCGGGCGCCGAGTAACCAGGGAGCGAGCGCATCAGTGATTTCGGTTCGGCCCGTGGCGATGGCGAGCAAAAGCAGCCCGCCGAAGACGGGCAGGCTCTCGATGCAGTTGGCGTGCGCCCGGGCCAGCCGTTGCATGAACGGCGGGAGGTTCGCGTTGTCGGGCTTGAACGCATTCGAGCGGACGCAGCCGGTGACCACGAGATAGCTGCGCATAGCTTCCATGACGAGCAGCAAGAGCAACGTCCAGGCGATGAACAGGGTGAGTACCAGGACCGACGTAGTCATGTTCGACCTGCGCTTCGCGTGTGGTGGAGGGGAGTGGGCGGACGCCGACGCAGGGTTGCCGAACCCGGTCGCATCAGCGCGGCACGCGATAACCGCCAGCGACGCCGCGCGGACTCAGCGTGAGCTGCCACAGCTGGTTGCGGCGGCTGCGGAAGACGGCCGCGGAGGCGCCCAGGTAGTAGCGCCACATGCGACGGAAGCGTTCGTCGTAGAGGGCGGGCAACGACGACCACGCGGCTTCCACGTTGGCTGACCAGGCCATCAGGGTGCGGTCGTAGTCGGCGCCGAAATTGTGCCAGTCCTCGACCACAAACAGATCGCGCAATGCCTCGGCAATCTGGCGGGCCACGGGAATCATCGAGTTGGGGAAAATGTACTTCTCGATCCAGGGGTCGGGCTGGGATGGTTGGCTGTTGCTGCCGATGCAATGCAGCAGTGACAGGCCATCCTCCTTCAAGCAGCGCAGCACGGCTTCGAAGTACGCGCGATAGTTCTTGCCGCCGACGTGTTCGAACATGCCGATCGAATACACCGCGTCGAAGCGTTCGTCGATCTCGCGATAGTCCTGCAGGCGAATCTCGATCGGCAGACCGGCGCACAGTTCACGGGCGTAATCGGCCTGTTGCTGCGACACGGTGATACCGACACCGCTGACGCCGTAGTGTTCGGCGGCGTACTTCAGCGCCTCGCCCCAGCCGCAGCCGATGTCGAGCACCCGTTGGCCGGTCTTGAGCTGCAGTTTGCGGCAGACCAGGTCGAGCTTGGCCGCCTGCGCATCGTCGAGGTTGTCGGCGCGGGCCCAGTAGCCGCAGGAATACACCATGCGCTGGCCGAGCATGGCGTGGAACAGGTCGTTGCCGAGGTCGTAGTGCGCCTTGCCGATCTCGAAGGCATGCTCGCCGCGCTGCAGATTGATGAAGCGTGCCCTGAGGTGGGCGATCACCGCGTCGAACGTGCGCAGTTGCTGGTCGAGCCCCGAGCTCAGCATGCGGGTGAACATGCCGGGCAGGTCGTCGGCATCCCACCAGCCATCCATGTACGCTTCGCCCAGCCCCAGCGAACCACGCGCGAACACGCGCGGGTACAGGCGCTGGTCATGCACGCGCAGGTCGGTCGGGGCAGCGCCATTGATGTGGATGCCGGCCTGTTCGAGCATTTCGCTGGCGCGGTTTTTCAGATCGTCCTGGCCCATGCGTCGCCTCGCGGGTGGAGAAGCTCGTGATGATCAGTGCTTGCCGAGTACCGCAAAACTGGCCGGCCAGCGTGCATAAGTCGCGTCGACGCCGGCCGCGTGCACCAGTTGCAGCAGCAGCTCGGCCTGATCCTCGCGCAGCAGGAACTCGATCTTCACCGGCAGGTCGTCGGCCAGCTCGAAGAACTGTTCCTCGTGCAGCACGCCGTGCCGGCCGAAGCCGGCGATCGCACGGAACACCGAGCCGCCGCCGAGGCCGTGTGCCTTGGCCTGTTCCAGCAGCCACTCGGACAGCAGCATGCCGGCGTGCTTCGCGCGCAGGTGGCAGTAGAAGGTCAGGTGCACGCCGTGCTGCAGGTTTTCCTGGTTCATGAAGTTCCCCGGATCAATGCCGCAACACGCTGCGGGTGAGGAAGATGCCGAGCACGGTCATCGCCAGCGAGCCGATCACATGCACCGCCACATGGCCGCTGAACCACAGGTATTGCTGGCGCAGCAGCAAGGTGGCGGACTCGGCCGAGAACGTGGAAAAGGTGGTCAGGCCACCGAGGAAGCCGGTGAACACGAACAGTTTCAGTTCCGGGGAGAGCGTCTGGACGTGATCGAACAGGCCCATCACGGCGCCCATCAGCAGGCCGCCGGCGAGGTTCGCCGCCAGCGTGCCCAGCGGCAGGGTGGGGAACACCGGGTTGAGCAGCATGCCCAGGCCCCAGCGCAGCCAGCAGCCGAGGGCGCCGCCGATGCCAATCGCCATGAATCCACTAAAGCCCACGAGCGCGTCTCCTGACAGTGAGTTGTCCGGTTGCCGCGGCGGCAGGCATGCCTGCGCCGCCGGAAGCCGGTGGTGCAGGCATCATCAACTTCAACGCAGCTCACGAGAAGTGGTTGGTTCCAGGGCACCAGGGGTTTCCCGAAACGGGAGGCATGCCATCTCCCGAAGCGGCATCCTAGTCGATCGGACCATCCGCTCGTCAAGCGCGGTTCTATACTGCCCGGCCCTTCGACGCTCCCTGATGCCATGAATCCAACCCATCGCACCGTGCGACGCAGCCTGCCCTGGCTGCTGGCGGCGCTGTCGATGATCGGGCCGTTCTCGATCGATGCGGTGTTCCCCGCGTTTCCGTTGGTGGGTGCGCGTTTCGCGGTGGACGACGTGGCGCTGCAGCAGCTGGTCAGCGTGTATCTGATCACCTATGCCGGGATGAGCCTGTTCCACGGCGCGATCTCCGATGCGATCGGGCGCAGGCCGGTGATGGTTACCGGCATGCTGGTATACGCGCTGGCCTCGGTGGGCGCGGCGCTGTCCACCTCGTTCGCGATGCTGCTGGCCTGCCGCGGCCTGCAGGGCATGTGTGCCGGCGCCGGGCTGGTGGTGGGACGTGCGGTGATCCGCGACAGCCTGCAGGGGCCGGCCGCGCAGCGCTTGATGTCGCAGGTGATGATGATTTTCGGGGTGGCGCCGGTGATCGCGCCGATGGTCGGCGCACTGCTGCTGCCGCTGGGTGGCTGGCACGGCATCTTCTGGGTGCTGGCCGGCTTCACCCTGCTGCTGGCGCTGGCCCTGCAGTGGTTACTCGACGAAACCCATCCAGCGGCAGCGCGCACCCGCTTTGCGCCACGACCGCTGCTGGCCGGCTATCTGTCTTTCAGTCGCGACCGGTTGTTCTGGCCGCTGCTGATTTCCAGTTCGGTCAACTTCGCCGGGTTGTTCCTGTACATCGCCTCGGCGCCGCGCATCGTGCGCGGGCTGCTGCATCTGTCGGCGCAGGGTTTTCCGTGGCTGTTCCTGCCGGTGGTGACCGGTCTGGTCGGCGGCGCGTGGCTGTCCGGCCGGATGGCCGACAAGCGCAGCGCAGGTTTCACGGTGCTCCTGGGCTATGCCGCGATGCTGCTGGCGTGCGCGTTGCATCTGTTGCTGGCGTGGGTGTTCCCCGCGCCCCGGCTGCCGTGGTCGATGTTGCCGCTGATACTGCACGGCGTCGGCGTGCAGCTGGCGTTTCCTACCCTGACATTGTTGCTGCTGGATCGTTTCCCGCACCGGCGTGGCGGCATCTCCTCGGTGCAGGCGTTTGCCAGTCTGCTGCTCTGCAGTGCCGTGGCCGGGGTGCTGTCACCGTGGCTGTCGGGCAGCATGTTGCGGCTCGCGCTGGGCGCCTCCGCGCTGACCGTCATTGGCGTGTTCGCGTGGTGGTGGTATCACGCGATGTCTCGCTTCGCGCTGGATCAGCCCGCGATCAGCGGCGCTCCGTTGCCCGCGATGCAGGCGGAGATTGCCGAGCCGCGCTGAGCGCTGTGGTGGTGGGGCAACAAGCTACACCGGCTCGGTCGGCTCGGTCGGCTCGGTCGGCGACGTCGACACGATCGCATCGACCGACATCAGCACGGTCGCGCGCGCCAGCCCCTGCACCAGCGAAGGCGAACGGTAAGTCGCGTCGGCCAGCCAGCGCTGCCAGACCGAATCGTCCACTTTTTCATTGACGCCGGTGCCGAGCATGCGATCGAACGGCGCCTTGAAGTTCTTGTAGATGCCGCTCATGAATTCCGCGTAGGAATTGCGCGGCACGCCCGTGTCGGCGTCGCTGGCCGGTACCAGCAGTGCGTCGCAGGCCAGGCCCGCCGCGATGGCCTTGCGCTGCAGCCACGCCAGCGGCAGGTCGGGCAGCGGATCGGGCTTGCGGCCGGCGCCATCGCGGTCGTTGCCGCCGCCGACGTCGGAGTGCGAGCCGATGAACCAGCGCTGCTCGATCTCGATCTGCTCGGCTTTCTTGGAGGTCAGGGTTTCGCCCGGTTTCACCGTGAACGGGTTGCGTGTCCACACCGCGGGCTCGAAGTCGGCGCGGTGCTCATCCAGTGCCAGCGCCTGATAGGCGTACTTGACGATCTTGCTGAGTTCGGTGTCATGGAACTGGTAGCGCGAGCGGGCATACGGAAACCAGGACGCGGTGACCGGGATGCCGAGCGAGCCGACCGTATCCCACACGCCGATGAAATGGATGTCGATCCCGGCCGAGCGGCTGGCGCGGAAGGCCACGGCGGCGGGATCGTCGGGCTTGCTGGTGGTGTCCCGGTAGAAATCGTAGGCGCCGGAGAGATCGGACTTCGCCAGTTTGCCGTCGGCGCCCGGTTTGAGCAGGCCGCATTTGCGGATCATCCCGCCGAGACTGCGTGCGGTATAGGCGCCGCGACTGAAGCCGAACAGGTAGACATCGTCGCCGGGCTGCCAGGTCTCGCACAGCCAGCGATAGCCATCGAGCACATTGCCGGACAGCCCGTAGCCAAATGCACCACCAAGCAGATGGGTCAATCCCGGCGATACACCGACGCCGGGAACGTAGTTGATCAGCTGCTCGATGCCGGCGGGGTCACGCGGCGCGATCAGCTGGCGCAGGCGTTCCACGTTGGTGTTCGATTCCGGTTTGTTCCAGGTGCCGTCGAACAGCAGCACAAGCCTGCGTGTGGCCATGGTGCCCCCTACGCGGTCGTGGTGAGCGTGGTTCGACTCTAGGCCGCGGCGGTCGCCGCGGCCAGTGCCGGGCGGGAATGCCGATGCGGGTCCCACGCGCTTTTCACGGCAGCCGCGAGCGGCGTACGCTGGCGGCTTCATCCTCGACCACGGCGCAGGCCGGAAACTCATGGATATCCGCACCCAGACAGGCAGGGCACAGGCGTTCCGCAACATGCACGATCGTTCGGCGATCCTGCTGCTGCCCAATGCATGGGATGCCGGCAGCGCGCGGCTGTTCGCGCGGCGGGGCTTTGCCGCCATCGCCACCACCAGCGCCGGCATGGCGTGGTCGCTCGGTCATGCCGATGGCGAACAGGCACCGCTGGCCGAGGTGCTGGCCGCGATTGCGCGCATCACGCGCGTGGTGGATCTGCCGGTGACGGCGGATATCGAGACCGGCTACGGCGAGACGCCGGCGGAGGTGGCCGCTACCGTGAAGGCGGTGATCGCGGCTGGTGCCATCGGCATCAATCTGGAGGATGGCGCGCCCGGTCACGGCGCGTTGCGCCCCAGTGCGGTGGCGGCCGCACGGATCCAGGCCGCGCGCACCGCGGCGGTCGAAGCGGGCGTGCCGGTCGTGATCAATGCGCGGGTCGACAACTGGATGCAGGCCGCCGACGCCGATGCCGACGAACGTTTCGCCGACGCGGTGCAGCGCGCGAAGGCGTATCTGGCGGCGGGTGCCGACTGCATCTATCCGATCGGTCTGGATGACGCGGCCACGCTGGCGGCGCTGGTGCGCGCGCTCGACGCGCCGGTGAATGTCGCCGCCGGACCCGGTGTGCCGGATCTGGCCGAACTGGCCCGGCTCGGCATTGCCCGCGTGAGTACGGCGACGCGTTTCGCCACGCTGGCGATGGCGGCGGTCGACCACGCCGCCAGCGAGCTGCTGGAAAGCGGCCGCTTCGACGGCCTGGCCTCGGCGTTCACCTATCCGGATGCGCAGAGGCTGTTCGAGCCGGTGTGACCACGGCGTTGCGCGTGCCGTCGCTGAATGGCGTAGCGAGGTCGTCGCGAAAACCACGTTCTGTTGACGGCCGCTTGACCGGGCGGGGAGGACGTTGGGCGCACCTCATCTTCCGATCAACGGAACCTTGCCATGCCCTACAAAGCCATCAGCGATCTGCCCGATTCCGTGCGCGATCACGTGCCGAAACACGCGCAGGAAATCTACAAGGAGGCATTCAACAGTGCCTGGGACGAATACGCCGACAAGGATGAGCGCCGGGGCGACGAATCGCGCGAGGAAACTGCGCACAAGGTCGCCTGGGCGGCGGTGAAGAAGAAATACAGCAAGGGCGACGACGGCGACTGGCACGCCCGCTAGGACGGTTCAAAGCAGGCCGCGCTGCACCAGAAATCCGCGCGCCTCGGCCGCGTCTTGCGCAAACCATGCGCGGGTCGAGCCGAGCCGGAATGAATAACCCCAGGCGTCCATGTCAGTCATCAGGCGCTCGCGTCCGACGCCGGGCAGCTGATCGGCCAGCACGATCTGCAGGTAGCAGGTGGCGTCCTCTTCCTCGATCGAATCGGTGGCGTCGGTATGGACGTCCAGACGTCTTTGCGCCGGCAGTACGATCAGATGACCGGCTTCGTGCAGCAGCGAATGCACCGGCGTGTCGTCGCGGGCGTAGACCGTGTTGCCGATGATGCCGGCTTCGTCGTCGCCCCAGAAACTGCCGGGAATCGGTTCACCCGGGGCCACCCGCTGCAACTGCAGGCCATGGTGGGCGAGCAGCGCGGCGGGGGCGTCGAATCCGATCTGGCCCAGCCGCATCACGCTGGCGGCGGGGTCGCCGGAGTCAGTGCGGGCGGGGCGGTCGGAATGCATGGGCGGGTGCGGAGGGCGGCGGCGAGGGAGGCCGCACGATGCCGGGTTGCCCGACGGACAGGCTGCAAGCCCGTGCCGTCGGCGCAGCAGGCTCAGCCGGTCTTGGCTTCACTCTTGGTCGCCGGCTTGCCTTCCGGCAGGGTCACCGAGAGTTCGAGGATCTCGTGACCGCTGTCGCGTTCGAAGTTGATGTTGATCGCATCGAGGTCGACGTGAACATACTTCTTGATCACTTCGAGCAGTTCGTTGCGCATCATCGGCAGGTAGTCCGGCGCGCCGCGGCTGGAGCGCTCCTGCGCCACGATGATGCGCAGGCGTTCGCGGGCGACGGTGGCGGTGGCCTCTGGGCGGCGCTTCAGGAAATCAAGAATACCCATCGTGATCAACCTCCGAACACGCGCTGGAGAAAGCCCTTCCTGGGCACGTCGATGAAGCGCAACGGGCGCTCTTCGCCGAGGATGCGGGCCACCGTGTCGCTGTAGGCCTGGCCGGCATGCGAATTGACATCGACGATCACCGGGATGCCGTTGTTGGAGGCGGTCAGCACGTTCTCCGATTCGGGGATCACGCCGACTACTTCGATGCCGAGGATTTCCTCGACGTCCTTGACGCTGAGCATCTCGCCGATGGCGACGCGGGCCGGGTTGTAGCGGGTCAGCAGCAGGTGCTGGGTGACCGGGCCTTCGCCGCGTTCGGCGCGCCGGGTCTTGCTGGCGAGCAGGCCGAGGATGCGGTCCGAGTCACGCACCGATGACACTTCCGGATTGACCACCACGACGGCGTGGTCGGCGAAGTACATCGCCAGGTGCGCGCCTTTCTCGATGCCGGCGGGCGAGTCGCACACCACGTAGTCGAAGCCGTCCGCGGACAGGCCGTCGAGCACTTTCTCGACGCCTTCCTGGGTCAGCGCGTCCTTGTCGCGGGTCTGGCTGGCGGCCAGCACGTACAGGTTGTCGTGACGCTTGTCCTTGATCAGTGACTGCTTCAGCGTGGCTTCGCCGTGCACCACGTTGACGAAGTCGTAAACCACGCGCCGCTCGCAGCCCATGATCAGGTCGAGGTTGCGCAGGCCGACGTCGAAGTCGATCACGGCGGTTTTCTTGCCGGCCATGGCCAGGCCGGTGGCGAGTGAGGCGCTGGTCGTCGTCTTGCCGACGCCGCCTTTGCCGGAAGTGACAACGATAATCTCAGCAGTCAAGGGCCCATCTCCGCATGATTGTTCTTGTTGTAGGTGATCACAGCTTGGCGATCATCAGCTTTTCGCCATCCAGCCAGCATTGCACGGACTGGCCTTCGAGGTCGTCAGGAATCTGTTCGAACACACGATATTGCCCGGCGATCGCCACCAGCTCGGCGCGGAAGTCGGAGACGAAGATGCGCGCTTTCGCATCGCCCTGCGCGCCGGCCATCGCACGCCCGCGCAAGCCACCGTAGATGTGGATGTTGCCATCGGCGATCACCTCGGCGCCATTGGCGACGGCGCCGGTGACGATCAGATCGCGCTCGCGCGCGTAGATCTGCTGGCCCGAACGCACCGAGCTGGCGTGGTGCTGCGCACCCTGCATGCTGCCGGGCGCGGGCGCCGACAGGATCGGTTCGCGCTGCACTTGCACGACGGGTTCGGCGCGTGCGGATGTCTCGGCGGCGGCCGGGGCAGCGTTGGCCGGTTCATAGGCGGCGCGGAATTTCGCGATCAGCGGCAAGCCCATGCGCTTGGCCAGCGCCTCGGTCTCGCTGGTGCCGTAAGCCAGGCCCACCGGCAGCATGCCGGCACTGCGCACTGCTTCGAGCATGGCATCGACGGCGCCATCGTCCGGCAGGTCGAGCAGGTGGCTCAGGTCCAGCACCACGGCGGCGCGGGCAAACATCTGCGGCGCGGCACGCACGCGGCGTTCCAGTTCGTCGCACAGCGCGGCGGCGTCGACCCGGCGCACGCGCACGCAGGCAATACCGACCTGGCCGAAGCGCAGGTCACAGGCGTCGGTGGTATCCATCTTTGCATTCATGGACGCCGTTCTCCGGCGAGGCGGCGCGGGGTGGAGTCATTCAAAAGAGAAGGGTGTTCGCGCTCGGCCAGCCACGGCACGTCGGGCAAGCCGCCATGATCGAGCCAGGTGTCGCGCACGTAGGCGTAGCTGGGCAGGTCGCGGGCCAGCAGGCTGACCTGCGGGCCGTCCTCGCCCATGCGCTGCTGGCCCACTTCCTGAAAGCCGTAGGTGCCGTGGAACAGCACCACCACGTCGTTGCGCGGTTCCAGGAACACCTCGCAGCTGAGCAGCGGCACACGCACTTCGGCGTAGCTGTGCACGTCGCAATAGAAGATGCGGCCCAGGCCATGCCGGCGATAGGCGTTCGCGATCACGATGCGATCGATGTAGAGGAACTGCGGGTAGTGCTCGGCGAACCAGCGGTAGTTGGGGCTTTCGTAGTCGCCGCCCTCGCGCAATGCGATCAGGAATCCGGCCAGATGACCGTCGATCTCGGCGACACGGAAATACTCGGCGTGCTCGTAGAAGTAGCGCAACTGGCTGGCGTCGAGGGCGAGGATGGAGCGACCGGCAGCGTTGTTGAGCGCCAGTACGGCATCCAGGTCGTGCTCGCGCACGTCGCGGATGGCAAGGGCCATGCGTTGCTCCGCAATGATGGATTTCGGGGACAAGGCCGATCAGCGGCCTCGCACAATGGCCCATTATGACATGCGGCCGGGGGCCTTACATCCGGCGGTGGCACATGTAAAAGCTTCGTAAACGGCAGCGGCGCTCCGCGCGGGCATGACTTCTCGCGCATTGCGTCAAGAGCCCGCGCATTCAATGATGCGGGATGCGCTGGCCATTCCTCAACCACATCCGCCTGCTTCGCTACGCGGGCTTCTTCACCTATCTGTCGGTGGGGACGCCGTTGATCACCAACTGGGCCACCGAACGGCTCAATCAGCTGCAGCGTCCGAATTTCTCCCTGCTGTTGTGGACCCTGTGCTACCTGATCTTCGGCCTGATGTACTGGATGCTGACCAGCAACCTCGGTTCGCGCCGCTATCCCGTCCTGAAACTGCTGGGTCTGGCGCTGATGACGGCGGCGGCGGTGGCGGTGGGCTGGTACAGCCACAGCGGTCTGTCGGCGATGCTGATGGTGGTGGCCTCGCTGGTGCTGCCGTGGCTGCTGCCATTCTGGCTGGCGGTGTTCTGGCTGGTGCTGCAGCACCTGAGCCTGGTGGCGATCTTCGCCACGTTTCCCGAATACGACCACAGCGTCGCGCTGGGTTTCCTGCAGGCCAGCATCTATCTGGGCATCTCGGTGCTGGTCTTCATCACCTCGACGGTGGCCAGCCAGCAGGCCGAGCAGCGCGAGGCGCAACGCCGCCTGAATTCCGAACTGCGCGCGACCCGCGCGTTGCTGGCCGAGTCCAGCCGCATCGCCGAACGGATGCGCATCGCGCGCGACCTGCATGACCTGATCGGCCATCACCTGACCGCGCTGAGCCTCAATCTCGAAGTGGCCAGCCACCTCACCAACGAGGCCGCCGGTGCGCATGTGCGCAAGGCGCAGAGCACCGCCCGGCTGCTGCTGGCGGATGTGCGCGAGGTGGTCAGCGAGTTGCGCCAGGACGACGCGATCGACCTGACCCAGGCGCTGCGCAGCCTGACCGAGGGCGTGCCCGGGCTGAGCGTTCATGTAGTCATGCCGCCGCGTTTCAGCGTGGAGGATCCACGCCGCGCACAGGTGCTGCTGCGTTGCGCGCAGGAGATCATCACCAATACCGCCAAGCATGCCGGCGCGCGCAACCTGTGGCTGAATTTTGCCTACGCCGGGGAAAGCCTGCTGGGTCTGCATGCGCGCGACGACGGTCGCGGCGCCGCGACCGTCGAGCCGGGCAATGGCCTGTCCGGCATGCGCGAGCGGCTGGCCGAATTCGGCGGCAGCGTGACCGTGGATACCGCCTTGAGCCAGGGCTTTGCGCTGACCGTGCGACTGCCACTGGGTGAACACAAGACGCTGGCGCATGCGCCGTCACGGTTTGAACCACCCGCGCTGAATGTGTCGTAATGTTGGTGGTTCGCCACGGCGTGCAACAATGCGCCAGGTCGAAAACGGTATATTCCGCCGGGTTCCCCCTGCCACTCCCTGAGTCACGTTTGTTCGAGGATTCGCGATGATTTCCGTTTGTCTCGTCGACGACCAGAATCTGGTGCGCCAGGGGGTTCGCTCGCTGCTCGATCTATCTGAAGACATCCGCGTGGTGGCCGAATGCGTCGATGGTGCGCAGGCCGTGCAGGACATTCCGCGGGTCAAGCCCGACGTGGTGCTGCTGGACCTGCGCATGCCCAACATGAGCGGGCTGGAGGTGCTGCAGGCGCTGTCCGCCCGCAACGAGCTGCCGCCGACCATCATCTTGACCACGTTCGACGACGATCAGCTGGTCCTGCAGGGTCTCAAGGCCGGTGCGCGCGGCTATCTGCTTAAGGACGTCTCGCTGGAACAACTGGTGGAAGCGGTGCGTACGGTGGCCGCGGGCGGCTCGCTGGTGGCGCCGATGGTCACTCAGCGCCTGATGGCCGGTGTGGCGCGGATGCAGAACCATTTCACCAGCCTGGAGCAGCCCGATCCGCTGACCGAGCGCGAAACCGAGATCCTGCGGCTGCTGTCGGGCGGTTACAGCAACAAGGAAATCGCCAATTCGCTGAAAGTGGCCGAGGGCACGGTCAAGAATCACGTGTCCAACATCCTTTCCAAGCTGGGCGTGCGCGACCGCACGCGTGCGGTGTTGAAGGCACTGGAAATGGGCATCGTCTGAGGCCTCCGCAAGCTGGCGTCACGGTGGCGTCACGGCGTCGGACGCGGCCCGCCGGGCACGCGCCGCAGTTCGTTTTCCGACCTTCGGAATGAGGCCGCCGCAGCGGATAGCGTTCCAGCCCGCGAGCAAGTAATATCCGTGGCTTCGGCGTTTGCCGACCCCCTGCCATGGCCCTCGGTATCCCCCAAAGGCAAGCCCGTGCGGCGGTCGGGGCGACAATTCGTAGGTATGGCGTAAAGACGCTTCGGAGAACTCTGGAATGATGCGTGTCTTTGAATTTCTTGTTGCCCTGGTCATCGTTGCTGCACTCGGTGTCCTGGCGGCTGTGGTCATGCCCGGTAGCGGCCATGTGGAACGCGAACTGGTCATCGGCAAGGACTTGCGTCAGGTCTATGACGTGCTCGACAACTTCCGTCGGTTGCCGGACTACTCGGTGCTGCGTTCGCTCGACAAGAACGTGCAGTTCAATTTTTCCGGCAAGGCCTATGGTCCCGGGGCCGAGATCAGCTGGGTCAGTTCCGATCCCAAACTCGGCAACGGCGGGCTGACCATCGCCAGCGCCAAGCCGGAATTCGACAAGATCGACAGCAATACCAGGAGTGCCAGCATCGTCTGGAATCTGGACAACAGCTGGCGCGGGCTCGACAAGCATTTCACGCTGGACCTGGATCGCAAGGGCAGCCGCGGGCAGTTGACCCAGGTGACCTGGTCGTATGACGTGTCCTACGGCTGGAACCTGATCAACCGTTTTGCCAACCTGTATATCCATGGCGATCCCGATTCGTTCATCCAGTTCAGTCTGAACAACCTGCAGAACGTGCTGGCCGGCGTGCCGAACATCGACTACAGCCAGCTGATCCCGTCCATCGAGCAGACCCAGCCGACCCCGGTGTTGCTGGTATCCACCTCGATCGAACGCAAGGAAGGCCTCGAAGGCCTGGACGACGCAGTTGCCAAGGCCGTCACCGAGATCCAGGCGGCCGCCAAGAAACTGGGCGTGAACGTGACTGGCTCGCGCATCCTGATCACCACTAACTATGGCGACCAGACCTATACCTTCGATGTGGCGCTGCCGATCGATTCCAGCACCCTGACCGTCAATGGCCAGAGCGAACAGCTGACCGCAGCGACGCCACCGGCACTGGATGCCAACGGCGCGCCCGCCGGGGCCAGCAGCGCCGCGCCGGCCGAGGCCAGCAGCGCCGCCGCGGCTGAAAGCGTCGCCGTGGGTAGCCGCGACCGCTACGGCCGCCTGGTGGTGGATGGCAACGTGCGCGCCACGCTGGCCTTTGGCGGCGCAGCGCTCAAGGGCGTGTGGAACGGCACGTTCGCCGGCGTGCCGCAGACCCGCGACATGCTGAAGGCCTACGCGCAGACCCATGGCTACAAGTTCGACGACGTGGTCAACCGCGCGTACGACGTCGTGGTGACGCCGGAAGTGAAGGACGCGGGCGGCAACATCACCACCTACGCCAGGTACAGCGTGTTTCTGCCGGTCAGCAACGCGCCGGAGAAGACGCCCGAGCAGGAAGCCGGGCTGCAGCCACCGTCGCTTGAGGGCGAGGGCGCCCCGGCTGCAGCCGGTTCGGCTCCGGCTCCGGCTGCCAGCAGTGCCGCTCCGGCTGCCAGCAGCGCAACTCCGGCCGAGGCAGCCAGCGCCGGCGGCTAAACCAGCCGTGCGCGACAGCATCGCAAGGCCCTTCCCGCAAGGTAAGGGCCTTTCTCTTTTCTGCCGTGGCAAACCGCGGGTAGCTGGTTCGCGCCAAACCGACAATGCGAGTGTCTTGCGCCACATTGCAGGACGATCCGCGATGCCGATGATCGATCGGCCATCTTCACCACCACGCGCATGATTGCCGGATCTTTCGTGATCCCCGTCGCACGTGGGCACACGCGGGCTACCGCGTGCCGCACGCGCTGGCGTATGTGCCCGGGATGGTGTTAGCTTGTTTTCACGGGGGGCCGTCTGCCGCAACCTCGCGGCGGCCATCAAGTTGGGGAAACAGGCATGCCGTATCGCTACGATGTGCGTCCACATGGGCGCGCCGGATTCACCCTGTCTCGCATGGGTGTTGCGCTGATTGCGCTGGGCTTGGGCCTGCCCGTTTGGGCACAGCAGGCACCGCCGGATCAGACCACGCCGGACAAGAACAAGGCCACCGCGCTGGAAGGCGTGCAGGTGATCGGCTCGCGCGCCAAGGGTCGCACTGCTGCGGAAACCGCCGCACCGGTCGACGTGATCAGTCGCGAGCAGCTGGAAAACGCCGGCGTGACGGAAGTGGGGCAGGTGCTGCAGATGCTGGAGCCGAGTTTCAACTTCTCGCGCACCTTCGTCAGCGACGGCACCGACATTATCCGCCCGGCCACGCTGCGAGGGCTGGGGCCCGACCAGGTGCTGGTGCTGGTCAACGGCAAGCGTCGTCATCAGCAGTCACTGGTGAATGTGCAGCAGACCGTAGGGCGCGGTTCGGCGGGTACCGACATCAATGCGATACCGATCGCGGCGATCGAGCGCATTGAGGTGCTGCGTGACGGAGCCGCCGCGCAGTACGGCTCGGACGCCATCTCCGGCGTGATCAACATCGTGCTGAAGAAACAGGTGGGCGAGACCAGCGTCTCGGTCGAAAGCGGACAGACCTATCAGGGTGACGGCCTGGTGCGCCATGGTAGCGTCAACACCGGGCTGCGGCTGGGCCACGACGGTTACCTCAACCTCACCCTGGAATATCGCAAGCGCGACGCGACCAACCGCGCTGGCGTTGATTCGCTGCGCGTGAATCCGCCGCGGGTCACCCAGCGACTGGGCGACTCGGACGCCACCGATGCCTATTTCTGGCTCAACGGCGGGCTGCCGGTCGGCTCGGGTGAGCTGTACTGGTTTGGCGGCGTGTCCAAGCGCGACGGCAGCTCGTACGGCTTCTTCCGCTCGGCCGGCGACAACCGCACGGTGCCGGCGTTGTATCCCAACGGCTTCCTGCCGAACATCGTCACCACCGTGAAGGATGCTTCGCTGGCGGTCGGTTACCGCGGCCCGATCGGTGCGGAGTGGGACTGGGATGTGTCAGTGAACCGCGGGCGCAGCAACTTCGGTTTTGACGAGCACGACTCGGTCAACGTCAGCTGGTGGAACGAGCCGCAACCGAACGGCAGCATCTATGCGCAGTCGCCGACCGAGGCCAACACCGGCGCACTCAATCTCAACGAGACCACCTTCAACCTCGACTTTCGCGGGCCGATCAATTGGGGCATCGGCGAAAACGCGCTGGACCTGGCGACCGGACTGGAGTGGCGCAAGGACGACTACGCGATCACGCCAGGCGACCCGGTGTCGTACACTTACGGCCGCAGCAACAACCGCGCGATTCCGATCTTCGGTCAGACCGGTGCCATTGCGCAGCCGGGCATGCAGGGCTTTCCGGGTTTCTCACCGGCCGAGGCGGTCAACGGCGGTCGTCACAACTGGGCCTACTATCTGGATGCCGAATCGCAGATCACCGAGCGACTGCTGCTTGGTGCGGCGGCCCGCTACGAGAAGTATTCGGACTTCGGCAACACCACCACCGGCAAGTTTTCCGCGCGTTTCGACGCCACCGACAGCTTTGCCGTGCGCGGCACGCTGGCCACCGGCTTTCGCGCGCCGGGCGTGCAGCAGCTGTTCTACAGTCAGCGCTCGACCAACCTCGACCCTAGCGGCGTGCTGGTCGATACGTTGACGGCGCGACAGAACAGCAACGTTACCCGCGCCTTCGGCATTCAGCCGCTGAAGCAGGAAACTTCGCGCAACGGCACGCTTGGTGTGGTGTACAACCCGGGCAACGACTTTACCTTGACCGTTGACCTGTTCCGCATCGACATCAAGAACCGCATCATCTTCTCCAGCAACATCGTGCCGGAAAGCGTGGGCACAAACGGCCAACCGTGCGCCACTGGCAACGCGAACTGCCCGATCCGCGCGATCCTCGATCCGCTCGGGGTGGGTCAGGTGCTGTTCTTCACCAACGCCATCGACACCCGCACCCATGGCGTCGACGTGGTGGCGGAGAAGGGCTTCCGCTTCGACAGCGGTTCCAGCCTCAACCTCACAGCGTTGCTGGACTACAACAAGACCGAGGTGACCAAGCGCAAATCACAGTCGGCGATCCTGCCGCCGAACAAGCTGTTCGACGATACGCAGGTGACTTTGATCGAGCATGGTCAGCCGCGCGTACATGATGTGTTGCAAGGCGTGTACCACGAGGGTCCGTGGGATTTCACCCTGCGTGGCAATTACTTTGGTCCGGTCACCGGTGAGGGTTTCACTCCCGGCATCAAGCAGACCTGGAGCGGCAAGTGGCTGGCTGATGTGGCGCTCGGCTACCGCTTCTCGGCCAAGGCGCGGCTGGTGGTGGGTGCGGACAACGTGTTCAACACCTATCCCGACCGTTGGGACCCCAAGACCGGAGCGCCATTCCCGCAGCTCGGCTTCGTCTATGGATGGGAGACGCTGCCGTTTGGTATCAACGGCGGCTATTACTACGCGCGGTTTGACTTCAAGTTCTGACGCGGCGGCCACGACGGGCGGAAATTTCCGCCCGTCGTGCGTTACATTGGCGGTGTTTGTCACCTGCACCGGTTGCATGGCGTGACGCCGACGACTTCCGCTCCGTAGACCATGATCGAAACCGACCAGCTCACCCGATGCTATGGCAACCTGATCGCGGTGGACGCGCTGAGCATTCGTGTCGAACCGGGCCAGGTACTGGGCCTGCTCGGCCCCAATGGCGCGGGCAAATCCACCGCTATGCGCATGATTGCGGGCTTTCTGGTGCCGACCTCGGGCTCCGCGCGTGTCTGCGGACACGACATCCGCCGCGAACCGCTGAAGGCCAAGCGCGCACTCGGCTACCTGCCCGAGGGCGCGCCCAGCTACGGCGAAATGACCGTCCGCGAGTTCCTGCAGTTCATCATTCGCATGCGCGGGTACAAGCCGGATGCCGGCTATCGGCGCTTCGAGGCGGTGGTGCAGCAGCTGCAGCTAGAAGAAGTGCTGGGGCTGTGCATCGATACGCTGTCCAAGGGCCTGCGCCGGCGCGTCGGACTGGCCCAGGCGATCCTGCACGATCCGCCGGTGCTGATGCTGGACGAACCCACCGACGGCCTGGATCCGAACCAGAAGCACGCGGTGCGCCAGTTGATCGACGTGATGGCGCGCGAGCGCACCATTCTGATCTCCACCCATCTGCTGGAAGAGGTGCATGCGCTGTGCAACCGGGTGGTGATCATCGCCCGCGGCAAGCTGCTGGCCGACGCCACGCCGGCCGAGCTGGAGGCACGTTCGCGCTACCACGGCGCGGTATCGTTCAGTGCGCCGGGCAGCGGCATGTCGCAGGAGATGCTGGGTCGGCTGCCGCAGGTGGCGTCGATCGAGATCGACCCGCTGGACGGGCGCATCACGGTGTTTCCCAAGCCCGGCGAACGCATCCTGGAGCCGGTCGAAACGCTGCTGCGCGAGCAGGGTCTGGAGGTCTCGGAAATCCAGCTCGAGCGCGGCCGGCTGGACGAGGTGTTCCGCCAGATCACCACCGCCGACGGCAGCGTCGCGGGCGGCCACGCATGAATCCGGTCAATGCCGTGCTGCGGCGCGAATTGCGCAGTTATTTCGTGACTCCGGTGGCGTACGTGTTCCTGGTGATTTTTCTGGCGCTGGCCGGCATCCTCACGTTTTATGTCGGCGATTTCTACGAGCGCGGGCAGGCCGATCTGCAGCCGTTCTTCGTGATGCATCCCTGGCTTTATCTGATTCTGGTGCCGGCGATCACCATGCGCATGTGGGCGGAGGAAACCAAGGGCGGCACCCTGGAGCTTTTGCTGACGTTGCCGCTGACGCTATGGCAGGCGATGCTGGGCAAGTTTTTCGCCGCATGGCTGTTCATCGGGCTGGCGCTGGTGCTGACGTTCCCGATCTGGATCACCGTCAATTATCTGGGCTCGCCGGATAACGGCGTGATCCTGGCCAGCTATCTGGGCAGCTGGCTGATGGCTGGCACCTTCATCGCGATCGGCGCCTGCCTGTCGGCGCTGACCCGCAGCCAGGTGGTGGCGTTCATCCTGACTGCGCTGGTATGCGTACTGCTGGTCCTGGTCGGGCAGCCGCAGGTGCTGGATTTCTTCTCCGGTACCTTGCCGCGCAAGCTGATCAATGCGATGGCGCACCTGTCCATGCTGCGGCATTTCGAGGCAATCGCGCGCGGCGTACTGGATGTCCGCGACCTGCTGTATTTCATGCTCAGCATGGTGGGCTGGCTGATCGCCGGCGTGCTGCTGCTTGACCTCAAGCGGATGCGCTGAGGCCATGTTGCGCTGGCGTCTGCACCCCGTGTTTTCCAGGCCGCTGCGGCTCGGCCGGCGTACCGTCCTGTACGGCGCGCTGGTGCTGCTGGTGCTGCTGTTCGTGCCGTTGATCGTGGCCAGCAGCCGTTGGTTGCATGCGGCGCGGATCGATCTGACCACCGACCAGTTGTATACGCTGACGCCCGGCACGCTGCATATCGTCGACACGCTGAAACGGCCGCTGCGGCTGACCCTGTATTTCTCCGACCATGCCACCCGCGATCTGCCGCAGTTGCGCAGTTACGAGCAGCGCGTGCGCGAGATGCTGCAGGAAATGGTGGCGCGCTCGCGCGGTCACGTGCGCCTGCAGATCATCGACCCGGTGCCGTACTCCGACGACGAGGCCAGCGCCGAAGGCAGCGGCCTCACCGCGGCCAATGGCGGCAGCAACGGCGAGCGGGTGTTCTTCGGTCTGGCCGGCAGCGCCATGTCGGGCGGCGTCGACAGCGACAGTACGGACGACCGCGTGCCGGAGAAGACCCTGGCGATCCCGTTCTTCGATCCCGCCCGCGAAGCCTTCCTCGAGTACGACATCGCCAAGCTGCTGTACGAGTTGAACCAGACCCGCAAGCCGCCGATCGGTGTGGTCAGTTCGCTGCCGATCGCCGGCAACCCGGTGCTCAGCGAGCAACCGTGGACGGTGATGCAGCAGCTCAACCAGTTGTTCGACGTACGCACGCTGGATCCGGCGACGTTGCGACATGTCGACGACAACATGCAGGTGCTGCTGCTGATCCACCCCAGGCGGCTGCCGCCCGATGCGCAGTACGCGATCGACCAGTATGTGTTGCGCGGTGGTCACCTGGTGGTGTTTGTCGATCCCGACGCGGAACTCGACAACACCCCGTACACGCCCGACAGCACCACGTATCCCGATCACGGCTCGGATCTGCCGCGATTGTTCGCTGCCTGGGGGGTGCGCTACGATCCGCGCAAGGTGGTACTCGATCGCGCCCGCGCGCTGCAGATCGAACTGGCCGGCAGCAGCCTCAATCATCCGGCCATGCTCGACCTCGGGCCGCAGGAGCTCAACCGCAACGATGTCGTCACCGCCAGCCTGCTGCGCATCAACGTCTCCACCGTCGGTTACTTCGATCTGGCCGCGGATGCCCGCACGCGGTTGATCCCGCTGCTGCAGAGCAGTGCCGAAGCCGAGGTGGTGCCGACGCAGCGAGTGCTGGATGCGAGCAACGATCCCACCACGCTGCTGCAGGACTACAAGGCAGACAATGCCCACTACGTGCTGGCGGCGCGCCTGCGCGGGGTTTTCGACAGCGCGTTTCCCGCCCGGGCGGGCGAGCCCGGCCATCTGGCGCATTCCGCGCCGAATGCCGAGGTGATCCTGGTCGCCGACAGCGACCTGCTCAGCGACCGGCTGTGGGTCGAGCCTCAGACCATTCTTGGCCAGACGATGATGCGGGTCTTCGCCAACAACGGCGACTTCGTCACCAACCTGGTCGACAACCTCAGCGGTTCGTCGGCCCTGCTGTCGATCCGCGGACGTTCTACCTCGCAGCGGCCGTTCACCCGGGTGCAGGCGCTGCGCAATGTGGCCGACCAGAAATTCCTGCAGAAAGAACGCGAGCTGGAGCAGCAGCTGGCCGATACCCGGCGCCGGCTGGACGAGCTGCAGCCCGCCAAGGGAAGCCAGGGCAGCACGGCCACGGCCGAGCAGCGCCGCGAGATCGAGCAGTTCCGGCAGCGCCAGCTGGCGATCAACAAGGAATTGCGCGACGTGCAACACCAGCTCAACGCCGAGATCGACGCGCTGGGCCTGCGCGTGAAGGTGCTCAACATCGTACTGGTGCCGGCGCTGGTGGTGCTGATCGGCCTGCTGTACGGCTGGCGCCGCACCCGGCACAGCCGCCAGCGACGGTGAAAGCGGCAATCTGCCGCAATCCTTTGTCGACGCTGCGGCAGACGCCGCCGACGCGCGGCATTATGCTGTGCAGTCGCCGGCGGCTGCCGGGGTGGATGGACGTGCTGGTGCTGCTGTCGTGATCGCAAGCTTGCTGAAATGGATCGTGCCGTGGGAGTTCTCGTGGGTGTTCCTCGCGAGCTTCGTGCTGACCTGCGTGCTGTACCTGCGTGGCAGTCGCCGGCTGTCGGTGAGTTTCAGCCGCAAGCTGGCGTTCTGGACCGGCATGGCGATCATCTACCTGTCGCTGCACACCTATCTGGATTACTACGCCGAGCATGAGTTCTTCATGCACCGGATCCAGCAGCTGCTGCTGCATCACCTGGCGCCGCTGCTGATCGTCACCGCGTTTCCGGGCACGGTGCTGCGCGCCGGCATGCCGCTGGCGTGGCGGGTGCGCGTGCTGCAGCCGTTGCGTCGTTCATGGCCGTGGCGGGTCGTCAGCGGCGTGCTGCTGAATTCGACCGTGGCGACCGTGCTGTTCATCGGCTTCATCCTGATCTGGTTGATCCCGTCGATGCAGACGCTGGCGATGCTGGACTGGCGCATCTACCGCTTCATGAACTGGAGCATGTTGATCAGCGGTTTCGCCTACTGGTCGCTGGTGCTCGATCACCGACCGCATCCGCCGGGACGGATGACCGCCGGCCTGCGCGTGCTGTCGCCGGCGATCACGATGACGCCGCAGATTCTCGCCGGCGCGATCATCACGTTCTCCAGGACCGACCTGTACCCGATCTTCGAAATCTGCGGCCGCGCGTTCACCTTCAACGTGCTGACCGGCCAGCTGATCGGCGGCGTGATCATCTGGGTGCCGTCGGCGCTGCTGGAGTCGATCGGTGGGCTGATGGCGCTGCGCCAGTGGCTGCGGCTGTCACGCAACGGTCGGCTGCCGCGCAGCGTACGGCGGCGACCATCGGCGCGAATTTCCTCCAGCAACACGGTCACCTCAGACTGAGACTTCCAATGGTTGCGCAGGAAGGCTTCAGTGCGTCGCGTCGTCCACGGCGTTCGCCGGGCGGGCGATGAAATCGGTGGCCAGCGTACTGCCGTCGGTGAACTGGAGCATCAACTTCACCGTATCGCCCGGTTTCACCGGCGCGCGCGCCTGCATCAGCATCAGGTGATAGCCGGCCGGTGCCAGCACCGCTGTGCCGTGCGCCGGCACGGTCAGCGCATCGACCATCGTCATGCGGCTCATGCCGCCTTCGGTGGAACTGTGATGCAGCATCACGTCGGCGTAGATCGTGCTGTTCGCGCCGCTCAATGCAACTGGCTGGTTGCCATCGTTGTGCAGCGTGACGTAGGCACCGGCAGGCAACGCTCCCGGCAACACGCGGAGCCAGGCATGGCTGGCGCGGACATGGTCGGCAGCGCTGGCGTGGGCGCCGCCGGCCAGCAACAGGCCGCACAGCAGGAGCGACAAGGTGGATGATTTCATGGCGTGGCTCCGCTGCTCAGCAGCAGATGCAGGTCGTGCACGAGATCGTCCCTGGACGCGGACGGCGTGGCCAGCAGGCGGGCCTTGCCGTCGCGGTCGAACACGTAGATCGCCGAGCTGTGGCTGACCTCGTAATTGCCATCGGCCGAGCCCGGTTCACGGGTGAAGGCCGAGCGGTAGCGTTTGCTCAACGCCTCGATCGCGCGTGGCTCGCCCGTGAGGCCGACCGCGTGCGAATCGAATGCATTGACGTAGGCGTGCAGCACCGCCGGCGTGTCGCGCGCCGGGTCGACGCTGACGAACAGAATTCGCGCACCATCGGCCAGCGGCCCCAACCGCTGCATCACCACATGCAGCTGGGCGAGGGTCAACGGGCACACATCCGGGCAATGGGTATACCCGAAATACAGCAGCACCACCTTGCCGCGATAGTCCGCGCCGGTCACCGGTTTGCCGAGGTCGTCGGTGAGTTTGAAACCGAGGTCGGGCATGTGGCCGCTGATGTTGGTCAGCCGCAACGGCAACGGTACATCGTGCTGGCAGCTGGCCAGCAGCACGCCAACGAGCAGCAACAGGGCAGGGAGAAATGCGCGGCAGGGCTTCATGCGAGAATCCAGATGGATCAAGCGGTCAAGCATACGACAGTGGCCGATGGGCAAGACCCGGCACCCAGGAAATTCGGCGATGATGCGACAACCTGTCATGACGCGCGCCGGCCTGCTGGTCGGCGTGGCCGGGGCCAGCGCGGTGCTGCTGGGCGCGTTCGGTGCGCATGCTTTGCACGGCGTGCTCGACGCGTCAGGTCGCGAGTTGTGGCACACCGCGGTGGACTATCACGTCTGGCATGCGCTGGCACTGGCGCTGGCGGTTGGGCTCGGGCGCGGCCGCGGTCGCAGCGCGCGCGTGGCGATCGGCGCGTTTGCCCTCGGCATCGTGCTGTTCAGCGGCAGCCTGTACGCGCTGGCGCTCGGTGCGCCGCGCTGGACGGGCATCGTCACACCCTTCGGCGGGCTGGCCTTCATCACCGGCTGGATCGCGCTGGGCCTGTCGCTGCGCCGCGGTAACGATTAGTTCTTGCTCGCGTCACCGCGCTGTCATCGGGTGATGGGACGCTGGTGGCATGAACATGCAGCTTGCCCTTCGTCGCAGCGCACGTGCGCAGTGGTCCTGGCGATTCCTGCCATGGCTGACGGTCGCGGTGCTTGCCGCCTGGGTCGTGCATCTGGCGTGGCCCTCTGCAGCCATCGATGACGACATGTCGACGACGGCATTTGCTGCGCCACCGGTGCACTGGAAAGACGCCGGGCATGACTGGCTGCTGGTGGTCGACCCGGCGACCCATGAGCTGGTGGTGTATGACGCCAATGACGGTCGTCCGCTGCGTCGTCTCAGGGCTGCCGGTGGGACGAGATCGGTCGATTCGATCGTTGGCGAAGACAACTGGCTTATCGTGGCGGGCGATCAGCATCTGGGCCCGCAGGTTCTCAGCCTGCCCGACCTGCCACCGGCAGCGCTTGCGGCCCGTTGATACGCGTTGCCGGGCGCAAATGCCTCGTCGGGCTTTCTGCAGACCTCAGCCGATCGCCAGTGGCAATGCGACATGCAACACCAGGTCGGCGCAGAAGTGCGCCAGCATCGCGTGCTCCAGTCCGTACTTCCAGAACAGGCCACCAGTGACCAGGCCGACCAGTGCATTGAGCGCGACGATCCGCGCGATCAGCAGCGGCGTATGCGCCATGCCGATCGCGAAGGCGGCCGGAAGATGGCCCGCACCGAACAACACGGCCGCCAGCACGATGGCCACGACAAACATCCACGGCCGTGCGAGGCGTCGGTTGCAGCGTGCCAGTACCCAGACCAGCGCACTGATCAGCAGCAGCCGGCATTCCACTTCTTCCACGACGCCGCCGTAGAACGACGCCAGGAACCCGCGCCATGCCCAGCCTGCTGCGTGGACGCCATGCGCACTGGCTTCCTTCGGACCGAACAGCGACAGTCCCGCGACCAGCAAACCGACCAGCACGCCGAGCAGGATCGCCAGCCCCCAGTGCGCACGCGACAGCGGCGGGCGCGAACGTCGATAGATCCATGCACGCAGCCACGGCGCATCCAGACCGTACGGCGTGCCGAGAGACAGTCCCAGCCAGGCGAGCAGCCAGCACAGCACACCGGCCTGTACGGTCTGC
>JBEPVP010000012.1:0-34389 GCA_041690935.1 Rhodanobacter sp.
GTTGCTGGCGCTGAGCCTGCTGGCCGGGTGCGGCATGTTTGCCACCACACCGCCGCCGCCTGCGCATGCGGCGGCACCCGGCTATGACCTCGTTGCTTCGATCCGCGCCGCCGGCGAGCGCGAGAAATCCATCATCGACGTCACGCCGTTGCGCGACCCCAGCGTCACTGCGCTGCAGGATGCCGCGCAGCACGATGAGCAGACCGGCAAGTACGCCGACGCGGCGGCCCAGCTCGATCAGGCGATCAAGCTCAGCCCTACGTCGCCCGACCTGTTGCAGGAACGTGCCGAGGTCGCGGTGCGCCTGCGGGATTTCGCCGCTGCCGAAAAGCTCGCCCACCAGTCATGGTCGCTGGGTCCCAAACTCGGCCCGCTGTGTGCGCGCAACTGGCAGACCATCGCCGAGATGCGCCTGCAGGCGCACGATCAGGCGGGCGCGACCACCGCGCGCAATTGGGTGCAGCAGTGCCACAAGGCGGGCATTCCGCGCTACTGAGTTTTCAGAACAGCGCGACCAGCAACAGCACGATGCCGACGATGCTGACCACCCAGATCAGGGTGCGCAGGTAGGGGATGCCGGCGGCGTATACCGGCACATGGACCAGCCGCGCCCAGAAGTAGAGTTGGGCGCCGAGCACCGTCATGCCGTCGTGGCGTTGCAGCAGATGCGCGGCCAGCACCACGGCGACGAAGAACGGGAAGGTTTCCAGGAAATTCGCGCGGGCGCGATCCAGTCGGCCGCCAATTCCGGTGAGCGGCGGCACCACACCGTCGCGCGCACCCGCGACCCAGCCCAGTCCGCGCTGGCTGACCGAGCAGGTCGCCGCGATCGCGATCTGCACCAGCCCCAGCACGACGCTCCAGCCCAGCATGGTCAGTTCGGTCGTCATGATGCGTTCCCCTGTGGTGGTGCGGACATCGTGAACCGTTGCCGGCGCGGCTGCCAGTGGCGATGTCACGCAGTGCGCAAGCCCGATCCCTGCCCGAGAAATCGTTGGACCCGTTCGATCGGCATGCGGTCGCCGCCATCGCCGCCGTACCAGGCTTCGACGATGCGGCCGTGTTTGTCGATCAGGAAGTCGGCGGCATCAGGTTGCTTGTGTTGAGGCCGGCCAGGCCGACCGCCATACTTCGCGGATGACCGATCTCGATGACAGCGGGTCCGACGACCTCGGCGCCCTGCTCGGTGCCGATGGCCCGTTCGCGCGCGAGCTGCCGAACTTCGCGCCGCGGCTGGCGCAACAGGCGATGGCGCGCGCGGTGCAGCGGGCGATCGCCGGGCGCGACACGCTGATCGCCGAGGCCGGCACCGGCACCGGCAAGACCTTCGCCTACCTGGTGCCGGCGCTGCTGTCGGGCGAGCGGGTGATCATCTCCACTGGCACCAAGACCCTGCAGGACCAGTTGTATTTCCGCGATCTGCCGAAGGTGCGCTCGGTGCTCGGCGCGCGCCTGAAGACGGCCTTGCTGAAAGGCCGCGCGAACTATCTGTGTCTGTACCGGCTCGACCAGACCGTGCGCGAAGGCGCCACCTTCGAGCGCACGCAGGCCGCGCAGCTGGCGACGATCCGCGCGTGGTCGGCGCGTACCCGGCGTGGCGACCGCATGGAACTGGCCGAGGTGCCGGAGGAGTCGCCGCTGTGGCCGCGGGTCACCTCGACGGCGGAAAACTGCCTCGGCGTGGAGTGCCCGTTCTTCGACGACTGCCATGTGGTGAAAGCGCGGCGCGAGGCGCTGGACGCCGATGTGGTGGTGGTCAATCATCACCTGCTGTTCGCCGATCTGGCGCTGAAGCAGGAGGGCTTCGGTGAGATCCTGCCGGGCGCGACGGCGTTCATCCTGGACGAGGCGCATCAGATTCCCGAGCTGGCCGGGCAGTTCTTCTCGCAAAGCATCAGCGCGCGTCAGCTGACTGAGCTGGCGCAGGATGCGCTGGCCGAATGCAACGGCGTCACCGGCGCGATCGGCCTGTTGCTGGAGCCGGTGGAAGCACTGCAGGATGCGCTGCGCAAACTGCGCCTGGCGATGGATGTGCTGCCGTCACGTGGCGCATTTCAACAACTGGAAGATCGCACTGGCGTGCGCGAGGCGCTGCACGATCTGCGTGAGTTGCTGGCCACGCTGACCGAGCTGCTCGCCTCGCAGGCGGAACGCTCGCGCGGCCTGGCGAATCTGCACGAACGCGCCGAGCTGTTCGTCGAACGACTGGACCGTATCGTCGAGGGGCAGGGCGACCGCGACGTGCGCTGGTACGAACACTTTCCGCGCGGCTTCGCGCTGTACGCCACGCCGCTGGATCTGGCGGTGCCGATGCGCGGCCTGCGCGAGCGCACCCAGGCCGCGTGGATCCACACCTCGGCCACTTTGTCGGTGGCCGGCAACTTCGATCATTTCGCGCGCCAGCTGGGGCTGGACGAGCCACAGACTTTGAGTCTGGAAAGTCCGTTCGACTATACGCGGCAAGGCCTTTGCTATCTCCCGTCGGGCCTGTCCGATCCGAACACGTTCGACAAGGGCCGACGCGACTACACCGAGCAGGTGATCGAGGCCGTGCTGCCGGTGTTGCATGCATCGAATGGCCGCGCGTTCCTGCTGTTCACCTCGCATCGCGCGCTGCGTCGCGCGGCCGAGCTGCTGCAGGACAAGGTGCCGTGGCCGTTGTTCGTGCAGGGCACCGCGCCACGGCCGCGGTTGCTGGAGGAGTTTCGCGCCAGTGGTCACGGCGTGCTGCTGGGCGCGGCCAGTTTCTGGGAAGGCGTCGACGTGGTCGGCGAGGCGCTCAGCGTGGTGGTGATCGACAAGCTGCCGTTCGCCGCGCCCGACGATCCGGTGCTGATGGCGCGACTTTCTGCGCTGGAACAATCGGGCATCAACCCGTTCATGGGCTGGCAGGTACCTGGCGCGGTGATCGCGCTGAAGCAGGGCGCCGGCCGCCTGATCCGTGACGTGCACGACCGCGGCGTGCTGGTGCTGTGCGATCCGCGGCTGACCAGCAAGGGCTACGGCAAACTGTTCCTCGCCAGCCTGCCGCCCATGCCGCGCACGCGCGAGCTGGCGGACGTGCAGGCATTCTTCAGCGATGCGACCGCCACCACGACGGCAAACGTGTAGCGCCAACGCGTACCGGTGTGGGATACGATCCAGCCGGGCAACCAACGCAACGAGGCAACGTCATGGCCAAGGTCACCGGACTCGGCGGCATCTTCTTCAAATCACGCGACCCCGCCGCATTGTCGGCCTGGTACGCGAAACACCTCGGCCTCGACACCGAGGAATGGGGCGGCGCGCGTTTCACCGAGAACGAACAACGCCCCGGCTACACGCTGTGGTCGCCGTTCGCCGCCGATACCGGCTACTTCGGATCCGGCCCGCAGCCGTACATGATCAACTTCCGCGTCGACGACCTCGACGCGCTGTTGGCGCAACTGCGCGCCGCCGGCGTCGTGGTGGACGAGCGCGTCGATCAAAGCGAATTCGGCCGCTTCGGCTGGATCACGGATCCGGAAGGCACTCGCATCGAACTGTGGCAACCGCCAGCGTAGCCATCTGTCTTCGTCGCAGCGGAGCGATGCCGTGAGCCGAACATCGAACGGTGGCCGAGAGCGGATGAGCGATCCCGCCGAGCCCGGGCTTGTCACGCTGTCCGGGCTGCTGTCCGTGATGGCGGCTTGACTCAAACCAGGGCAACCTCAAGGATTATCGGGGCGGCTCACCTTGACAAGGGGCGGTCACGCAATCGGAGTAAGGTGCGAATCGCGGTCGCTTGGCCTAGCGTTATTCCGCCATTGCCCGACGCGCAACACCCACAGGCTCGACAGCGCGAAATGCTGTCCGGCAGGACGGCGTCTGGATGCTCGAGGACTCGAAAATCGCGATGCTCCTGCGCTGGCGGCCCATGCAGCCGACGGATGTTCGCGAATGCGCGGACATCATCGCCGCGGACCCAGTGATTGGCCCGCGCTACGGCGCGGTCATCGAGGATCTGGGCTACGCCTGGCGTCACCTGCTGGGCTCGGCGGCCATGACGACCGGCGTTTTCGAGCAATCGCACCAGAAGCGACAGAAGATCGTGGGATTTGGTGTCAGCGTCTTCGTCAGCGACGAGTTTATCCGCGAGATCAAGACCCCGCCGCTTCCCTGGTTTGGACCGGAGTTGGCAAAACGAGTCATGGGACGAGATTCTCCCATTCTCTCCGACAGCGAAGTCCGCGACGCGAATTCGGGCGAGGGACTCAATGAACTCGTGTGGGAATCCGTGGCGATGCCGGAGATTGGGCAGAGACCGGAGTTCTACCACGTCATGCTCGGTTCCTTTATCGAGGGACATCGAGGCTTCTTCTTCAAAGAGCTGATTACCTTTCAATCGGGCAGCGTCGAGCGCGTACAGTTCACAGTGGATTCCGGAGGACTTTATTGGAACCCGGCGCGCCAGGTCTACGAGGCAACGCCACCCAAGCCAGCCGGAATCCTGGTGACGCGACCGTACATAGTAGGCATCACGCGCGAGCTCGCGTTCGCGCGGCATGGCTCGTGGGTAGGCACGTTGTTCGACTATCGTCCGCCGCGGTTCGGGCTCAGCCGTGGTGAACAGCAACTGCTGCTGACGGCGCTGGCGAGTTCCGGTGGGACGGATCAGGAGCTCGCCGGCAATTTGGACCTCTCGGTTCCAACCATCAAGAAGATGTGGGGCTCGATTTACCGCCGGGTGAACGCCTGCGACCCCGGCCTGATCCCCGATTCGGCGCTGGCCGAATCGGGAACCCATGATCGGGGGCGCGAGAAGAAGCGCAGCCTGCTCGCCTATGTCCGCGAGCATCCCGAGGAGCTGCGCCTCCATTCTCCGAAGCTCCTTACGAAGAGTCTGCGCCAGGTGACCAGCGAGTGACGTGTACCGCGTCGCTCAGTGATCCACTACCACCCTGCAGCTCTTCTGCTCATCCCCCCAGCCCCTGCGTCCGTCACACCTGGTGACGACTCCATGGATCGGCAGCGACCCGAAATGGCTGGCGGCAGGCTCACTGAACGTCAACGTGAGATTCGCGAACTCGACGTACGCCGTACCCGGGGCGAGTGTGTTCGTCCCGCCCAGGATGCAGATCGTCACGGGTGAGGGGTTGCCGAATGGCGCGTTGGCTCCATTGCCCGTGACGTAGGCCGTGCCGGTGACCACAAAGCCGCCAGCGGCCGGTGGTTTGAACTTGGCCGGGCACATGGTCTGCCAATCCATCGGCCCGTCATGGACTACGCCGTGCGCCACGCTGATGTGGTGCGTGTGCGCAGCCAGCGACCCGGGATCGAAGACCGAACTCGCATTCGCGACTTCGGACGTCTCCATCGACACCGCCGCCGAAAACGTGGCCTTGCTCCGCTGTGCGTTCACGTCCAGCTTCCAGCTGCCATGCATTTCGTACGGGCTGCCACTGATCGCCTTGTCAGTGTTGCTGTCGATTGTCGGCGTGTAGTCATTGAGCAGACCACTGAAATGCGTAGGCAACGGCGGCGGACCTCCCGCCAAAGCACGGTCCTGCCCACCGATACCCAGTGCGAGCAATGCCACGACGCCCGACAGCAGAACTGTCCGGTTGCGCGCGGTTCGCGCGAGTTCTTTGCTCTTCATGGAAAACCCTCCCGGTTTGCCTTGCGGCGATGCCTGGAGCCCGCCTACGGGCGTCTTGAAATTCAATGTCCGGGACCGGACTGACTCCAGGTCACGGAGCCTATTGAAAGCGAGACGGGACGCAATCCCCCTAAAAGGACCATGAATGTCGAGCAGCGACTCAGCTGTCGACGCCCGTTGGGCGGCCCGCGTGTTCACGATGGCCCCGCGTTGACGAAATCGTGTTCCACCAGGGGACCGAAGTGGCGGGCAGCCCAGACTTCAGTCGAGCGGGGTGCCGAAGCGGTGACTTCTCGGCAGGTAGTGATTGTCCGGATCGAGTGATGCGACCACGGAGCGCGAACGTCCGACGATCTCGCTGCGCGGGAAGAAACCCAGGTAGCGTGAGTCCATGCTGTTGTCGCGATCGTCGCCGAGCAACAGGAACTCGCCTGCCGGCACTTTTACCGGACCGAAATTGCTGGCCGGGCTGGGCCGGTTCACGGACAAGCGGATCGCGTGACGCATGCGGCCATAGCGTTCGATCTCGTAATGCGCCGGGTCTTGCCGGTCGTCATGGATGCCGCTGCGGACAATCATGTCGTAGCGCGCCGCATGGCCATTGATGAAGAGCACGTTATCGCGCATGGCGACCCGGTCGCCGGGCAGTCCGATCACGCGTTTCAGCAGACGCTCATGCGCGGCGCGGGAATCCAGCACCACGATGTCGCCGCGCCGCGGGTCAGCCAGGTGCAGCAGCGAGATGTGGGTCAGCGGCAGGCGCATGTCATACGCCAGTTTGTCGACCTGGATGCGGTCGCCGATGCGGATGGTCGGTTGCATCGAGCCGGTCGGCACCACGTTCCAGTCGGCCACTGCGCTACGGAACATGATCATGCACAGCATGAAGGTGATAAAGCCCTTGTTGCGTGCCAGGAATTTCGCGATGTTGCGCATGCAGCCCCCGGTCGCGTAGATGTCGTTGTTTCCCGATCACTGGATGACCGCTCCGGCCGCGCGAAGTTTCACCGCCATCGTCACGCCATCCCGCGCCCGCGGCCGGCCCGTCGCCGCCCGCGCTGTTGCCGCTGCGGCTGCTGTGATCGACGCTCCAATCCAGGGAGTGCGATGCGATGAGTGCATGGACACAGACGGTAACGGCCAAGGTGCTGGGGATCGGCGTGCTGGCGTTGCTGATGACGATACCGCTGATGCAGGTGAGCGGGCTGGTCGGTGAGCGCCAACAGCTGCGCGAGACGGCAATTGCGCAGATCGCGCAGGGCTGGGGTGGCCAGCAGGTACTGGGCGGTCCCGTGCTGACGGTACCGACGATCCGCCAGTTGGCCGTGGCCGCGAACCAGCCGCCGCAAGTGCAGGCCGGTAGCGAGAGCATGCTGGCGGACGAGTTGAAGATCGACGTGGCAATGGCGGTGCAGACGCGCAGCTATGGCATCTACACCGCGCCGGTGTTCGTCGCCACGGTGAAACTCGGCGCGCAGTTCCGGGCGCAGGATCTGGCCCAGTATCGGCACGCCAGCAATGCTCAGTGGCAGGGCGGCAAGGCCGAGTTGCGGCTGCCGATCGGCGATCTGCGTGGCCTGCAGGAAGTGAGCGAGTTGCGCATCAACGGCAAGCCGGTACGCTTCGATTCGTCCGCCGATCACCTGGGACCGTGGCCGAACGTGGTAGTGCCGCTTGATCTGGATGCACTGGCCGACCAGCCAGTCGATGTACAGATCAGCCTCAAGCTGGCCGGCACCGAAGCGCTGCAACTGCTGCCGCTCGCGCGCAACACGGACGTGACGATGCGCGCGCCGTGGAGCGATCCAAGCTTCATCGGCGCGGCGCTGCCACTGGAGCGTCAGCTCGACGCGAAAGGCTTCAACGCGCACTGGCATCTGCTCGATCTCAACCGCAGCTACGGCCAGCGCTGGACCGACGCCGGCGACGGCATGGACAAGGCGCTGCAGGCATCCACGTTCGGCGTGCAGCTGTATCAGCCAGTCGATGTCTACCAGCGCAATGTGCGCGCGGGCAAATACGGCTTGCTGTTCATCGCGATGACCTTCGTGGCGTTCTTCCTGTTCGAGATACTCAAGCGGCTGCGCGTGCATCCGGTGCAATACCTGTTGGTCGGGGCTGCGCTGGCCACGTTCTACGTGGTGCTGCTGGCGTTGTCCGAGCAGATCGGTTTCGGCCCGGCCTACGCGCTGGCCGCGGCCGCGGTGGCGTTGATCGTGGGCGGCTATGCGATGGCGGTATTGCGCGCGCGCCGTGCCGGCCTGCTGCTGGGTGGCATGCTCGGGCTGATCTACGCGATGCTGTACGGGCTGATCGCGGCCGAGCAGTACGCACTGTTGATCGGCGCGCTAGTGCTGCTGGCGATGGTCGCGCTGCTGATGTACCTGACCCGCCGCATCGACTGGTACGCGTACGCGCCGACAACGGCGGGGCCGATCTCATCCGAACCGCCGCAGCCGCCAGCCGCTATCATGGAGCAGCCATGAACCTGCTCGCGATCGAAACCGCCACCGAAGCCTGCTCCGTCGCCCTGATCCACGGCGACGAACTGATCGCGCGCAGCGAGATTGCGCCGCGCCGGCACACCGAGCTGGTGCTGCCGATGGCCGACGAACTGCTGGCCGAAGCAGGCATTGGCCGCCATGCGCTGGATGTGATCGCGGTGGGCCGCGGCCCCGGCGCGTTCACCGGCGTGCGCCTCGGCGTATCGCTGGCGCAGGGCATGGCATTGGCGCTGGACCTGCCGGTGATCACCATCTCCTCGCTGGCCGCACTGGCGCTGGAAGCGCCGGAGGAAGAGGGCACCGCGATCCTCGCCGTGATCGACGCGCGCATGGGCGAGATCTACGCCGCCTGCTACCGCCGCGACGACAACGGCGGGCTGATCGCGCTGGACGAGGAACGCATCTGTACCGCCGACACGCTGCTGCTACCCGAAGCCAGCGCCTGGCAGGTGGTCGGCAGCGGCTGGGCGACCTATGCCACGATGCTGAGTCAGCGCCTCACCGGCATCCTGCATTCGGCCGATGGTTTGCGTTACCCGCAGGCCGCGCATGTCGCCGAACTGGCGCTGCGCGAGTTCAGGGCTGGTCGTGTGCAGGCGCCGGAATTGGCACTGCCGGTCTATCTGCGCGACAAGGTGGCGTTGACGCTGGTGGAGCAGGGGAAAGCGTAAAGCGTCGGGCCAGGCGGCTGCTTCGTGGCGTGGCGCGATGTTCCTGGGCTATCGTGCTGCGGGGCAGAGTGCATGCTCGCCTCGGCTTGCGGGATTCCGCCGCCACTCACTAGTCATACCGATAGGAGAACGTCATGCCGCGTACCTTGCTTGCATCGCTGATGTTTGCCGCTTGCCTGATTTCGCCGTGGCCAGCCACCGCACAGACCGGTCTCGGCAGCATCGTCAACAGCGTGTACACCCTGGACAGGAATTTCGACGCGGCGGACAGGAACCGCGACGGCCTGCTCAGCAAGGATGAAGCCGGGGCCGGGCATGTGCCGTTCATCGTCAGCAATTTCGACGCGATCGACACGAGCCACCGCGGCCTGGTATCGAAAGACGATGTGCACGACTTCATCAAGCGGTTGTTGCTGCATAGCCAGCCGGCGTCCGGCTCGTCGGTCCGGTAGCTCTGGCGGCCGGACGGGCAGCGGCTGGCGGCTTGTCGGGAGTGTCGCTACCCGTTCAGCAGGGCAGCACTTGAATGCGCATCAACCCGAGCAATGAAGGCGTGGGGCCTTACTCATGCTTGGAGACAAGGCAATGGCAGAAAATACGGAAAACGGTAACGGATGGCGCGGCAGCCGTCGGCGGGTAGCGGTATGGGGCACCGCCGCGTTCATCCTGCTGCTGCCCATGGTGGCGATGCAGTTCACCAGGGAAGTGGTCTGTGGCTGCTCGATTTCGCCGTCCTCGGCGTCATGCTGGCCAGCGCCTGCGGCACCTGGGAGCTGGCGGCGCGGATGACGCGCAACAACGCATACCGGACCGCCGTCGGCGTTGCGCTCGCGATAGCCTTCATCCTCGTCTGGATCAACCTTGTCGTTGGCATCATCGGCGACGAGGGCACCCCGCCAACCTGATGTATGGCGGTGTACTCGCCATCGGGATCATCGGTGCCGACATCGCGCGCTTCCGGCCACAGCGCATGGCACGCGCGTTGGTCGTGACGGGTTCGGGATTTTGAGCTGACGATGGTTTTCGCCCATTGAGCAGCCGGCTGGTTGCTGCCGCTGGCCTTGTACAGCCAGAACGCCCGCCAACTGCCTGTTCATGCAGACACGGCATCGTTCCGGGCGGGCGAGACTCGCTGCCCGCGCCCGGCCAGGGGTGTTGGTTATAGTGGCGGACTGATTTGAGGCCTGAGCCTCTCGATGAATAGCCGTGGTCAAACGCCGTCTCGCCCCGATGGCAGACACTCTGTGGGACCGCAGGGAACCCAGCTGTTTTCCGCTGAGGAATTGCATCAATACGCCAGTGAGTCGGGACTGGGCTCGGATGGCCGGGCCAGCGTGCATGAGCCGGTGCTCGAAGGGGTCAGTGCGGGGCTTGAAGGTCGGCGTTTCTCGCCGCGCTCGGGGCGTCAGACTGTCGGCCGCGGCGGCAACAACGACATCCTCGTCGAGGATCCGAGCGTCTCGTCTTCGCACGTCTGGATCATCAACCAGCACAGTCATTACGTCATCATGAACACGCTGTCCACCAACGGTACGTTCGTGAACGACAAGCGCATCCACGAGGCGATCCTGAAACACGGCGATCACATCCGGCTGGGGCAGGCGGACACGCCCTTCCGCCGAAGGTGGGCCGTTATCGCATCGATGGCGTGCTTGGCGAGGGCGCCATGGCGGTCGTCTACGCCGGCTTCGACCCGGACATCGAGCGCGAGGTGGCGATCAAATACCTGCACCGGGAGGTCGCCGCCGATCCCGGCTACCGCCGCCGGTTTCTGGCCGAGGCGCGGGCCGCCGGCCATCTCACCCATCCGCATATCGTCACCCTCTTCGATGCGGGCGAGGCCGACGATGGCCGCGCCTACATCGCGATGGAGCGCCTGGCAGGCGAGACGCTGTCCAGCCGGGTTGCGCGCGAAGGGTTTCCGTCGCTGCCGGTGGTCATCGAGCTGGCCGGCCAGCTCGCCGGCGCGCTCGACTACGCGCATGCGCATGGCGTCGTCCATCACGACACCAAGCCGGAAAACATCATGCTGGCCGACGGCTGGCAGCATGCCAAGATCAACGACTTCGGCAGCGCCGAATGTCGCGCAGCGCGGGACGACTCCGCTGCCCCGCGCACGGAGATCGGCGGCACGCCGGCCTACATGGCGCTGGAGCATTTGCGCGCCGAGCCGACCGACGCGCGCAGCGATCTGTTTTCGCTGGGTGTGGTGCTGTATTGGCTGGTCGCCGGCAAGCTGCCCTGGCCGGAAACCGGTGACATACGCCAGCTGATCCTGGAGCGCCAGCGTTTGCCCCAACCGTCGATCCAGCCGCGCGATCCGTCCACACCGTCGATCCTGATCGACATCGTGCACAGCTTGCTCGCGCCCGACGCGACGGCACGCTATCAGCGCGGCACCGAGATCGTCGACGATCTGCGACTGGCCCGGCGTGAGTACGAACGCCTGCACGAAAAGCCGCTGGCCACCCGCATCATCTCGTTGCGATTGCGCTGGTCCGGCATCCTCGGTGGCATCTTGGGCCTTACCCTGCTGCTGGGACTGGCGGCCATCTACGCCAAGCAGAACGCCGCCGTCACCGGCCTGGTGCTGGATTTCGGCAACTCGCTGGGGCGCATGGTCGCCAGCGAATCGGCGGAGGATCTGCTGCTGGGCGATCGTGCCGCCACCTGCGCCCTGGTCGAGGACATCGCCCGCAACCAGCAGATCCACTATCTCGCCGTGGCCGATCGCTCCGGCGAAATCATCGCCAGCACCCGACCGGACCAGATCGGCCACAAACTGCCTGGCCTGACAGGACAGAAAGCGCTGGCGCGTACGGGCGATATCGAAAGCTATCGCAGCCGCATCGCCACCGGCGCAAACCAGGACGAGATGTTGTTGTTCGACGTGCCGGTCCGTTATCAGTCGGCAACAGTGGGCGAGCTGCATCTCGGGGTCAGCGACGCGCCGCTGCGCGCGGCCCAGAAAACCACGTTGTGGGTGATCATCGCGGTGCTGCTGGCCACGCTCGCCGTGGTGGTCGGCGCGGCCTGGTGGATGTCGCGGCGACTGCTGAGCCTGCTGGACTTGCTCAGCCATGCCTTGCTCCGGGTAGCGCGCGGCGACTTCCAATATCGCATCCGACTGGTTCGTCGGGATGAGCTGGGCCGGCTGTTCGCCGCCTTCAACCTGATGAACAGCGCCCTGCAGGCCCGCCCACGCGGTCCCCGGCCAACCGCCACCGGCGTCGCCACCGACGACATTGCACGACCCACGCGGATCATGCCCGCACCGAGCCGTGAAGGCGAAGCGACGCCAACGCCTGGCTGACCTGGGGCACCGCAAGGTTCGCCATGCAAGGTCGGACCAACCACGGCCCCGACCTCAGAGCTGCTTGAGCCGACGCTTGAGGTCGAGTGCACGGGCTCGGTAGATGACGGCCGGCTCGTAGTTCGGATCGATGATCAGCACGCGATCCCACAGGGCAATGGCTTGATCGAGCTGCTGGTCGCGATACAACACGATCGCACGCTGGTGGAGCGCGGCCACCAGGTCCTTGCGCAAGGACATCGCCCCGGTTCCGGCGGACTTCAACTGCGGCTGGATGACCAGTGCCTGGTCAAGGCGCGCCAGCGCCTGTTCCTTGTCCCCCCGCTCGAACAAGACCACGCTCTCTTTTTGCAGCCGTTTCGCCGCTGCCTCAGGTGATTCTGCGGGCGCCATGTCCTGCGAGAGCGTCGGCGTGGCATCGACCGCCGTCCCCGCGGCCGCGGGGCGATCGCTGCCGTCTGCGTCGGGGGTTGCGGCGATCGAAGACGTCGAAACGTCCGCGGCGGACAGCGGCAAGTGCACCGTCTCGCCCACACGCAACAGCGAGGGATTGGCCGAGTCGTTGTAGCGGGCCAGTATCAGAAACAGGCTGGCGTTGCCCAGATAGCGGGCGGCCAGCGTGCTGTAGGAGTCACCCGCCCGCACCACATAGGCGCGCGACCGGCGACCGAGCCGCTGCTTGGGGTCGGCGGTCAGCTGGCGCAGGATGGCCTGAGCCGATCGATCGCCTGGATGCTGCACCAGGTACCGCCGCAGCGCCGTTTCGCCATCCGCGTAGTCGCCGTGTTGCAGCTTGTCGTTGAGGATCGCCGCGAGCGAAGAGTCGGCGCCGGCCTCCGCCTCCCGTGGCGCGGCAGCGGGGCTGACTTCCGTGGAAGGGTGTAGCGGCTGTTCGCCGACCTGTGACTTGAGCTTGTGCATTTGCGCACAGCCGGACACGGCCAGCATGGCGAGAAATGGCGCGATCTGCATCGCTCGTTGCCATCGCTGGCGATCGCTCCACGGGCGTCTGAATGTCATGCGCTCTGCTCCATCGGCCGTGCTGTCAGGTCACCACGTCGCACCGGCGGCTCACCGCGCCGCCGAACACGGCCGACCGCAGCCGACTGCTGCATCGGGACAACCACTCGCTCCAACCTATCCGGGTGAGGATCAACGCCACGTTGTCACCGGATTTCCCACCGCGCTCCACCGCCTGTGCCAGCGCCTCGCGCAATGCGCTGTGCTGATCGCGGCGGCGCGTGAGTCGACCCAGTTCATGCGTCGACAGGCACTCCCGGACACCGTCGCTGCACAAAGCGAAGGTCTGCCCCGGACGCACCATGGCGCCGCCGTGATCCACCTGCGGCGGCTGCGGCCCGCCCAGTCCGCGCAGCAGCTTGTGCTGCTCCGGGTCGCTGGCCAGCTGGTCGGCGGCCAGTTCGCCACGGTGAACCCTGAGCTGGCCCACGCTGTGATCCTCGGTGCAGTCCAGGCAGCGTCGCCCCTGGAAACGGTACAAACGGCTGTCGCCCACATGGGCCCAGTATGCGCGATCGCCCTTTATCAACAAGGCCACCACCGTCGAATGCGGCGCGCCGCTGGCCAGGCCGCAGCCCAAGCGGCGCAGCTCGGCATGGGCGTCCTGACACAGCGTCTCGAGGAACAGTGCACCGGACTGTTCGCGCCACAGACCCTGTTGCCACAGTCGGCGGGCCACGTCGATGACGCCCGCGGCCGCCAGCTCACCGGCCCCATCGCCGCCCATGCCGTCGGCCAGCACCAGCAGCCGTGCGTCCTGCTCGGCATCATGCAGACAGACCAGATCATCCTGCTGCGTCGGGCGGCCGCCGCGCGCACGTCCGGCGGCGACCAGCGGCAACATGCGGGTCTCGATATCCTTGTGCATCGTCCGGCAGCCCTCGCCATGGCGGCCGCCTCGCCGAGGCCGACCTGCATCATTTGCCAGGAAGTATAGCTTTGGCCACTGCCTTGTCGCGGCGTAACGGGCTGGCTTTGTCCGCGCGTGTCCACATGACCTGGGTAGCGCGGGAGAGCGGAACAACAATTTTCCCGGCGCCTTGCCGTTGACACATATGGATTGAAGTCACAGCTGCCCGATCACCCACTGCACCAGCAAGCTGCTCACCGCCACCGCGATCCATACGCCCAGGCCGAGCAGGATCGGCCGCGCGCCGCTGGCAGCCATCCTGCGCAGGTTGGCGGACAGGCCGATTGCGGTGAGCGCCACGATGATCAGGAACTCGGCCAGCAGATGGATGGACGGCTGGATGGCCAAAGGAATCAGGCCGGCGGTGCGGATCGCCGAGGCGACCAGGAACCACAGGATGAACCACGGGAAGATGCTGGCGAGGCTGAACTGGCCGACGCTGCCGGCCTGCGCGTGCTTGCGCTTCTCCCGCGCGGCGACCACGAACGCCAGCACCAGGCAGACCGGGATGATCAGGGTGGCGCGGGTCAGCTTGACGATGGTGGCGTAGTCGCCGGCGGTCTTGCTGAAGCTGTAACCGGCGGCGACCACCGACGAGGTGTCGTTGATCGCGGTGCCGGCCCACAGGCCGAAGCCCAGGTCGGACAGATGCATCAGATGGCCGAGCAGCGGGAACAGCAGCACCGCGACCAGGTTGAACAGGAAGATGGTGGAGATCGCGAACGCGGTGTCGTGGTCGTCGGGGCGGATGATCGGCGTGACCGCGGCGATCGCCGAACCGCCGCAGATCGCAGTGCCGACGCCGATCAGGATCTTCAGCTTGTCGTGCACGCCGAGCCAGCGGCCGAGCAGCCACGCGGCGAGGAAGGCCACGGTCATCGTCACCAGGGTCACCGACAGCGATTCGAAGCCGGTCTTGACGACCTGGTCCAGACTGAGCCCGAAGCCCAGCGCGATGATCGACCATTGCAGCACCTTCTTGCCCGCGAACGCGATGCCCGGCGTGTAGCGGTCGCCCGGTGACAGCAGGTTGCGCACGACGATGCCCAGCACGATGCCGATCACCGGGCCGCCGATCAGCGGCACCCAGCGCCCCAGCAGCAAGGCCAGCAGGCCGATGCCGATCGCCAGCAGCAGGCCCGGGGCGCGTTGGCGCAGGTTGGAAGGGAGGGCAGCGATAGGTGGGGTGTTCATGCATGGACTCTGGCAATGGCGCCATTGTCCGCTCGTGCGTCAATCAGGATAATTTGGAATATATGATTGGATGTATAAGGCCAGCTGATAAGATCAGCTGATGATCAACATCAGTCCGCGCCAGCTGGAGGTGTTCGTGCAGATCGCGCTGCACGGCAGCGTGCGCGCCGCCGCCGAGCGCGTGCACCTGACCCAGCCGGCGGCCAGCATGGCGTTGGCGGAAATGGAGCGGCAGCTGGATGCGCCGGTGTTCGCACGCGAGCGCGGTCGCCTGCGCCTGAACGCGCGCGGCCGCGAGCTGTTGCCGCTGGCGCAGGAGTTGCTGGAGCGGCACGCCGAGTTCGGCCGACGCGGCCGTGAGGAAGGCGCGGCACTGCGCGGCGAGCTGCGCATCGGCGCCAGCAATACAGTGGGCAACTACCGTGTCGGCGAATTGCTGGGCACGTTCGTGCGCGCGCATCCGCAGGTGGCGATTCGCCTGCGTGTGGCGAATACCGAAGCGATCACCGTCGGCATGCTCGATCACAGCCTGGACATCGGTTGCGTCGAAGGGCCGGTGGCGCATCCGCTGCTGGAAGTGCGGCCGTGGCGCGACGACCTGCTGGTGGTGTGCGCGCCGCCGGAGCATCCGCTGGCGCGCAAGCGCGGCCTGAAGCCCGCCGATTTCGCCGGAGCACGCTGGGTGCTGCGCGAGCCCGGCTCGGCCACGCGGGCCACCAGCGAGCGTGTGCTGGCGCAGTTGCCGCCCGGTGAAACGGTGCTGGAGCTGGATCAGATCGAGGCGATCAAGCAGGCCGTGGTGGCCGGGCTCGGCATCGCCTGCCTGCCCGCGGTGGCGCTCGCCGATGCGCTGGCGACGGGCCGGCTGAAGGCGTTGAAGACGCCGTTCCTCGACCTGCGCCGCAAGCTCTCGCTGTTGCTGCATCGACAGAAGTATCGCGGCGCCTTGCTGGATGCGTTTCTGGAGGGCACCGATCCCGACCACACGCCATCGCGCGGCCGTCGTCGCTGAGCTGGCTGAGCTGGCTGCGCCACGCATCAGGCCGTCCACGGCCTGCGCGATGGAACTATTGCTTCATCGCCACGAACGACATGCTCGTGTCATGCAGCTTGTCGTTGACCGCGATGGTCATGCTCTTGCCATCCGGCGCGACCGTCATTTTCACGATGCTGATCACCTTGCCGTCGCGCCTGTCGGTTTCCTGGATGGCGTGCGTGCCGAGCTTCTTCAGCGAGACGCTGGTGGTGCCCGGGTCGCCACTGTACGGCGCCTGGGTGCCGTCCATCTTTGCGGTGAACGATTCGCCGGTGGGCGCGCTCATGCTCAAGCTGTCACCGTCGACCTTGTAGGTACGGGTGAGCGCGTTGTCCGACACGTTGCCGTAGCCTGAGGTGCGCCACGAGCCGGATATCGCATGCGCGCCGGCCGGGCCCTTCGCCACGCGCGTCATGGTGCCCTTGCCCGTCACGGGCTCGGGACTGTTGGCGCTGGTCTCGGTGAATTCGAACGCGGCGGTCTTGCCGTCGTCGGCCACCGTGGTGGTCGAGTTGGAAACCACCTTGCCGGCTTTCTTCTCGGTTTCCTGGATCGTGTGGTCGTCGACCACCTTCACCGCCATGGTGTCGAAGTACGGGTGGCCGCTGACGGGCTGGTCGGTGCTGTCGGCCTTGACGCTGACGGCTGGCACGCAGGTCTTGCACTGGTACATGCCGTTCTGCAGCAGCAAGACGTCCGGTTTCTTCGGCATCTGCAACTTGTTCAGGTCGATCTTCCAGGTGCCGTCGAAGGCGCTCTGGGCCATGGCGAGCGTGGGTATCAGGCACATCCCCAGCAAGCTCGCCAGCAGTCCCGCAAAAAGTGGTTTTTTCATGGTGACACTCCCCATGGCCGTGGATCGGTTGGATGAGATATACGGAGTTGTCGTGCCAGAGTTCCGGGCGGCCCGAACGCGCACGCAGCTTTTCCCCCGCGCGCGAACTGTGTGCCGGCTTGTGTAAAGCGCAGCGGAACAATTCGTTACAAATCGGGAATGACCGCGCGGCGAACTGGCCTTGCGTCGCGGGCCTCAGCCCGGCGCGAACGCGCCCACGATCTCGTTCAACAGGGCTTCGGCTTGTTCATGGGTATGCACGCGCAGCAGCTGCGCGGCGTGCCGGCGCAGGTGGGCGTAGTCCAGGGTGGCGAGCCGGTCGCGCACTTGCAGGATCTGGCCCGGATGCATGCTGAATTCGTTGAGGCCGAGCAGCAGCAGCAAGGCGGTGAAGTTCACGTCGCCGGCGATCTCGCCGCACAGGCTGACCGGCTTCTTCGCCCGACGGCCGGCGCTGATCACGTGCGACAGCAACCGCAGCAACGCAGGCTGCAACGGGTTGTAGATGTTTTCCAGCGCGTCGTTGCCGCGGTCGGCGGCGAGTACGTACTGGGCCAGGTCGTTGGTGCCGATCGCCAGGAAGTCGGCGTATTCGAGCAGCGCGCGCACGTTGATCGCCGCCGCTGGTACCTCGATCATCGCGCCCAGCGGGAGCTTCTCCGGCAGGTCGATGTTCTCGCGCTTGAGGTCCTGCCGCGCCAGCTTGAACAGCGTGCGTACCGCGATCATTTCATCCGGCTGGGTCACCATCGGCACCAGCACGCGCATCGGGCCGTAGCAGGCGGCACGCAGGATCGCGCGGATCTGGGTCGTGAACACCGCCGGATAGCGCAAGGACAGGCGCACGCCGCGCACACCCAGGGCGGGGTTGTCTTCGCCGCGCATCGTCAGGCCGGCGGCATCGGCCTTGTCGGCGCCCAGGTCCAGCGTGCGGATGGTGACCGGCAGGCCGCCCATGCCCATCACCAGGTCGCGGTAGGCGATGAACTGCTCGTCTTCGGACGGCAGCGCCTTGTGCTTGAGAAACAGGAACTCGGTGCGGTACAGGCCGACACCGTCGGCGCCGCGCGCGCGCGCCAGCGCCACATCGGCCGGGGTTTCGGCGTTGGCCAGCAGGCCGATGTCGACGCCATCGCGGGTGCGTGTGGGTGCATTCGCCAGCTTGGCCAGGCGGCGGCCTTCGATCACCGCTCCGCGTTGCCAGGCGCGGTAGTGCGACAGATCCTGCGCGGTCGGGTGCACCACGGTCTCGCCGCGTTCGGCGTCGAGCAGGATCAGGTCGTCGTCATGGATGTCCGACAACGCATCGCGGGTACCGACCAGCATCGGCAGACCGAGGCTGCGCGCCAGGATCGCGCTGTGCGAATACGCGCTGCCGGAACTGGCGACCACGCCGAGCAGGCCGTTGCCGGCCAGCTGCGCCATGTCGCCCGGTGCGATGTTGTCGGCGATCAGGATCTCGCCCACGCGCGCGGCGAGCTTGCGTTCCTCCGGGCTGGTCTGCCGCTGCAACGCGGAGATCACCCGGTTGATCACCTGCTCGACATCTTCCTTGCGGCTGCGCAGATACGGATCGTCCATCGCCTCGAACACGGCGGACAGACGGTCGCGCTGCTTCTTCAGCGCCGCGCCGGGGCGGTAGTGGCCGATGCGCACCAGGTCGTCCAGCCCGCGCAGCAATTCCGCGTCGTCCAGCAGCAGGCTGTGCGCGTCGATGAACTCGTTGACCTCGCGCGCCAGTGCACCATGCAGCTTGCCGCGCAGTTCACGCAATTCCTGCCGCGCGGTGTCGAGCGCGCGGTGCAGCAACAACAGTTCGCCCTCGATCTCCTCGTCGGCCAGCGGCCGGGTATCGACCGTGTACCGGCTGGGCTGCACCAGTCGGGCGCGGCCCAGCGCCATGCCGTGGGCGGCGATGGTGCCGTTGAGCACATGCCTCATGGCGCGGTCTCCGCGCCATGAATGGGGAGTCTCGCAAGGGGACTTCCTTGCCGTCGTCGGGAATAGGGAATCGGAAGAGCCGACAGCACGAAGCTCGCGGCAAACTTCCGCCCAGCTCGCGCGCGGCTTCTACCGATTCCCGATTTCCGATTCCCGATTCCCATACAAATCACGCTCCCTCGTCGAACTTGCGCTCGAACAGTGCGGCCACTGCGGCCACGGCGGCTTCCTCGTCGGGGCCGTCGGCGCGGATCGTCAGCGGGCTGCCGAGGCCGGCGGCCAGCATCATCACGCCCATGATGCTTTGCGCATTGACTTCGCGCCCCTTGCTGGCCAGCCATACGGTGGATTTGAAACCCTGCACCAGTTGCACCAGTTTGGCCGAGGCGCGGGCGTGCAGCCCCAGCCGGTTCGAGATGACGACTTCTTGCTCACGCATAAATAGAATCAGGCATGGTCGATGAAGATTCCCCCGCGGCCACCGCTGGCGGCGATCTCGGCCAGTTCGTCCAGTGGTTTTTCCGCGTAGTTGAGTACGCGCAGCAGCATCGGCAGGTTGAGGCCGGAGACGCAGCGCAGATGGATGCCGAGCGCACCGAGCGACAGCCCGATATTGCACGGCGTGGCGCCGTAGAGATCGGCCAGGATCAGCACGCCGCCGCCCTGGTCGAGTTCGCGCGCATGGTGCGCGGTGAGCGTGCGCATCACCTCCAGGTCAGCCTCCGGCGGCACTTCGACCGCCGCCACGCGCAACGGCAGTTTAGGCATCACGTGACGCGCGGCGGAGATCAGCGCCTTGCCGACCGCCTCGTGCGTCATCAGCAGCACGCCGACGTTCATGCGTGGCGGCCTGCGCTGAAGGTGTGCGTGGTCAGGTTCATCATTCGAGCTCGCGGTGGAAGGTGAGCACGCCGTCGCGGCGATCGCGATAGTGGGCGGCGAGCTTCTCGACCAGGTAGACCGAACGATGCCGGCCCCCGGTGCAGCCGACCGAGATCGTCACGTAGCTGCGGTCGTCCTGTTCGAAACGCGGCAGCCACGCATCCAGCCAGCGCGCGGTGTCGGCGAAGTACTCGCCGACCAGCGGCTCGGCATCGAGGAACTCGCGTACCGCCGTATCCTTGCCCGACAGCGGCCGCAGGTGGGCATGCCAGTGGGGGTTGGGCAGGCAGCGCGCGTCGAACACGAAATCCGCATCCAGCGGCAGCCCGCGGCGGAACGCGAACGACTGGAACATCAGGGTCAGCCCCTCGGTCGTCTGCGCATACCCGGTGGCGATCAGGCGGCGCAACTGGTGCACGTTGAGCTCGCTGGAGTCGATCACCTTTTCGGCGATCGCCATCAGCGGACGCAGCAGCCGGCGTTCCTCGACGATCGCATCCGCCAGCGACAGCCCGCGGGTGGCCAGCGGGTGACGGCGACGGGTTTCCGAATAGCGCTTGATCAGTATCTCGTCACGGCAATCGAGAAAGATCAGGTGCACCTGCACGCCGGCGGCGGCCAGTTCCGACAGCACGGTCGGCATGTGGGCGAAATCGACGCCGCGGTTGCGCACGTCCACGCCGACTGCGATGCGCCGGTGCTTGCTGTTGCCTTCGATCACCGCGTTGACCAGCTGCGGCAGCAAGGCCGAGGGCAGGTTGTCGACGCAGTAGAACGCCAGGTCTTCTAGCGCGCGCAGCGCCACCGTCTTGCCGCCGCCGGACAGGCCGGTGAGCACGATCAGGTGGATCTCGCTCGGGTCGACCAGCGGGTTGATCTGGGACGTGCGTTTGTCGCTCATGCGTTCACCATGGAGGCAGTCGACGCAACTGGTGCGCCTGACGGTCGATGAAGGTCTGCGCCGGATCGATGCCCTTGCTCTTGAGCGCGTGGCTGCGCACCGCCGCCTCGACCAGCACCGACAGGTTGCGCCCCGAAGCCACCGGGATGGTGATCATCGGCACCGATACGTCGAAGATCTCGCGATGGCCGATGTCGCCGGTGAGCCGGGTCAGCGCGTCGCTGGTGTTGTCAGGAAAGCCGTCGCCTTCGCGCATCGGCTTGAGATGGATCACCAGGCGCAGGTATTTGGACGTCTTGACCGACATGTGGCCGAACATCTCGCGCACGTTGAGCACGCCCAGACCGCGCACTTCCAGCAGATCCTGCAGCAGCTCGGGACAGCTGCCGTCGATCACGTCCGGCGCGATCAGGGTGAACTCGGTGGCGTCGTCGGCGACCAGCCGATGGCCGCGGCTGATCAGTTCCAGCGCCAGCTCGCTCTTGCCGGAACCAGCATCGCCGGTGATCAGCACGCCGATCGAGAACACCTCCAGGAACACGCCGTGCAGCGTGGTCTTGGCAGCCAGCATGCGCGCCAGGTGATATTGCAGGTAGGTCAGCAATTCGTGGCCGCGCTTGGGGCTGGTCCACAGCGGCGTGTTGGTTTCCTCGGCGACCTCGCGCAGGTCGGCGGGCACGGTCTGATCCTTGGTCACGATCAGCGCCACCGGCTGGTAGGCGGCCACTTTGTGCATCACCTCCCAGCGCTGGCGTGAGTCCAGTGCGTCGAGGAAGTTCAATTCCTCCGAGCCGATGATCTGGATCTTGTTCGGGTAGATGACGTTGAGGTAGCCGATCAGCGACGGCCGGCGCGCCTGCGCCGCGCCCGGTTCGAGCACGCGCGCCTCCCCGCGCATGCCGGACACCCAGCGCAGGGCCATGCGTTCGTGGACGCCATCGTAGAGTTGTCGAGCGCTGATCCGATCCAAGCGGAGATCCTTTGCGCCGCATGGGAGCCTGATGGGCGGCTGCGGCGGCACGGCCATTGTGCCAGCTTGGCGACGGAGGCGCAGATGATCCTTGGAAGGTGTCCCCTCATCCGGCCCTTCAGGCCACCTTCTCCCCGGCGGGGAGAAGGGAGTCGGAGCGGCCTGCGGCCGCGAGGGTTTTATCAGCCGTACTGGCGCGCTTCGCGCGCCTCTTGTTGATGCTTGTCGCTGACTTTTTCGCGATGCTTGCGCAACTGGTTGACCAGCTTGTCGAACAACACGTCGATCGAGGCGTACATGTCGGCCTCGGTGGCTTCAGCATGCAGGGTGGCGCCGATCACGCCCAAGGTGCCCTCGGCACGTTGATGCAGCTTGTCGACCGACAGCACGATCGCGAGGCTGAGCAACTTGTCGTCGAGACGGGTGAGGCGGTCGAGCTTGGCGGTGGCGTGATCGCGCAGGGCCGGGGTGACTTCAATCTGCTGGCCGCTGAGTTGGAATTGCATGGGGCGCCTCCTCTGGTGGTGCAGTGCCGCTTTTCGCGGCGGGTCGACGTACCGTGGCCGAGGTGGCGGCAGTACATCGTCAAACAGTCTGTTACAGGTATGGGAACGTTTTTGCGACAACCAAGTTCCCATGTCTGTTTTCGTGATCGCTCAGCTGGCGCGCTGGCGTTCGCTGGATGTGGGAATGCGCAGCCCCTCCCGATATTTGGCGACGGTGCGACGAGCCACCTGGATACCCTTGCGCTGCAGCTCGCCGGCGATGGCCAAATCGGACAGCGGCTTGCGCACGTCTTCGGCGTCGATCAGCTTGCGCAACATGGCCTGGATCGCGGTGGCCGATGCGCTGCCACCGTCTTCGGTGGATACGCCACTGGAAAAGAAATATTTCAGTTCGAACGTGCCGCGCGGCGTGTGCAGGTATTTGCGCGTGGTGACGCGCGAGATGGTGGACTCGTGCATGCCCACTTCCTCTGCCACCTCGCGCAATACCAGCGGGTGCATCGCCTCGGGGCCGTAGTCGAGGAAAGCACTTTGCCGCCGCACGATCGCATCGGCCACCTTGAGCAGGGTCTCGGCGCGCGATTCCAGGCTCTTGATCAGCCAGCGCGCCTCCTGCAGCTGGCCGCGCATCCAGCTGGCATCCTCGCCGCGGGCCTTGGCGATCAGGCCGCAGTAGTGTTGATTGAGGCCCAGCCGCGGCTGCGCGTCCGGATTCAGGCTGACCCGCCAGCGGCTGCCGTCGCGCAGCGCATAGACATCCGGCGCGACATATTCCACCGGGGTGACGTCGAGTGCGGCGCCCGGGCGCGGATCGAGGCTGCGGATCAGCACCGCCGCCGCCGCCACGTCGTCCTCGCTGGCACGCAGGCGGCGCGCGAGCCGGGCGATGTCGTTGCGCGCGAGCAGTTCCAGTTCGGTGTCGACCATGCGCAGCGCCAACTCGCGTTGCGGGGTAGCCGGATCGAACTGTTCCAGTTGCACACGCAGGCAGTCGCGCAGGTCGAGGCTGCCCACGCCGGCGGGATCGAAGCCCTGCAACCGGCGGCGTACGGCGTCGATTTCGCCGATGCTGGCGTTGAGGTCGGCCGGCAGCGCGGCGAGCACCGCGTCCATCCCTTCGGCGAGATAGCCGGCGGTGTTGAGCGCGTCGATCAGCACGGTGGCGATCAGGTGCTGGCGCGGATTGAACGACGCCAGGTTGAGCTGCCACAACAGATGCTGCTGCAGGGTCTCCGGCGCGGCGTTCTGCGGCTCGAAATCCTCGTCATGGCGCGAGCTGTTGCTGTTGCTGCTGCTGGAAAAGTCGATCGGCGCCTCGGCGACCCCGCCGCCGTCGGCCCAGTCACTGGCATCGTCGTTGTCGTGCTCGTTGCCGCTGGTGGCGGCAACGCTCTCGGCGCTGGGGTATTCGCTTTCCGCTTCGGCAGCATCGACGGCCTCTTCGTCCTCGACTTCCTCGGCGAACTCCAGCAGCGGATTGCTTTCGGCGATCTGCCGCAGCTCGGCTTCCAGCTCCAGCTGCGACAGCTGCAACAGACGGATCGCCTGCTGCAGTTGCGGCGTCAGGGTCAACTGCTGGTGGAGGCGAAACTGCAGTGCGGGTTTCATGCCAGCCATGTCGAAGGGAGTCGCGGCCATCGTAGCGCGTGCCCGGAGGCGCAGCCATAGCCCCGCGCCACGCGGTAAGGAAACCGCGACAGGTATCTCAGAGGCGGAACTCGCGGCCGAGGTAGACCTCGCGTACCTTTTCGTCGGCGAGGATATGCGCCGGGGTACCGCGCGAGAGCACCTCGCCATCATTCAGGATGTAGGCGCGATCGCAGATGCCGAGGGTCTCGCGCACGTTATGGTCGGTGATCAGCACGCCGATGCCGCGCTCCTTCAGATGCCGCACGATGCGCTGGATCTCGCCGATCGAGATGGGATCGACACCGGCGAACGGTTCGTCCAGCAGCATGTAGCGCGGCTTCGCCGCCAGCGCGCGAGCGATCTCCACCCGGCGCCGTTCACCGCCGGACAGGCTGATGCCCTTCTGTCCGCCGATGTGGGCGATCTTCAATTCGTCCAGCAGGCTTTCCAGCTCGGCATTGCGTTGCTGCGTGGTGAGGCCGTCGCGCAACTCCAGCACGGCCATGATGTTGTCCGACACGCTGAGCCGGCGGAACACCGACGCCTCCTGCGGCAGGTAGCCGATGCCCAGCTTGGCGCGCGAGTGCATCGGCAGGCGGGTGATGTCCTGATTGTCCAGCTTGATGCTGCCGGCGTCGGCCTCGATCAGGCCGACCACCATGTAAAAACAGGTGGTCTTGCCGGCGCCGTTGGGGCCAAGCAGACCGACCACTTCACCCTGCCGGATCGAGAAGCCGAAATCACGCACGACCTGACGCGCCTTGAAGCTTTTTTGCAGACCTTCGGCGGAGAGCATCGGTTACGGCTGTCCCGGCGGCGTCGGGGTGCTCTGTGCCGGCGCCGGGGCTGCCGGGGTGGCGGCATCGGCGGGTTGGGGCTTGGGCTTGAAGGTCATATGCACCATGCCGTCGCCATCGCTTTCGCCGGTCATCTCGCTGGTCTCGGTGTTGTAGGTGAGCTTGTCGCCATGCGCTTCGCCTCGACCTTTCTGCGTGATCGAGGCATTGCCCTGCAATACGGCGATACCCTTGAGGTTGTCGTAGTCCAGCGTGGCGGCGTCGCCGAGCACCAGGTTGTTGTTCTCGTCCAGTTGCTCCAGATGAGCCGGGCTACCACTGATGACGACCCGGCTGATCTGGCTGTCGGCGTCGAAATACACCTTGGCCTGGGCGCCCGTGGCTCTCAGCGTGCCCTGGGTGATCACCACGTTGCCGGTCAGGGTGCTGACGCTGTTGGGCTTCTGGAAGCCGTCGAAATGCTTTGCGGCGACGTGCATTTCCTGCTGGCGGTCACTTTTCCGGGCCAGCGCGGGCTGCGCCGCAAGCAGGCCCAGCACCGCGGCGGCAAGCGCAAACCTAGCGCTGGCGCTGGTGCGGCGGGAACGTGGCATGGACATCATCGAGCAGCTCCAGGTGTTTGTCATTGAGGTTGGCACGCATGCCGATACCGCTGATTCTAGTGCCGCCTTGCACCATCTGCGCCGGCGCCGCGGTTTCCAGGCGGTTTTCCTTCGGCCACGCGCTGACGTCGGCGGTGTGGATCTCGGCCGCCGGCGCTTCGCCGAACGCCGGCCGATGCATGTTGACCGGGCCCTGCAGTTTGAGCTGGCTGCCGGCCTTGTTGACCCAGCCATACAGCGACTCGCCCTGCCAGTCCGGTACGCCCGGCTGTTTTGCCGGCAATTGAAAGGTGGGCGAATTGAGGTACAGCGAGTCATCGCCCTCGCGGCGTTCCAGGTGCGGCGTCTGCAGGTGGAAGCTGGGCCGTCCCTCGGCGTTGTACTCGGTCACCCGGGCATTCGTCAGCGTGTAACCCGAGCGCGGTGGGCCGACGAAGTCATGGGTTCGCGGCGCCGGTCCGAACCACCACAGCAGCAACTGCGCCGCGCCCGCGGCGAGCGCGATGGCGAAGATCGCGGCCGGCAGGCGCCGGTCGCGCAGCCACCGACGCCAACTCACTGCCAGTGCTCCCGCTCGGCGTCGCTCTTGCCCTGCGCGTGCAGGATCAGGTCGCACACCTCGCGCGCCGCGCCGGCACCGCCGCCCTTGCTGGTTTGCCAGTGCGCCTGCTCGGCCACCCACGGATGCGCGTTCGCCACCGCCACGGCCAGCCCGACGATGCGCATGGGCGCCAGATCGGGCAGGTCGTCGCCGACGAAGGCAACCTGTTCGGGCGTGAGGTGCAGTGCGTCGAGCAGTTCCAGCAGGCAGCCGCGCTTGTCGCTCTGGCCCTGGTAGACGTGGGCGATGTCCAGCTCGTCGGCGCGCAGCGCGACCGGATGACTGATCCGAGCCGTGATCAGCGCCACCTGCACGCCATGGGTCTGCAGCCGCTTGAGGCCGAGTCCGTCATGCACGTGGAACACCTTGGTTTCATGCCCGTCCTCGGCATACCACAAGCGGCCGTCGGTCAGGGTGCCGTCCACGTCGAACACCGCCAGCCGAACCTTGGCGGCGCGGGCGCGGATGTCGTCGGTGAGATTGGCGAGGTAGTGGGCTGGGTTCACGGATTCAGGTGGCGAGGTGGCGAGGTGGCGAGGTGCAGGATGGGGACAGCGTGGTTGTAGCGACAGCAAGAGCTTGTTTGCCGATTTGTCTGATTCGCCGAGGCGAATCAGACCACACGGGCGCGGAGCAGATCATGAATGTTCAGCGCGCCGACCACGTGCTGTTCATCATCGACCACCAGCAGCGCATGGATCTGGTACTTTTCCATCAACTGGGCGGCCTCGGCCGCCAGCTTGTCGGCCGTGATCGTTTTCGGGCCGCGGGTCATCAGGTCGGCCACGGTGACGCCGCGCAGGTCGACGCCTTCGTCGTCCAGCGCACGACGCAGATCGCCATCGGTGAATACGCCGAGCAGGCGTTGCTCGGCATCGACCACCGCGGTCATGCCCAAGTGCTTGCGGGTCATTTCGACCAGCGCGGCGGTCAGGCTGGCGTCCAGCGAAACCCGCGGCACGTCGTCGCCCTTGTGCATCACGTCGCCGATGTGCAGCAGCAGGCGGCGGCCGAGGCTGCCGGCCGGATGCGAGCGAGCGAAGTCGTCCGAGGTGAAGCCGCGTGCCTCCAGCAGCGCGATCGCCAGCGCGTCACCCAGCACCAGCGCCACGGTGGTGCTGGTGGTCGGCGCCAGCCCCAGCGGGCAGGCTTCGCTGGAGATGCTGCCATCCAGATGCACATCGGCCTCGTTCGCCAGCGAGGAGCCGGGCTTGCCGGTAAGCGCGATCAACGGAATGCCCTGGCGCTTGATCACCGGCAGGATGAGCAGCAACTCGTCGGTCTCGCCGGAATAGGACAGCGCCAGCACCACGTCCTGCGGCAGGATCATGCCGAGGTCGCCGTGGCTGGCCTCACCCGGATGCACGAAGAACGCCGGCGTGCCGGTGGAGGCGAGGGTGGCGGCGATCTTGCGCCCGACGTGGCCGGATTTACCCATGCCACTGACCACCACGCGGCCCTTGCAGGCGAGGATCAGCCGGCAGGCTTCGACGAAGTCCGCGCCGATCCGCGGCTCCAGCGCCTGCACCGCCGCCGCCTCGGTGGCGATCACCGTGCGCGCGCTGCGCGTGATGGCATCGGGGTTCAGTTCGATCGGGGCGGGCGTGGCGATGCGTGCGTTCATGGAGGCTCGGGGAAGGGAAGAATCGGATGCCGCCGACGCCATTGCGACGGGACACCGTTGGTGCCGATCTGGAACCGCTGTCGTTTCTGCGCCAGCGGATTTCCACTACCATGGCACATTCGTATTTTAACGTCATAAGTCAGCGCAATGGATTCCGGCGGCGATGGAATCCTCTGCATTGCCGGCTCAAGCTCCCGCATGGAATACCCCCGATGGACTCAGCCAGCATCCAGGCAATGATCGAATCCGGCCTGCCCGGTGCGCAGGCGGAGGTCAGCGGCGCCGACGGCGTGCATTTCGAGGCCACCGTGGTGGCCAGCCAGTTTGCCGGCAAGTTGCCGCTGGCGCGGCATCGGCTGGTGTACGCCACGCTGGGCGAATTGATGGGCGGCGCGATCCACGCACTGGCGCTGAAAACCCTTACCCCCGAGGAAGTCGCGGCGCGCCATTGATGGTCGCAGCCGCATTCCCGCTCACGTTTCATTTGAAGGACAACGATGGCCAAGATCCTGATCACCGGCGGCACGCCGCTCAACGGCGAGGTCGGCATTTCCGGTGCCAAGAACGCCGTGCTGCCGATCCTCGCCGCGTGCCTGCTGGCCGATGAGCCGGTCAGCATTGGCAACGTGCCGCACCTGCACGACGTCACCACCTTCATCGAACTGCTTGGCCAGATGGGCGTGCAGCTGGTACTCGACGATCGCATGAAGATGCACATCGATCCGCGCACCACCAGCACCTGCGTGGCGCCGTACGATCTGGTGCGCACGATGCGCGCCTCGATCCTGGTGCTCGGTCCGCTGGTGGCACGCTTCGGTCAGGCTGAGGTCTCGCTGCCTGGCGGCTGCGCGATCGGCTCGCGTCCGGTCGATCAGCACATCCGCGGCCTGCAGGCGCTGGGCGCGGAGATCACCGTCGAGAACGGTTACATCAAGGCCAAGGCCTCGCGGCTGAAGGGTGCGCGCATCGTGATGGACATGGTCACCGTCACCGGCACCGAAAACATCATGATGGCGGCCACGCTGGCGCAGGGCACCACGATCATCGAGAACGCCGCGCAGGAGCCCGAAGTGGTCGACCTGGCGCATTGCCTGATCGCGATGGGTGCGCAGATCGAGGGCGCCGGCACCTCAACCATGATCATCCACGGTGTCGAACGCCTGCATGGCGCCGAGTACGAAGTGCTGCCCGATCGCATCGAGACCGGCACCTTCCTGGTCGGCGCGGCGATGACCGGCGGCAAGGTGCGCACGCGCCGCGCCCGTGCCAACACACTCGATGCCGTGCTGGCGAAGCTCGAGGAAGCCGGCGCACACATCTCCACCGGTGACGACTGGATCGAGCTGGACATGCGTGGCCGCCGGCCGAAGGCGGTCAACATCAGCACCGCGCCGTACCCGGCGTTTCCGACCGACATGCAGGCGCAGTTCACCGCGCTCAACTGCGTCGCCGAAGGCACCGGCATCGTCACCGAGACGGTGTTCGAGAACCGCTTCATGCATGCGCACGAACTGCAGCGGCTCGGCGCGGACATCCGCCTCGAGGGCAACACCGCGGTGGTGCAGGGCGTCGCGCAGATGAGCGGCGCGCCGATCATGGCCACCGACCTGCGTGCTTCAGCTTGCCTGGTACTGGCCGGCCTGGTCGCCAAGGGCGACACCGTCGTCGATCGTGTCTATCACATCGACCGCGGCTACGAGAACATCGAGGAAAAGCTGGGCGTGCTCGGCGCGAAGATCCGACGCTTGCCGAACTGAGTGTCAGGCGGGATGGGTGAGCGCCTTATCTCACCCAAGAAACAGGGGAAAGCAATGGGAATGGTGTTCTGCCGCGGTTGCGGCAAGGAAATTCATGATTCGGCAGTCAGTTGCCCTCAGTGCGGAGCTACGCAGGGCAACAAAAATACGCAATCAACAAGCAGCAAGCGGATACTTCCCGCCTTCTTGCTGTGCTTTTTCCTGGGATGTTTTGGTATCCATAGATTCTATGTTGGCAAGGTAGGCACCGGTGTTCTTCAGCTGCTCACCTTGGGTGGATTTGGCATCTGGGCACTGATTGATTTCATCATCATCCTGTGCGGTAGCTTCACGGATTCCGGTGGAAACCGAATTACAGAGTGGACTTGACGCGCAGCGAGGGTACGGCGTGGGGCGCAGAAAATCTGCGCCCCACGGTTAATTCCGATGGGCGGTGGCCCCGGTACCCTGATACTTCTCACTTGGCTTTGTAGCTCACCAGCACCATCGTCAGATCGCCGCCGTCGTGCTGCGACAGTTTCACCGGCAGCGGGTAGCGGTCGGGCGCGTACCACGCGCTGAAACCGCGCTCGGCGTCGGTGCGGTCGACCTGCACGGCGTTGAAGCTGCCGGCCGGTACCTTGACGGTCTGCTTGCCAGTCACCTTGAAAGTCTGCGGCTGCACGTCCTGCTTCACCGCCACCGGCAACGTGATCTGCTGCTTGCCGTCGCGCAGTGCCAGACCGATGGCCAGCGCGGTGGTATTGCGTTCGATCATGCCGGGGCTGGCCGGGTAGGTCTGGGCGCCCTTGCCGTCGTCGACGGTCACCTGGTTTTTCGCCCAGTCGACGCTCAGGTGGCGCTGCTTGTTCTTGATCGCCGCATCCAGCGCGTAGTCGTAGCTGATCGCTTCGGGTATGTCGCCTTTCCAGCGGAAACGCGAGGTTTCCGTGACGCTGGCGCCCAGCAGGGCGGCCAGGCCGCCGGTGCCCTTGATGTCCTTGCGGTAGATCCATTCGCCATGGTCGGCGGAACGCAGGCTGACGGTGGCAACGCCCATCGGCTCGCCGCCCTGCGACACGTTGTAGGTGGCGGTGAAGGCGCCGGGCGTGGCGGCGAAGGCAGCCCGGGTGCCGAGCAGCAGGCCGAGGCCGAGTAGGGTCGCGAACAGGGGGCGGATAGTCATGCGTCGAGTCTGCCGATGGCGGCCTGAACCGGGGATCACTCCGCCGGCAGCAAACCGCCGTCGCCAAGCATCAGCGGGGTCAGCAGAGGCTGGCCATCGAATCGCGGCGCGTGGCCATCCCATTGCAGGCGCTGGCTGGTCAGCAGGCCCAGCACGGCCGGCAGCAAGCGGTGTTCCAGCGGCAGCAGCCGTTGCGCCAGTTGCTGCTCGTCGTCGCCGGCCTCGACCACGATGCGTGCCTGCGCGATCACCGGCCCGCCGTCCAGCTCGGCGGTGACAAAGTGCACGCTGGCGCCGTGCTCACGATCGCCCGCTTCGAGCGCGCGGCGATGCGTATGCAGGCCGCGATATTTCGGCAGCAGCGATGGGTGGATATTGATCATCCGGCCGATCCACGGGGTCAGCGCCTCGCCGTCGAGGATGCGCATGAAGCCGGCCAGCACCAGCCACTCGGCACCGCTGGCGGCGATGCGCGCGAACAGGTCCAGGTCGAACGCACGCCGGTCCGGGTAGCTGCGCGGATCCAGTGCCAGGGTGGGGATGTTGGCCGCCTCGGCCAGGCGCAAGGCGCCGGCAGCGGCCCTGTCGCTGGCGACCAGCACGAACTCCACCGGCAGTTCGCCGCGCTCACGTGCGACGAGCAAGGCGGCGAGGTTGCTGCCGCGCCCGGAGGCGAGCACGGCGACGCGAGGTAGGGGCATTGTCATCGACAGCGATTCGGGCAGGTCAGCCGATCCGCACGCGTTCGTCGCTCTGCGCAGGCACGATCTCGCCGATCACCGAACTGGCCAGTCCATGCTTCGCCAGCAGGGCGGAGGCCGCGGCCACCGCGTCGCGCGGCAGGATCACGGTGAAGCCGATGCCGCAGTTGAACGTGCGCCACATTTCCTCGCGCGCCACATTGCCCTCGCGCATCAGCCAGTCGAACACCGGCGGCAGCACGATGGCCGATGCGTCCAGCGCGATACCCAGGCCGTCCGGAACCACGCGGATGATGTTTTCTTTCAGGCCGCCGCCGGTGATGTGGGCCATGCCGTGCACGGTTCCACTCTTCAGCAACTCCAGCATCGACTTCACGTAGATCGTGGTCGGCGCCATCAGTGCATCGGCCAGCTTCACGCCACCGAGATCCAGATCGAGTGGGTTGCTGGCGCGCTCCAGAATCTTGCGCACCAGCGAATAGCCGTTCGAGTGCGGGCCGCTGGATGCCACGCCGAGCACCACGTCACCGGCGACGATCGCCGCGCCGGTCAGCATCTGCGACTTCTCCACTGCGCCCACGGTGAAGCCGGCCAGGTCGTATTCACCGGGCGGGTACATGTCGGGCATTTCGGCGGTCTCGCCGCCGATCAGTGCGCAGCCGGCCAGCTCGCAGCCTTTCGCGATGCCGCCGACCACGGCCACGGCGGTGTCGACGTCGAGCTTGCCGGTGGCGAAGTAGTCGAGGAAGAACAGCGGCTCGGCGCCCTGCACCAGCACGTCGTTGACGCACATGCCGACCAGGTCGATGCCGATCGTGTCATGCCGGTTGAGGATCTGCGCCAGCTTCAGCTTGGTGCCGACGCCATCGGTGCCGGAGACCAGCACCGGCTCCTTGTAGCGACCACTGAGGTCGAACAGGCCGCCGAAGCCGCCCAGACCACCCATCACCTCGGGACGGATCGTGCGCTTGACCAGCGGCTTGATGCGTTCGACCAGTGCATTGCCCGCGTCGATGTCGACGCCGGCGGCGCGGTAGGTGAGGGCGTCAGACATGGCGAGAACCGGCGTGGATGAAACGCGCAAGTTTAGCAGTATGCGGGGCAGATACCGGGCAGGGTGAGGTATGCACTGGCCCGGCGACGTCTTCGATGGACGCTGGGGGCGCGATTGGGCAGACTTCCCGGGAGTTTTCTTTCGAAGATACCCACGTCCATGCGCCTGTCCTGCCTGTTGATCGTCACCCTATTGCTCGGTTTTGCCGTGCTGCCGCCGTTGCATGCGCAGGCTTCGGGCTCGCCGTACTCGGTCACGGTACCGGTTGCCGACGCCAGCGACGCCCAGCGCGACCAGGCCTTTGCCACCGCGCTCGGACAGGTGCTGACGCGGGTGGCGGGTGGTCAGGATCTGCGCAGCAATCCAGGCTACGCCGACGCGCTGGGCAACGCGGGCTCGATCGTGCAGAAGTATCAGTACCAGCGCGCCGCCACCGGCTTGATCGTGGATGTGGATTTTGAACCCGGTTCGGTGCGCCGGCTGGTGGCGAAGCTGGGTGTGGCCAGTGCCGGCATCAAACCGCCGGTGTTGCTGCTGGTAAAGGGCGATGATGGCCACCTGTTCGGCCAGGCCGCGCTGGCTAGCCTCGCGTCTGCCGCTGCCGCGCGCGGCACCAACGTGGTCTATCCCGATGCCGCCAATCCGCCGGACCCGGCCAAGGTCGCTGCCGGCGATCCCGCCACACTGACAGCGATCAACCAGCACTATCACACCGGTCTGGTGCTGCTCGGCAAGCTGCATGACGGCAGCGCCGACTGGACCTTGATCTCCGGCGGCCAGGCGCACCGCTGGAGCAATCAGGGTGCGACCGCGGATGCGCTGCTCGGCGCGGCCGGCAATGGCGTGGTCGACCGCATCGGCAAGCAGCTCAACGTGATCGGCGCCGGCCCCAGCGAGGGCAAGCTGTGGATCAGCGGGCTGGCCTCGGCGATGGACTACGCGAACCTGCTGTCGACCTTGCAGGCCGATCCGGCGGTCAAGCAGGTGACGACGCTGGGCGCCGAGAACGACGCGGTGCTGCTGGACGTCAAGGCGTCCGTGCCGATGAAGGGACTGGCGGCGAATCTCGCCGCCGGTGGCCATCTGCTGCTGCAGGGCGAGCCGCATCCGGGTGCCGATGCCAACCTGCGCTGGCTGGCGGCGCATTGAGAATGAACCAGGACAGAGCGCACCGCTGGCAACTGTTCGCCATCACCGCAGTCATCGTTTATCTGATCTGGTTGCTGGCGCCGGTGCTGATGCCGTTTGCGGTAGCCGGCATGCTCGCGTACCTGGGCGACCCGCTGGCCGACCGGCTGGAGCGAGTCGGATTGAGCCGCATGTGGGCGGCCACAATCGTCTTCGTGGTAATGCTGGTACTGGTGTGTGGCGTGCTGCTGTTGCTGATCCCGCTGATCGCGCGTCAGGTCGAGAACCTGATCCAGAACCTGCCGAACTACGGCGCATGGGCACAGAACGTGGCGTGGCCGTGGTTGCAGTCGCGCCTGCATCTGGATCCGCACACGTTTGACAGCGACAGTCTGTTGACCGCGATCAAGGCGCACATCGTTTCGATCGGTGGCATGGCCACCGTGGTGTTGGGCACGGTGTCGCGCTCGGGCCTGGGCATCGTGATGTGGCTGACCAACCTGGTGCTGATCCCGGTGGTGGCGTTCTACCTGCTGCGCGACTGGGATAGGCTGATGGCCAAGGTCGACAGCATGCTGCCGCGCTCGATCCAGCCGACGATCGCGCATCTGGCGCACGAGTCGGACAAGATTCTCGGCGCGTTCGTGCGCGGTCAGCTGCTGGTGATGCTGGCGCTGGGCGTGTTCTACGGCGCTGGCCTGGGGCTGGTCGGATTATCGGTTGGGCTGCTGATCGGCATGGTGGCCGGCCTGCTCAGCTTCGTGCCGTACCTGGGTTTCATCATCGGCTTCGTCGCCGCGATCATCGCCGTGCTGGTGCAGTACGGCGACTGGACGCACGTGCTGCTGGTCTGTGGTGTCTTCGTCATCGGCCAGCTGCTCGAAGGCTACGTGCTGGTACCCAAGCTGGTCGGCGACAAGATCGGCCTGCATCCGGTGGCGGTGATCTTCGCGGTGCTGGCCGGCGGCTACCTGTTCGGTTTCCTCGGCGTGCTGCTGGCGCTGCCGGCCGCGTCGGTGATCATGGTGCTG
>JBEPVP010000013.1:0-33210 GCA_041690935.1 Rhodanobacter sp.
GGATCACCGCCTTCAGCTGGTGACCGTTGCGCACGCCGCCGGCCATCGCCAGCAGGTCCTTGAACGGGGTGCCCAGGCGGACCTCGAAATTGCCCGGGTTGTTGACGTGACCGGAGACCGAGAAGATCTTCGGGCCACCGTTGTTGGGTTTGCCGATATTGAGGAACCAGTCGGCGCCGTTGCGCACGATCGCCGGCACCGAAGCATAGGTTTCGGTGTTGTTGATTGTGGTCGGCTTGCCATACAGGCCGAAACCGGCGGGAAACGGCGGCTTGAAGCGCGGCATGCCCTTCTTGCCTTCCAGCGATTCCATCATCGCGGTCTCTTCGCCGCAGATGTAGGCACCGGCGCCGAGCGCCGCGTAAATGTCCACGTCGAGGCCCGTACCCTGCACGTTCTTGCCGAGAAGACCGGCCGCGTAGGCTTCTTTCAGCGCTTCCTCGAAGTGCTCGTACGGCTCGTGGTGGAATTCACCGCGCAGATAGTTGTAGGCCACGGTCGAGCCGGTGCAGTAGCACGCGATGGCCATGCCCTCGATCACCGCATGCGGGTTGTAGCGCAGGATATCACGGTCTTTTGCGGTACCCGGCTCGGATTCGTCCGAGTTGCACAGGATGTATTTCTGCATCGTGCCTTTGGGCATGAACGACCACTTCAGGCCAGTCGGGAAACCCGCGCCGCCGCGGCCGCGCAGGCTGCTCTTCTTGATCTCGTCGATCAGCGACGCCGGGTCGGGTTTCTCGGCGAGGATCTTCCTCCACGCCTTGTAGCCATCGACCTGGACATAACTGTCCATCGCCCACGGCTTGTCGAAATGCAGCGTGGTGTAGACGACCTGATGGTCCTGGGGGGCGGGTCCGACGGCCATCAGTGTTTCCCTTCCGCGCCGTGCGGGGCGGGACCATCGATGGTCAGGCCGTCGAGGATCGCGTCGAGTTTCTCGGTGGTGAGATGTTCGTGGTAGTGCCCGTTCACCGTCATCGCCGGCGCATACACGCAAGCGGCGATGCATTCCTCTTCCTGCTTCAGGTACACGCGGCCATCCGGCGTGCTCTCGCCCAGCTTGATGCCGAGTTTCTTCTCGCAGTGGCGCACCATACCCTCGGCGCCATTGAGCCAGCACGAGATATTGGTACAGATCGCCACGTTGTTGCGGCCGACCGGCCTGGTCTCCAGCATCGAGTAGAAGCTGGCCACCTCGTACGCCCAGACCGACGGCAGGTCGAGGTACTTCGCGACCGCGGTGATGAGTTCGTCGGTGAGGAACCCATGGTTCTGCTCCTGCGCGCCGAACAGCGCCTGGATCAGCGCCGAGCGCTTGCGGTCCGGCGGGAATTTGGCGACCCATTCATCGATGTGATGACGGGTGTGTTCGGTGAGTACGGCGAGCGGATCGACGTTCCTGACCTGCTCGAAATGTCCGGTGGCTTTCATGCGTTTCTCCGTCGTGCCGGCTCAGCGATCCACTTCGCCGAACACGAGGTCATAGGTACCGATCATGGCCACCACGTCGGCGAGCATGTGGCCGCGCACGATGGTGTCCATGGATGACAGGTGGGCAAAGCCCGGTGCACGCAGATGTGCGCGGAACGGTTTGTTGGCGCCATCGGAAACCAGGTAGCAGCCGAACTCGCCTTTCGGCGCCTCGACCGCCGTGTAGGTTTCACCGGCCGGCACGCAATAGCCTTCGGTGAACAATTTGAAGTGATGGATCATCGCTTCCATGTCCTCCTTCATCTCGACCCGCGACGGCGGCGCGACCTTGAAGTTCTTCACCATCACCGGACCCGGATTGGCTTTGAGCCATTTCACGCACTGCTGGATGATCCGGTTCGACTGGCGCATCTCCTCGACGCGCACCAGGTAACGGTCATAGCAGTCACCGTTGACACCGACCGGGATGTCGAAATCCATCTCCGCGTACTTCGCGTACGGCTGCTTCTTGCGCAGATCCCACTCGACGCCGGAACCGCGCAGCATCGCCCCGGTCATGCCCCATTGCTGGGCCAGCTCCGGCGAAATCACGCCGATGCCGACGGTGCGCTGCTTCCAGATGCGGTTGGTGGTGAGCAGTTCCTCGTACTCGTCCACCTTTGACGGGAAGTCGGCGGTGAACGCTTCGAGGTAATCGAGCATCGAACCTTCGCGCCAGCTGTTGATGCGCTTGAGGTCCTTGCCCTTGTGCCACGGCGACTCGCGATACTGTGACATCTGTGCCGGCAGGTCGCGATAGACGCCACCGGGACGGTAATAGGTCGCGTGCATGCGCGCGCCCGAAACCGCCTCATAGACGTCCATCAATTCCTCGCGCTCGCGGAACGCGTACAGGAACACCGCCATCGCGCCCAAGTCGAGCGCGTTCGAACCGATCCACATCAGGTGGTTCAGAATGCGCGTGATCTCGTCGAACATGGTGCGGATGTACTGCGCCCGCTCCGGCGCCTCGATCCCCAGCAGGGTCTCGATCGCCTTCACGTAGGCGTGCTCGTTGCACATCATCGAGACGTAATCGAGTCGGTCCATGTAACCGATCGACTGGTTGAACGGCTTCGATTCGGCAAGCTTCTCGGTGCCACGGTGCAGCAAGCCGATGTGTGGATCGGCCCGGACGATGGTCTCTCCGTCCATCTCCATCACCAGGCGCAGCACGCCGTGCGCGGCCGGATGCTGCGGGCCGAAGTTCATCGTGTAATTGCGGATTTCCTGCATGCTCAGTTCTCCCGCCAGTGGTCGGCAGCTTCGGCCCTGGCCTGCATCAGGTCGGCGTCATCGCGGATGGTGCGCGGCACCAGCACGCGCGGCTCGATCGACACCGGTTCGTAGATCACACGTTTCTGCTCGGGGTCGTAGCGCACCTCGACATTGCCGATCAGCGGGAAATCCTTGCGGAACGGATGACCGACGAAACCGTAGTCGGTGAGGATGCGACGCAGATCCGGATGCCCGTCGAAGATGATGCCGTACAGATCGAACGTCTCGCGCTCGAACCAGTTCACGCCCGGCCATACCAGGGTGAGCGACGGCACCATCGGCAGGCTGTCATCCGCGCAGAACACACGCAGACGCAGCCGGCGGTTGTGCGCGATCGACAGCAGGTGGATCACCACGGCGAAGCGGCGCGGCTCGTTGTTGCCGCGCGGTCGGCCGGCCCAGTCGAAACGCCCCTGCGCCTGGCCTTCCACGCCACGCGAAAAGCCCGTGGCGGAAACGGTCTCGGTGTCCCACTCGACCTGGCCGTAGCCGAGATAGTCGACGCCGCACAGGTCGATCAGTTCGCTGAAGCGGAACGCCGGCTCGTCACGCAGTGCGGTGGTCACCGCGATCAGATCGGCGGCAGCCAGCTCGACGGTGGTCTCGTTGCGCACCGTGCTGATGGTCAACGTGTCGCCGAATCGCGCAGCGAGGCGCTCGGCCAGCGTGGTCGCAGGTGTATCGGACATATCAGGGCCTCTACGAACGCGCGATGGTGCTGGTGCGGCGGATTTTCTTCTGCAACTGCAGGATGCCGTGGATCAGCGCTTCGGCCGTGGGCGGGCAGCCCGGCACGTAGATGTCCACTGGCACGATGCGGTCGCAACCGCGCACCACTGAATAGGAATAGTGGTAGTAGCCGCCGCCGTTGGCGCAGCTGCCCATCGAGATCACCCACTTCGGCTCGGGCATCTGGTCGTAGACCTTGCGCAGCGCCGGGGCCATCTTGTTGACCAGGGTGCCGGCCACGATCATCACGTCGGACTGGCGCGGGCTCGGGCGGAAGATCACGCCGTAGCGATCCAGGTCCAGCCGCGCTGCACCCGCGTGCATCATCTCCACCGCGCAACAGGCCAGACCGAACGTCATCGGCCACATCGAGCCGGTGCGCGCCCAGTTCATCAGCGCGTCGACGCTGGTGGTGGCGAAGCCATGCTGCACCACCGGGTTGTCGCCGGCCGGCCGCAGGATGTCGTCGACCAGGTTCAGCGGCTGCGGGTTGTGCATCACCCGGCTGACGGAATCGATCACTCCCATTCGAGTGCTCCCTTCTTCCACACGTAGGCAAAGCCGATCACCAGCAGCAGCAGGAACAGCGCCATCTCGATCAAGGCGACCAGGCCGATCTGCTGGAACACCACCGCCCACGGAAACAGGAAGGCGATTTCCAGATCGAAGATGATGAACAGGATGGCCAGCAGGTAGTAGCGCACGTCGAAGCGCATGCGGGCGTCCTCGAACGCCTCGAAACCGCACTCGTACGGCGCAAGTTTTTCCGCTTCGGGACGGCGCGGACCGGCCAGCAGACCGATCGCCAGCAACACCAGGCCAAGGCCGGTGGCGACGCCAATGAACAACAGGACAGGCCAGTATTCGGCAAGCACGATGCAACTTACCTCCGCGCCATCAGGCGCATCAGTGACCGTGAGAAATAACGCAGCTCACGGTCCGGCGATTTCGATTCGGCGGGGACGACACCGCCATGGGCAGCGCAGCCACGCTTGCAGGCCTGCAGCCGCAAACGTCCGATGTTCCGCGAGGTGAGTTCGCGAATCCGCCCATTGTATCAGTGCGTTTGAGCACAACAAGCCTTGACCGCCGACCGCGTGCGTTCTACCGACGCGATGCGCGCCGGCGGCGTGCAGGGTTTCACATGGTATGAGTGGCGCGTTCGGAGGACAGGGTGCCTGCCAGGATGTTCTCGATCCGGCTGCGCGCGGCTTCGGCGTCGCTGGATTCGTTGAAGTGGATGCCGATGCCGGCGGTGCGATTGCCCTGTGCGCCAACCGGGCTGATCCAGACGACCTTGCCGACCACGGACAGGCGCTCGGTTTCTTCGGCGAGAGTCACCAGCAGCACCACCTCGTCGCCGAGCGAGTACGGCTGCGCGGTCGCTGCAAACAAGCCGCCGTGCTTCAGGAACGGCATGTAGGCGTTGTACAGCGACGCCGCATCCTTGATTTTCAATGAAATGATGCCCTGACGGGCAGCCATGGGTTTCATGCTGGACTCCTGCCGAACGCCCGTAGCGTCCGATCGCTGGCGCCGATCTTAGTTGCTGTGGCCGACCGGCACCACTCTGGCAGCAGCCTCACCCGCCTTCCGGCTGACTCGCGAGCAGCGACTGCCGCTCGTTGACGAGGGCACCCCAGGATGCGGGCGGCACCCACCCGGCCACCCATTCCGGCACCGCCTCGGGCGGCATCGGCCGGGAGATCGAGAAACCCTGCAATTGATGACAGCCCAGTGAAGCGAGCAGATCGCCCTGCGCCGAGGTCTCGACGCCTTCGGCGATCACCGTCTTGGCCAGCATGCGCGCGGTGGTGATGACGCCGGCGGCAATTGCCATGTTGCGTTCGTCGCTGAGGATGTCGCGCACGAAACTCTGGTCGAGCTTGATGTGTTCGATGTCCAGTTGCTGGATGTGGCTCAGCGAGGCGCTGCCGGTACCGAAATCGTCCAGCCCGACGCGAATGCCGCGCCGACGACACTCCTCGATGACCACCTTCGCGCGGGCATGATCCATCGAAGGGCCGGTTTCGGTCACCTCGATGCCGAAGCCCACGTCCATCACGCCCGGATACATATCGAGCGCGGCGTCGATGTCGGTGAAAAATGCCGGGTGCAGCAGATGGCGCGTGCTGATGTTGATCGAAACAGGAATCGAGATGCCTTCCCGCATCCAGGACTGGCATCGTTTCAGCGCTTCGTCGAGGACGTAGCGACCGATCGGCCGCGCCAGCTGGGGGTCGTCCAGCACATGCATGAAACGGGCGGGCTCGATCAGCTCCTGTCCGGTGTCGTCCAGGCGCAGCAGCGCCTCCATGCCGGCCACGCCATGCCGGCCGGGCAAGCCGTCGATGTACACGATCGGCTGAAACAGCAACCGCAGATGCGATTGCTGCAAGGCCTGCGCGATCCGCTCGCGCATGGCCTGCAGGCGCTGTTGTTCCAGCTCCATCGCCGGTTCATACAGCGAGCCCCGATCCTTGCCTTCCTCCTTGGCCGCGTACATCGCCAGGTCGGCGTGCCGGATCAGACCGCCAGCATCGGACTCGTCCAGCGGGAACAACGTCCAGCCGATGCTGGCCGACAGGTACAGCTGCTCGCCCATCACGTGGAACGGCGCCCGCAATGCCTGCAGGATGCAGCGGCTGATGACATCGAGCTGCTCGCGGCTGTCCAGGCCGGGGATCACCAGGGCAAACTCGTCACCGCCAAAACGCGCCAGCACATCGGCATCGCGCAACATGCCGAGAATCCGCGTCGAGGCATCCGCCAGCACCATGTCGCCACCGCCGTGGCCGATCGTGTCGTTGACGCTCTTGAAGCGATCCAGGTCGAGCACGCCAACGGCCAGCAACGAGTGTTGTTCGGTAGCCCGCGCCCGCGCCTTTTCCAGCAACTCGAACAGTAGCCGACGATTCGGCAGACCGGTGACCACATCGTAGAAGGCGAGCCGCTCGACCCGCGCCTCATGCGTCTTCTGTTCGGTGATGTCGCGCTGATGCCACAGCCGGCCCCGCGAGACACCATCGATGGTGATCGGCGTGAAATCGCGCAGGAAAGTGCGGCCGCCCTTGATGGAGACCTCGTCGCCCTTGACCTCCTCGTTACTGGTCAGGATGCTCTGTATGCGTTGCCACTCGCGATCGGGATCCTCGAGGACCTCCTTCAATCGCTCGTACATCGCCGTCGAAGCGAGATTCTCCAGTTCGCTCGGCGCCTCGGACAAGCCGTACAGCGCGCAGAACGCCTCGTTGACGAACTTCACGCGATTGTCTTCGGACATCACCAGGATGCCGGAATACTGTTTCGACAGAACCGTGCGGAAGTGCTGCAGGCTGAAGCGCAAATCCTGCTCGGCGGCAAGCCGCGCAGCTTGCGCACGCTGCATCTGGATGCCCAGGCCCAGCTCGATCGCCATCTCGGAAAAGACCTGAACCTCGGACAGCGAAAACGCGTCGGCGCCGGCTGCCGCCATGACAAAGACGCCGACCATGGCCCCATCCACCAGCAGGGGAAGCGCCAGCACCGCGCGCGGGTGCGGCAGGTCGCCGGCGAGCGGCCAGTCGGGGTGACGTGATGAGAGGTGATGTCGGACCTGGGGCTGACCGCTCGACATGGCGATCACCGCCGGGTTGTCGGCATGCGCGGCATCGCCCGGATCAAGCCCACGGTTGCCTTCGCGACCGTCGACAAGACCATCATGCGCACGCAATCGCAGGGTCCGCCCATCGCCCGCCTCCAGCAGGCCGAGCCAGGTGAACATGTAACCGCCCATGCGTTTCACCACACGACAGGCATCGGCCAGCAGCGTGGGCTCATCCGGACTGCGCGTGACCACCTTGATCATCTCGCTGAGCAGACGCAGCGCGCGCCGCTGGCAAGCCTCCTCGCGCACCGACTGCAGCAGCAACATGCGTTGCTCGTGCGCTTCCAGCCCCAGCCCGATGCTTGCCGCGGCCTGTTGCAGCAGTTCGATCATGCGGGGGGAGAAGAAACTGGCATGTGCGGAGCGGATCACCAGCCCTGCCCGCACCTTGCCAAACATCATCACCGGCACCGCAACGGCGGACGCTATGCCATGGCGCGCAAAAGCCCCTTGGTACATCTCGAAACCGGGCGCGTGGCGGATATCGCTTTCCAGCTGCAGGACCCCTTCCCAGAACGGCAGTCGCGCCACCGAAAACGGCAGGCGCTCCGGATAGATATCCTCCATCCCTGCCGCGACACGCGCCGGCGCAATCCGTTGAAACCAGCCGGTGGTGTGGTCCACCTCGCCAACCATCACCCGCAGCGCGCCGATGCGTCGCTCAAGTACCTCGATCACGGCTTCGTAGAGCGCGGGCGGGTCGAGTGACCGAACCAGCAATTGGCCGATGTCGAAAAGCGCCGCATAGAAATGCTCGCTGGACGCCGACACCGGCGCTGCATTGACATCCAATTCGTTCAGATCCGGATTCTGCATTCAGTTGACCGGCCGTGTAGACGGCGTTGGCAGCTTGCATCGACAACACGGGATTGGATCGAGCACCGGTTTCAATGACGTCGCACGGATAGCGCAACCCTGCGGCCAAAACGACATCATCTTTCCCCCGGGCAGAAGCTAGCCCTGTCAACCGACCTATGCAAGAGCGGCCGCTTGACTGAGCCCGCTTCAGAGTTCGCGCCAGCCCCAATGATCGAATATCCACAGCGAAGGCAGATTCAACGCCAGCCTGGCGAACCGCGGGCCGGCGGCTGCGGCGGGACAAGCCAGTTGATACGCGCCCTTGCTATCGCGTTGAAGCGGGGCGTCGCGCCAGCGCCAGCTCTGTGTTCCCGCCGCGCTGGCAACGCTCAGCCGCAACCATGGCCGCAACCATACTGGCGGCCGCCATGGCAGGGTCGATAGCGACCCCGTCGACGCGGCAGCCACGTCGACATAGCGCTCGGGCCGTGCCGCCAGGTGACGCATGCGGGTGCCGCTGAGGGCCATCTGGCTGCGGTGTGCCGCCAGCGCCGCCTGTTTGTTCGCCGTCTGCGCGGTGGTACCGGAGACTTCGCTGACTCTGCTGTCCGGCGTTTGCCCATGCACCAGATACGCCAGTTGTTGCGGCGGCTCGCTCTGTCCGACCAGGGCCAGGCGGACAAGGACGTGTGCCGAACCGTGGTCGGGATGACGGTCGCTCAATGCGGGCATCGCGATCAGGCTGGGGCGAAACTCGCCGATGGCGGCAGCCAGCGCGGACACTGTGGCATCACCCGCTCGCAGCAGGCAGTCGGTGACTCCCAGGTCGGGCCAGCCCAGGGATTGCAGGGCCTGTGCCGGCACGTCGAGGTGTTGCAGCGCCTGCTGAATTTCCCCGTGGCGACGACGACCCCAGCGCTGTCGATCGGCGGCGCCGATCCACACGCGTTGCTCCAGCCAGCGTTGCGGCCACGGGTTGTTGTCGCCGAGCGTCAACAGCAGGATGCGCACCTCGCCACCCGCCGCGCGTACCTGCTGGATCAGCACGCCCGTGGCAATCGTTTCGTCGTCGGGATGCGGCGCCACGACCAGCAGTCGGGTTTGCGTGGAAAACGCGGGCAGCCCGCTTGCAGGAGCGGTCGGCGGCGGACTCGTGGCGTTCCGGCTCAACGCCATTGCGCCAGCAGTTCCAGCAAGAGCAGGTCGCCACGCAACGGACCGCGCAGGCTCTCGCGGGTGTGATTGACCGCGCCATACCAGTGGCCAAGCGCCTCGACGTCCATCGCACTGGCCAGTGGCCCGCTGCCATCCGCCGAGCGCGCCTTGATCTCGTCCGCGATGGCTTGGGCGGCAAACCAGAGCCGCTGCGCCGGCTCGTTGTCCAGCCAGCGCTTGACCACGTCCAGCGGCTGGCCACGGCCGGCCGCGAGCGCGGCCAGATCCTTGCGTACCTCCAGTCGGCGATCGAGCGCCCCTTCCTGCGCCCATGCGCGTGCCAGGCCAGGATTGCCGCTGGCGGCGGCGAGCGCGGCGGCGGCATCGCGCACACCTTCAGCCTGCAACCACGCCAGTGCATCGGCGGCAGTCGGCAAATGGAACTCGATGCGCTGACAACGGCTGCGGATGGTCTGCGGCAAACGCCAGGGCGCGTCGGCCAGCAGGATCAGCATGGTCTGCGCCGCCGGCTCCTCCAGCGTTTTCAGCAAGGCGTTGGCGGCGGCCGGATTCATCGCATCGGCCGGATCGATGGTGACCACCTGCCAGCCGCCGAACTGGCTGCTCATGGCCAGGCGCGCCGACAGCTCGCGAATCTGGTCGACCACGATCTCGCTGCGCTGCACGCCATCCTTGCGCAGGCCGAAGCCCAGCGAAATCACGTCCGGATGCGAGCCTGCCGCCACCAGCAGGCAGCTGCGGCAATGTCCACAGGAATCGCCATCGGCAGGCGCTGCGCACACCAGGCCCCGCACGAAGCGCTGGGCGAACGCGCGCTTGCCCAACCCGGTCGCGCCGCAAAGCAACAAGGCATGCGGCAGCGCGTCGCGCTGGCGGCGTGCCTGCAGCCGCGCCCAGTGTTCGGCATGCCACGGCAGGTCGTTCATGCCCGCGATTTCCCAAGTAGCGCGCCCAGCGCCAGCGTGGCCGCCTGCAGCACCGCGGCCGGCGACTGGCTGGCGTCGATGACCTGGAAACGATCCGGCTCGGCGGCGGCACGTTCCCGATACGTCGCACGTACACGCTCGAAGAACACATCGGCCTCGATCTCGATTCGATCGGCGTCGCCGCGACCCGCGGCGCGCGCGCGCCCCAGCGCCACCGGCAGATCGAGCAGCAATGTCAGGTCCGGCGTCACGCCGGCACAGGCCCAGCGCTCCAGTTCGACGATGCGCGATTCCGGCTGGCCACGGCCACCGCCCTGGTAGGCGTAGCTGGCGTCGGCGTAGCGATCGCACAATACCCAGTGCCCGGCACGCAGCGCCGGCTCGATCACCTCGCGCACCAGTTGCGCGCGCGAGGCGAACATCAGCAGCAACTCCGTCTCGGCCGCCAGCCCATGCTGCGCGGGATCGAGCACGATCGCACGTACGGCTTCGCCGACGCCGGTACCGCCGGGTTCGCGCGTCTGCACCAGCGCGATGCCGCGTTGCTCGATGCAGTCACGCAGGCCAGCCAGCAAGGTGCTCTTGCCGGCCCCTTCGCCACCTTCGAGGCTGATGAATTTTCCGCGCGCGGCACTCATTGGCAATGCTTCCGCTGATAGCAGTCGACGTTGCGATTGTGTTCCTCCAGCGTGCTGGCGAACACATGGCCGCCATCGCCACGTGCCACGAAATACAGCGCGTCGCCACCTGCCGGATGCAGCGCCGCTTCGATGGCGGGTTTGCCCGGCAGGGCAATCGGGGTCGGCGGCAGGCCAGCCCGGGTATAGGTGTTGTAGGGCGTGTCCGTACTGAGATCACTCTTGCGGATATTGCCCGCGTAGCTCGCGCCCATGCCGTAGATCACGCTGGGATCGGTCTGCAGCAGCATGTGGCCCTGCAGGCGACGCACGAACACGCCGGCGATCTGCGCACGTTCGGCAGGCAGGCCGGTTTCCTTCTCCACGATCGAGGCCAGGATCAACGCGTCGTACGGCGTGGCCAGTGGCAGATCCCTGGCACGTGCCGGCCACAGCGTGGCGAGCGTCTTGGCCATCGCCGCATGCGCACGCTTGAGGATGTCCAAGTCGCTGTCGCCTTTGACGTAGGCGTAGGTCTCCGGCAGGAAGCGTCCCTCCGGCGCTTCGCCGCCGGCACCGATCTTCTGCATGATCGCGACATCATCGAGTCCGGCGCTGTCGTGGTTCAACTTACCGGCGCTGGCCAGCGCCTGGCGCAGCTCGCCGAAGGTCCAGCCGTCGACGATGGTGAAATTGCGCTGCAGCACCTTGCCGGCCGCCATGTTGGCGAGCAGTTGGCGCGGCGTGAGACCCGGCTCGAGCGCGTACTCGCCGGCGTGCAGCTTGCCGGCCACGTGCATCTGCTCGGCCAGCAGGCGCCAGTACCACGGGCTGGCCGTGCTGAGACCACGCTGGCGCAACTCGCCGACGATGCCCTTGAAGCTGCTGCCGCGGCTGATGTCGATGCTGTCGCCCTGGCTCGCCACGTTCAACGGCGTGGCGCTGAAGCGGCTGAAGTCGTACCAGCCATACACCAGCGCACTGACCATCGCCAGCAACACGATCAGCAACAGCATCCGCGGCAATGCGCGTCCGTGCATCGGTTGGTCACTCATCCGCCCTGCTCCATCAAAAATCCCAGATTGCGCCAATGCTGCTGCAGCTGGCGGGTAATGTCGCCCACCACATATTCCCGCCCGGCCAGTGAACGGACCGGCAGGATGCCGCGCACGCTCGAACTGAGAAAGACTTCGCTGGCAACCAGCAGGGTCTCCAGCGTCAGCTCGCCGATCCGCGCCTGCGGACACGTCGCCAGCACTTCGGCGCGAGCCACGCCGGTCACGCCGCAGCGATCCAGTGCGGGTGTCAGCAGCTCGCCGTCGACCACGGCGAACAAATTGGCCATGGTCGCCGAAATCACCCGCTCGTGGCTATCGAGCAGCACGCCTTCGGCGATCGCCGGATCGCTCCATTCGGCGCGCGCCAGCACCTGCTCCAGCCGGTTCAGATGTTTCATGCCGGCCAGCAGCGGCTGCTCCGCCAGCCGGATGTCGCATACGCGCATGCGCACGCCTTGTGCACCGACTTCGACGGCGACCCGCGGCGGCGCAAACGCTGCCACCACGCGCGTCGGTTGCGGCGATCTCGGCAAGGCGTAGCCACGCTCGCCGGGACCGCGGGTGACCGTGATCCGCACTACCGATTGCGCCATATCGCCACTGACCGCCAGCGCCTCGCGCCACAGTTGCGCCGGGTCCGGCGCCGGTATCTGCAAGCGCGCGCAGCTCTCCATCAGCCGCTGCATATGACGCGACCACAGCGGTGCCGCGGTGCCGACCACACGGATGCTCTCGAACAGGCCGTCGCCATACGCCAAGCCGCGATCCAGCGCCGACAGCTGCGCCGCCGCCACGCCGTTGACCAACATGCGAGGCGGCATCAGTCCGGCACTCCCAACGCACGCAACAACCCACGGGCCTTGGCGCGGGTTTCATCCAGTTCGCTCGCGGCCACCGAATCGGCGACGATGCCCGCACCCGCACGCAGGCTGACTTCGTTGCCGGTCACGGTCAGGGTGCGGATCAGGATGTTCAAGTCGAGCTCACCATTGCGATCGAGATAGCCCAGCGCTCCGGTATAGGCGCCACGCGGCGCGTCTTCCAGAGCGGCAATGATTTCCATGCAGCGCACCTTGGGGCAACCCGTGATGGTGCCGCCGGGGAAGGTGGCGGCGATCACCTCGCCGGGCGTCACGTCGGCACGCAGACGCCCGCGTACATTGGAGACGATGTGGTGGACGTGGGCGTAACTCTCCACCGCCATCAGCTCGTCGACCTCGACCGTGCCCGGCACGCAGACCCGGCCCAGGTCGTTGCGCTCCAGATCGATCAGCATCACATGCTCGGCGCGCTCCTTCGGATGCGCGCTCAGCTCGCGGATCTGCGCCAGCTCGTCATCGCCGGGCAGCCGTGGGCGGGTACCTGCGATCGGCCGCGTCTGCGCCACGCCGCGGCGCACTTCGACCAGCCGTTCCGGCGACGAGCTCAGCACCGCCCAGCCCGGTTGCTGCAGCAGGCCGGCGAACGGTGCCGGATTGGCCTCGCGCAACACCGCATACAGCGATGCCGGTGGGGGCGATTGCGCGTAGCGCGCGCGCCAGGCCCGCGACAGATTGACCTGGAAGACGTCGCCGGCGTGCAGGTGTTCGTGGATGCGCGCCACACCGTCGAGGAACAATGCCGGGGCGTCCTCCTCCCAGTTGACGGGTGCGGCCAGCGCAGGCATGCGTGGCTGTGCCGCCAGATCGGATTCCAGCGCATCGAGCAGGCCTTCATGATCCGCTTCGGCGACGAGGATCGTGCAATCGTTCGCATGATCGACGATCACGGCGGCCGGACAGCGCACCGCCAAGGCCACCGGCAGAACCGATGGCGGCCGCAGTTTCAGTGTCGGCTCGACTTCACCGGCCAGTTCATACGCCAGCAACAATACCCAGCCGCCATGGAACGGCAGCCCATCGTCGCCGGGCGGCAATTGCTCGGCCCGCCACGCGGCATCCAGCGCATCGAGGAAACGTCCGGGCTGCCGCGCTCCCTCGTCATCGCAAAGACGACCGTCGGCATGAAGGGTGAGGCGCTCGCGCGGAAACGCAAACAGGATGTCGTAACGCGATTGCGCCGTGCCGCGTACCACGCTTTCCAGCAGACACGGATAGCGCTCCGGAAAAGCAGCGGCCCGCGCGGGCAGCTAGCGCCCGCCGGCGCGGGTAAGGCGATTGCCGGTGACGCCAGATAGGGGGGGCAAACGCGACCAAACCCCCCCGTGCCCTTGGTGCCGCCAAAACCGAACGAGTTGGAGATCGCCACATCGACCTTTGCCGCGCGCGCGGTGTGCGGCACGAAGTCCAGGTCGCAGCCTTCGCTGGGCTCGTCCAGATTGATGGTCGGTGGCAGCACCTGATCGCGCAGCGCCAGGATGGTGAAGATCGCCTCGACGCCACCGGCCGCACCCAGCAGATGCCCGGTCGTCGACTTGGTCGAGCTCATCGCCAACTTGTACGCATGCTCACCGAATATTTTTTTCGCCGCCATCACTTCGCCCAGATCGCCTAGCGGCGTGGACGTACCGTGCGCATTGACGTACTGCACTTCCTGCGGATCGAGGCGGGCATCGTTCAGCGCGCTCTGCATGCAGCGCGCCGCGCCTTCGCCGCCTTCGCTTGGCGCGGTCATGTGGAACGCGTCGCCGCTCATGCCGAAACCCGCCAGCTCGGCATAGATGCGCGCGCCGCGCGCCTTGGCGTGTTCGTACTCTTCCAGCATCAGCACACCGGCACCATCGGACAGCACGAAGCCATCGCGGTCCTTGTCCCATGGGCGACTAGCCTTGGTCGGCTCGTCGTTGCGGGTGGACATCGCCTTGGCCGAGCAGAAGCCGGCCATCGCGGTGCCCGTGGTGGCGAATTCGGTGCCACCGGCGATCATCGCATCGGCGTCGCCATACTGGATCATCCGCATCGCCAGACCGATGTTGTGGGTCGCCGTGGTGCAGGCCGTCACACACGCGATATTCGGCCCTTTCAGTCCGAACATGATCGACAGCTGGCCCGAGACCATGTTGATGATCGAACTGGGCACGTAGAACGGTGAGACCCGGCGCGGGCCCTTGGCAGCCAGCTCAAGTGTGGTGGCTTCGATGGTGTACAGACCGCCGATGCCGGCGCCCACCGCCACGCCGATGCGCGGCGCATTCGCCTCCGTCACTTCCAGTCCGGAATCACGCAACGCCTGGGTACCCGCCGCCACACCGTAGTGGATGAACGGGTCCATCTTCTTGACATCTTTGAGCGGCATCCACTGCGCCGGATCAAAGCTGCTGACCTGGCCGGCGATGCGTGTGGAGTAAGCGGAAGTATCGAAATGGGTGACCGGGCCGATACCGCTGACGCCCTTGAGGACACGCTCCCAGGCGCTGGCGATATCGTTGCCGACCGGCGAAATGATGCCCATGCCAGTCACTACTACTCGACGCTTGCTCATGCTGTCTTCCTTCGTGATTCCGTCATAGCACCATCGGCGGATGCTTCGCGATGCCAATCACAGATACGTCGTCCACCTGGGCAGGGACGCATCCCGCCCACCATACGGGGTCGGACGTTACAAAATGCAGAAACGAAAACTGCGCCGGGAAGGCGCAGCGTTCGATATCACCACGTGGCCGATCTGGTCAACGGAATGCGTGCCAGTGCGGTATGCGGTGATCAATCCCGGATCAATCAACTCGTGCCGATCAGTCCTTGGAGTGGGCCTTGATGTAGTCAACGGCCTGCTGCACGGTGGTGATTTTCTCGGCATCTTCGTCGGGAATCTCGGTCTCGAACTCTTCCTCGAGCGCCATCACCAGTTCCACCGTGTCCAGCGAATCTGCGCCCAGATCGTCCACGAACGAAGCGTTCGCCGTGACTTCATCTTCCTTCACGCCCAACTGCTCGATGACGATTTTCTTTACGCGCTCTTCGATGGTGCTCATGTTGCCCATACCTCTCAAGGAGAAATTGATTGTCTGTGCCGGCGTAATGCCTGCAAAAGCCGGCGCATTGTAATGGCTAAACCGCGAGACCACCACGATCCGCCGGTGATACCAGGGCGCAGTCCATGTGGACCGGCGCGAAGACGCAATTGTCGCCTAAAACGCGTCCGCTGGCGACAACTGCCTCACGGCATATACATGCCGCCATTGACGTGCAGCGTTTCGCCGGTGATATAGGCCGCTGCCGGCGAAGCCAGAAAACCCACTGCCTTGGCGACGTCCGACACCTCGCCAAGCCGCCCCAGCGCGATCTGACCGAGCAGCGCCTGCTTCGATTCTTCCGGCAGCGCGCGGGTCATGTCGGTGTCGATGAAGCCCGGTGCCACCACGTTGACAGTGATGCCGCGGCTGCCGATCTCGCGCGCCAGCGATTTGGAAAATGCGATCACGCCGGCCTTGGCGGCGGCGTAGTTGGCCTGACCCGGATTGCCGGTCAGCCCGATCACCGAGGCGATCGAGATGATGCGGCCCTTGCGCGCCTTCATCATCCCGCGCATCACCGCCTTGGAGGTGCGGTAGACCGAGCTGAGGTTGGTGTCGAGGATGATGTTCCAGTCCTCTTCGCGCATCCGCATCAGCAGCTGGTCGCGGGTGATGCCGGCGTTGTTGACCAGAATCGAGATCGCGCCGAATTCCTTGCTGATGCCGTCGATCAATCCGTCGACCGCGACCGTGTCGGTCACGTCCAGCACGCGGCCGTGACCGCCTTGTGCGGCCAGCCGCTCACCAATCGCGGCAGCACCGTTTTCGCTGGTAGCCGTACCGATCACGGTGGCGCCCATCGCCGCCAGCTCGTCGGCGATCGCCGCGCCGATGCCACGACTGGCGCCAGTGACCAGCGCGATTTCACCTTGCAGTGGGTTGCTCATTTGAATCGTTCCTTGGGGAATCGTGAATCGTGCATCGGGAGAGACGAAAGCCAGAAGCGAAAGCTCACGCCCATTCGGCAAGGGTGGCGTCGAGTTCGGCAGGGCCTCCGATCGGGCGTGCCTCGATGCTCTTGTCGATGCGTTTGATCAGACCGCTCAGCACCTTGCCAGGTCCGCATTCGGCGATGCGGATGGCACCGCCGGCAACGAGTGCCTGCACGCATTCCGTCCAGCGCACCGGTAGGTAGAGTTGGCATTGCAATGCCCCGCGGATCTCCTCGACCGTGCCGTAGCTGCGGGCTTCGGCGTTCTGCACGACCGGGGTCGAGGGTAACTGCCACGCAATCGACGCCATCCGCTCGCCCAGTCGATCGGCGGCGCCACGCATCAGCGCGCAATGCGACGGCACCGACACGGCCAACCTGATCGCCTTCTTCACACCCAGTTCGGCGAGTTTCGCCAGCGCGCGATCGACCGCTTCGGCATGGCCGGCGATCACCAGTTGGCCGGGTGAATTGAAGTTGGCCGGCGACACTACCTGGCTCTGTGCCACTTGCTCGCACACCGCGGCGATCTGCGCGTCGTCGCCACCGAGGATCGCCGCCATCGCACCGACGCCGGCAGGCACTGCCGCCTGCATCAGGCGACCGCGCTCCGCTACCAGCGCCGCCGCATCGTGCAATGACAATGCACCGGCGCAGACCAGCGCGCTGTATTCGCCCAGACTGTGACCGGACAACTGCGCCGGCCGCGCACCGCCGAGCTTCTGCCACACCCGCCACACCGCCACGCTGGCCGCCAGCAAGGCCGGCTGGGTGTTTTCGGTGCGGTTGAGCTGATCCTGCGGCCCGTGCGCGCTCAGGTTCCACAGATCGAACCCGGCGCCCTGCGACGCCTCCTCGAACGTCGCCTGCACTTCCGCATGCGCGGCGGCCAGATCGGCCAGCATGCCGACCGACTGCGAACCCTGGCCGGGAAAAACGAAAGCAAGCGAAGCGGAGCTTGGACTCATGGATGCGCGGATCCCGTCGGCGAAAACCACCATGGTGCCAGCAACGCGCAACATGCGCAGCCGTATTGGAGCGCGAGGGGCGAGGAATGAGAGACGAGTAGCCAAAGCGCGAGAACCCCGCGACCTGTCGCAGCACGCGGCGATGCGCCCTTGCTACTCGCGCTGCCGGCTCAGTAGCGCAACAGCGCCGACGCCCAGGTGAAGCCGCCGCCGAACGCCTCCAGCAAGAGATTCTGGCCGCGCTGCACCTTGCCCGAACGCACCGCATAGTCCAGCGCCAACGGCACCGAACCGGACGAGGTATTGGCGTGCTTGTCGACCGTCACGATGACCCGCTCCATCGACATCTTCAGCCGCTTGGCGGTTGCCTCGATGATGCGCAGGTTGGCCTGGTGCGGAATCAGCCAGTCGATGTCCGACTCGACCATGCCGGCGGCCTGCAGGGTCTCGCCGACCAGTGAATCGAGCGTCTTCACCGCGACCTTGAACACTTCGCGGCCGGCCATGTTGATGCGCACGCCGTGGTTCGGCTCATCCTTGAAACCGACCGACACGCCGACCGGATTGAACAACAGGTGCTTGTAGCCACCATCGGCATGCAGGCAGGTCGCGTAGATGCCCGGCTCGCTGGACGCCTCCAGCACCACGGCACCGGCGCCATCGCCGAACAGCACGCAGCTCTCGCGCTCGGTCCAGTCGACCATCCGGGTCAGTGTCTCGGCGCCGATCACCAGCACCTTCTTCGACTGCCCGCTCCTGATGAACTTGTCGGCGATGCCCAGCGCGTAGACGAAGCCAGAACACGCCGCATTGACATCGAACGCGGCGCAGCCGTTCGCGCCGAGGCGATGCTGAACCAGGCAGGCGGTGGATGGAAAGATGATGTCCGGCGTGGTCGTGCCGAGGATGATCAGGTCGAGCTCGGAGGCCTTGACGCCGGCCGCTTCCAGCGCGTTCTGCGCGGCCTGGAAAGCAAGATCGCCGGTGGTCTGGCCATCGGCCGCGATATGGCGCTGGCGAATGCCGGTGCGGGTGCGGATCCACTCGTCACTGGTGTCGACGATCTTTTCCAGATCGGCGTTGGTTACCACGCGCTCGGGCAGCGCGCTGCCGGTGGCGATGATGCGGGCGTAGATCTGGGCCATTCAGCTATCCATCAACGAAAACAGAGGATCAGACGTCTCGGTGGCATCTGCACAACGCCGCAACGCGTACGTCCCGGCATCCCTGAACGCAAAACGGCGCGTCGCCGCGCCGTCTCGCATGATCACATTCCGGAATCCCCTCGGGATCCGCGAAACCGATCAGTCCTCGACCGACACAGCACCCTTGGTTTCGATCACTTTCTTGCCGCGGTAGTAGCCATCCTTGGTGATGTGATGGCGCAGATGCACCTCACCACTGGTCGGATCGGTGGACAACTGCACGGTCTGCAGGGCGTCGTGCGAACGACGCATGCCACGGGTGGACGGGGTGCGGCGGCTCTTGGCAACTGCCATGGTAATTCTCCAGCTGAACTTGATGATTGAAACTGGTTGATCGGTTGCGGCATGACCCGGATCAGATGATCGGGTCGGTGGTTACTTCTTCAGTTCGCGCAATACCGCGAACGGATTTTCGGAGCGCCCCTCGCCGACCGCATGGTCTTCCGGCTCGTGGCCTGTCACTTCGTCGGGCAGGCTGCTGTCCGGGTTGACCGGGACCAGCGGCAGCGCCAACAGCAATTCATCTTCAATCACATCCGCCGGATTCAACCGGCCATCCTCGGCCACCAGCAGCGCTTCGCAATCAGGCGGCAAGCCGGCTTCATCGCGCTCCAGCTTGATCAAGCCAAGCCGGGTGTTCACGGCGACCGGCAGGACAAACGGTTCCAGCGTACGCTGACAGACCACGTTCAACGAAGCCTGCGCGCGAACATCGGCGTAGCTGATCCCAAGGCTGTCGCGCCCGAAATCCAGCTCGAACGTCACCACGCCATCGGTGCTCGCCAGCACCTCGCACAGGCGTGACATGGTCGCGATGGGTAGCGTTCCCTCGAACGAACGCCGCGCCGAGACCATGCGCCAAGCGTCCACGGACTCTGGCAGTGTCACGGACATGATCGCGAAATGTTAGGTTCGAAGCGTCACGAAGTCAACTGGCGTGACGCCGGAGCGGCACAAATCCGCATCGATTGCCGTCTATTTTGCCTGATTCGCTCCCGATACGGCAGACTGAATCCCCTTGCCACCTGAGCCGCTTCCCTTGAACCCTTTTCTGACGCTCGGTACCGCCGCGTTGCTGGCACTGCTGATTGCCCTGGTGGGCGCCGGACTGCTGTTGCGCCGACGCCAAGCCCAGCGCGGCATCAGCCTCAAGACCCTGCTCGACCTGGCCGACCGGCTGGAGGCCGACCTCAAGACCTGCCGCTCCGGGCTGCAGCAGGCGCACGCCGTGATGTCGCTGAACCCCGACCTGCCCGCCGCCAGCGAACAGGACGCGCATCACGCGATCGACGCCGGCCTGCGTGCGCTTTTGCAGCAACGCTTGTGGATTCGCGACCGCTCGGCGCGCGCCAGCCAGCAGGAGCTGGATGAAGCGGCCGCCTCGATGCGCGGCACGCGCGATCGCCTGCAACCTCTGCTGCAGGCCCTCAGCCAAGCCCAGCGCGACCTCAACAGCGCCATGCGCGAACACATCCGGCGGGAAGGGGACACATGAGTTCGACCGGCCCGATGCTGCCCCGGATCGTGCTGGGCTCGACCTCGCGCTACCGCGCCGACCTGCTGCGCCGATTGGTGCCGAATTTCGAGCAATCCGCTCCGGGCACCGACGAGACCCCGCTGGCAGGTGAAGCACCTGCGCAGCGTGCCCTGCGACTGGCCATCGCCAAGGCCGAAGCGGCCGCGAGCGACCGGCGCGACGTGCTGGTGATCGGCTCCGACCAGGTGGCCGAACTGGACGGACTGATTCTCGACAAGCCCGTCACGACCGAACGCGCCCGTGCCCAGCTCACCGCCAGCTCCGGCCACGAGGTGCATTTCCATACCGCGTTGTGCCTGCTCGATACCCGCACCGGCCAGCGGCATATCCATGTCGATCGCACCCGCGTGCATTTTCGTGAACTGACCACGGCGGAAATCGCGCGATACGTCGAACGCGAACAGCCGCTGGATTGCGCCGGCAGTTTCAAATGCGAAGGCCTCGGCATCAGCCTGTTCGAGTCGATCGACAATTGTGATCCCAGCGCGCTGGTCGGACTGCCGCTGATTGCACTGGCGCGGCTGCTGCGTGAAGCAGGCATCCCCGTGCCCTAGGGTTCGCCCGGCACAACAATCGCTACACTGCTGCAGTCATGCATGACGCTGCTTTTCCTGTTCCGCCCACTACAAGAAGACCCCATGTCCGCCCTGACCCAGCCCTTCGACGAACTCCTGCAGCAGCGTCTGGATGCCGCGATGGCCCAGGTCAATCGGGTGCTGCTGGGCAAGCCGCGTCAGGTGAAGCTGGCGTTCACCTGCCTGATTGCCGGCGGCCACCTGCTGCTGGAAGACGTGCCGGGGGTGGGCAAGACCACGCTGGCGCATGCGCTGGCGGCCACCTTCGCGCTGGAGTTCCAGCGCGTGCAGTTCACCAGCGATCTGCTGCCGTCGGACATCATCGGGGTCAGCGTGTACGAGCGCGAGACCGGCCAGTTCCGTTTCCATCCCGGCCCGATCTTCACCAACCTGCTGCTGGCCGACGAGATCAACCGCGCCAGCCCGAAGACGCAGAGCGCGCTGCTGGAGGCGATGGCCGAGGATCAGGTGACCGTCGACGGCCAGACCCATGCGCTGGCGCAGCCGTTCTTCGTGGTCGCCACGCAGAATCCACTGGATCTCAACGGCACCTTTCCGCTACCCGATTCACAACTCGACCGCTTCATGCTGCGTCTGTCGCTGGATTACCCGGACGCTGCCGCCGAGCGCGCCCTGCTTACCGGCAGCGATCGCCGCGATCTGATGGCCCAGCTCACGCCGCAACTCGACAACCTCTCGTTGACCACGCTGCAGCGCCAGGCGCAGGCGATCACCACCAGCCCTGCCCTGCTCGACTATCTGCAGGCATTGCTCGCCGCCAGCCGTCGTCATGCGGACATCCGGGTGGGCCTGTCGCCGCGCGCCGGGCTGGCCCTGCTCGGCGCCGCGCGCGCATGGGCGCTGCTCAGCGGGCGCGGCCATGTGCTGCCGGAAGACATCCAGGCCTTGTTCGTGCCGCTGGCCGCCCACCGCCTGCTGCCCGCGCGCGGTGCCAACGGCGATACGCTGGCGCGACAGTTGCTGGCCGAGGTCGCGGTGGATTGATGCGCGGCCCGCTTCAGCGCATCCAGCAATGGGCCGAGCGCCGGCTGCCCGCGCTCACCCGTTATCGTCGCCTCGAGAAACTTCCGATCGAACTGCATCGGCGCCGTATCTACATCGTGCCAAGCGGCTTCGGCATCGGCTTTTCGGTACTGCTGCTGTTGATGCTGGTGGGCGCGCTGAACTACGCCAACAACGCCGCCTTGCTGCTCACCTGCCTGCTCGGCGCCGCCAGCTCGGCCAGCATGTTGCTGGCATTTCGCTCTCTCTATGGCTTGCGCCTGAGCCACATCCGCGCAGGCCACGCCATCGCCGGCCAGCCCATTGAACTCGTCCTGGCGTTTGATTCTCGCCGCCTGCGCAACGCCATCCGCCTCGATCTGGGAGGAGCCTCGCTGGCCTTCGTGCTTGATGCCGACATCACCACCCAGGTGAAGCTGGCACTGCCCACCATGCAGCGTGGCTGGCAACCGCTGCCGCGTCTGCGCCTGTGGAGCACCTGGCCGCTGGGACTGTTCCGCGCATGGAGCTGGCTGTATCCCGATCAGCCGGTGCTGGTATGGCCGCGGTCGGAAGTCGCTGGGCCATCGCCGCACGCGCCGGCCGACGATGCCCGCCACATGCGCCTGCATCGCGGTGATGAATTGGCGGCGCTGCGCGACTACCGGGTGGGCGATCCGCAGCGGCACATCGCCTGGAAGGCCAGCGCCCGCCATGACAGCCTGCTGGTGAAGGATTTCGAGCAGCCGCAAAGCCGCCCGCAATGGCAGCTGGACTGGCGCCAGCTGGGCGGGCTGGACAACGAGGCACGCATCGCGCGGCTCGCCCGCTGGTTGAACGAGGCGCAGGCCCAGCGCTGCAGCTACAGTCTGTGGTTGCCCGACGACGAGATCGCCAGCAGCAGCGGCCCGCTGCACTACGCGCGCTGCATGAACGCGCTGGCGCAACTGCCATGATGTCGCTGCGCAGGAAGCGGGCCGAGCCGCCGATCGACGCCCGCGCGTTCGACCTGCTGAGCCTGACCATGGCACTCGTGCTCGGCCTGCATGCAACCCATCTGCCGTGGTGGCTCAGCCTCGCACTCGCATCGACACTCGGCTGGCGCTGGTGGCAACGGCGGCGGCAGTCCGGGCGGGTGCCGCGCTGGCTCAAGCTGCCGCTGCTGGCCTTGCTGACGCTGGCAGTAGTCGCCCAGTACGGCGGTATTTTCGGACGTGAGCCCGGTACCGCTTTGGCGGTCGGCCTGCTGGTCCTGAAGCTGCTGGAAACCGAGACCGTGCGCGATGTCCGCGTCGGCATCAGCTTCGCCTTTTTCGCGCTGATGACTGCGCTGCTGTTCGATCAAGGGCTGATCGCCACCATCGTCGTTGCGCTCAGCCTGCTGCCCGCGCTGGCCACCTTGCGCGCACTGGAACCCGCGCAGCTGCCGACCAGCTTGCCGCGCAACCTGCTGCCGGCACTGGCCTTGTCGACCGCGGCATTGCCGCTGGCCTTGCTGGCGTTCCTGCTGGTGCCGCGGCTGAGTTCCCCGCTGTGGGGAGCGCCCTCGCCAGATCAGGCGCGTACCGGGCTGAGCGACAGCATGTCGCCGGGCAACTTCACCGATCTGCTCACCGACGACCACCCGGCCATGCGGGTAAGTTTCGAGGGCGCTCCACCGGCACCGGACCTGCGCTACTTCCGTGCCTATGTGATGTGGAACTACGACGGCCGCAGCTGGCGTTACCTCGATGCCAGGCATCTGCGTGCGCGTGAAACGGCGCCGCTCGAAGTCAGCGCCGCCATCCGCTACCAGATCAGTCTGCAACCCACCCAACAGCGCGTGCTACCCACCCTGGATGTACCGCTGGGAGCACCCGCGCAAGCCAGCCTGCAACCGGACCGCGAGGTGCTGGCGGACAAGCCGGTGAATGATCCGCTCAGCTACCAATTGCGCTCCGCGCTGCAGTACCGGCTGCAGCCGCTGCTGGACGAGCACTCGCAACGGCTTGGTCTGCACCTGCCCGCCGGCTTCAATCCACGCACGCATGCGCTGGCGGCACAATGGCGCGAGCGCTATGGCAGCGACCATGCCGCCATTGTGCAGGCCGCCCTGAGCCTGTTCCACGATGGCGGCTTCCACTACACGCTGGCACCGGCGCCACTGGGGCGCGACTCTGTGGACGACTTCCTGTTCGACACCCGCGAAGGCTTCTGCGAGCACTATGCGTCGGCCTTCACCGTGTTGATGCGCGCGGCCGGCATCCCGGCGCGGGTGGTCACCGGCTACCAGGGCGGCTACTGGAACAAGTACGGCAACTATCTGCTGGTGCGCTATTCCGATGCGCATGCGTGGAGCGAAGTGTGGCTGGCCGGGCGCGGCTGGGTACGCATCGACCCCACCGGCGCGGTTCGGCCCGAGCGGGTCGCGCTGGGAGCCGCCGCTGCGGCGGGCGACCAGTTAGGCTGGTATCGCAACGACTGGCTGCAGGGCCTGCGCAATCGCTGGGACATTGTCAACCGCTGGTGGGACCAAGGCGTTATCGGGTTTGATGCGCTACGCCAGCGCAGCCTGCTGACACCCTTCGGCATCCGCGATACCAACACCGCGATGCTGGGTGTGTTGCTGGCGATCGGCAGCGTGCTGTTCATCGCGATCGGGCTGGCCTGGGCCTTGTTGCGCCGACAGCCACGCGATCCGCTGCGGGATGCGTTGCGCGAGCTGGAGCGAAAGCTGGCCCGCAAAGGCATAACCCGCCGGCTCGCGGAAGGCCCGCAGCACTATCTGAGTCGCGCGGCGCGCGCGCTGTCCGGGCAACGCGACGAACTGGTGAGGTTGATGAACAGCTACCTGGAACTGCGCTATGCCCACGCCGAACCACCGCCTGAACCACTGCATGCATTTCGGCGCGCCGTGCGGGATTTTCGGGTCGCCAACGTGGTCAAATGAGAGCCGACGCGATGGCGCATGCCGTCGCCCATTATGGAGATATCCCCATGTCCCTGTACCGCCCCCTTACCCTCGCCGCGGCACTCGCCTTGCTGGCCGGCTGCGCATCGATACCCAAGCCGCTGGAAGGCACCTACAGCACCGTATCCACCAGCAGCGCCCAGCAGGGTGGTGCCGGCGGCACCAAGGTGCGCTGGGGTGGCGAGATCATCAAGACCGAGCCGGGTCCGCAGCAGACCTGCTTCTACCTGCTGTCGCGACCGCTGGACAGCCAGGCGCGTCCGAAGGACGGTCAAGAAGGCCAGAACGAGGGCCGCTTCGTGGCCTGCCGCGAAGGCTTCTACGATCCGGAAGTTTTCGTCCGCGGACGCGAGCTGACCGTCACCGGCACGCTGCACGGCACGGTGTCGGAGAAGGTGGGGGAATACGACTACGCCTATCCCCGGGTGGAAGCCGATGTGGTCTACCTGTGGCCGAAACGCCCCATCAGGGTGGACTACCCACCGGGCTTCTATGACCCGTTCTGGGGTCCGGGTTTTGGTCCGTACTGGGGTAATGGCTGGGAAGGCCCAGGATCCTGGGGCGGTCCGCGACGGGTGATCATCGTGCGGCCACCACCACCGCCGCCGAAGAAATAACCGCGCAGCACACACGAAAACGCCGACCTGAGTCGGCGTTTTCGTGTGTGGATTCCGATGGTTGTTCCACTCAGCCCGGTGGCCAGTGCAGGCGACGACCCGCCAGCAGATGCACATGCAGATGGAACACGGTCTGCCCGCCATCCTCGTTGCAGTTGATTACCGCGCGATAGCCCTGTTCGGCAAAACCTTGCTGCTTCGCATAGTCCGCGGTTGCCAGCAGCAGCTTGCCGAGCAGTTCGGCATCGCTCGCCGTCGCGTCGTTGAGCGTGGCCAGCGGTCGTTTCGGAATAAACAGCACGTGCACCGGCGCCTGCGGATTCAGATCACGGAACGCCAGCACATCGTCGTTTTCGTAGACGATATCGGCCGGGATCTCGCGGCGAACGATCTTGCTGAAAATAGTGTCACTCATAAATGCCCCGCTCAGGAATCATTCAAGCAGCTGCCGGCTGCCAAAGGCGTGGGCCAGCGTGCTGCGGTCCACATACTCAAGCTCCCCACCCAGCGGCACGCCGTGCGCCAGCCGGGTCGGCCGCACGCCGCCAGCACGCGCCAGCTGCGCCAGATAATGGGCAGTAGCCTCGCCCTCGACGGTGGGACTGGTGGCAATGACCATTTCCTCGATCTCACCCTCGCCAAGGCGCTGGGCCAGTTGCGCCAGCCCCAGCTCTTCCGGACCCAATCCATCCAGTGGCGACAGTCGACCCATCAACACGAAATACTGACCACGAAAACCGGTGGCCTGCTCGATCGCCGCCAGGTCCGTCGGCGACTCCACCACGCACAACACCTGACGATCGCGGCTGCTGCTGGCGCACAGCACACACAACGGATCCTCGCTGAAATTGCGGCAACGCTGGCAATGACCGATGCGCTGCATCGCCTGCTCCAGCGCCGCGGCCAGTTTCAGACCGCGCTCGCGCTCGCGCTCCAGCAGATGAAATGCCATCCGCTGCGCACTCTTGCCGCCCACGCCGGGCAGGCAGCGCAGTGCTTCGATCAGGTCGGCAAGGAGGGTTGAGCCGCTCATTCGAAATCCGGGAACCGGGAGTGGGAAATCGGAAATGGCAAAGCCGGAGAATGGCAGCTCACGCTGTTGATCTTGCGATCCCCCATTCCCGACTCCCGATTCCCGTTCAGAACGGCATCTTGAAGCCGGCCGGCAGGTTCATCCCGGCGGTGACACCGCCAAGCTTGTTCTTGCTGACTTCGGCCACCTTGTTCACCGCGTCGTTGATCGCGGCGGCGACCAGATCCTCGGCCATCTCGGGATCATCGGCGAACGTCTGCCGGTCGATCTGCACGCGACGTACCTCGTGCGCGCCGGTCATCACCACGCTGACCAGACCGCCGCCGGCGCTGCCGGTGACTTCGAGTTTCGCGATTTCTTCCTGCGCACGCTTCATGTCTTCCTGCATGCGCTGGGCCTGTTGCATCAACTGACCGATCTGACCTTTCATCACACTGCTCCAGATTCGTTGTCAAAGGGTTTGACCGACTGCGGCACCACCCGCGCGCCGAACTCGCGCTTCAGCGACTGCACCAGCGGATCGCCGTCGATCGCCTGCTCGGCGGCAGTCTGCGCGGCGTCGCGCGATTGGGCCGCCCGCGCCGCCGGGGTCTGCACGGCGGCACCCTGGCTGTTGTTGACGAAGCGCAGACGGATGCGCTCACCCAGCGCCTTGCCGATGCGCTCCTCCATCTGGCTGACCATCGGCTCCACCGCCAGGCTCATGTGCGCCGGCTGCAGCGCCAGCACCAGGGTTTGACCGTCGCGCTCGCGCAGCACCGCATTCTGCGCCAGCAGGCCGAACGGCCCACGCAGCCCGGCGCGCTCGATCAGCGCTTCCCAGTCCGGCAGACCGCTGGCATCCCGCGCCACCGGGGCTGCGATGACCGTCGGCGGCAAAGCAGGGGCAGCGCGCGGTAGCGGCGCGGAATCTATTTGCCGCTCCGTCGTGACCGCGACTCGTAGCGGAACGGCGGGTGCGGAACGTGGCGACAACGATGGCGCCGGGCTGGCCACAGCCGGTCGCTCCGCCGGTACCGCTGACGTGCCATCACCGGGCCGGAACGCCAGCATGCGCAGCAGCGCCATCTCGAAACCGGTACGCGCATCCGGCGCCAGCGCCAAGTCACGCCGGCCCGCGGTGGCAATCTGGTAATACAGCTGCACGTCTTCCGGGGTCATCTGCGCGGCCAATGCGATCAGTTCGCCGTCGTCGTCGCTGCCTTCTTCCGGTTGATAGCCGGGTATCAGCTGGATCAGCTGCAGTCGGTGCAGCACGCTGGCCAGGTCGTCCAGCACGCCACCGAAATCCGGCGAGTACGAGGCAATCTGCGTGCATTCGGCCAACAGCCGTTCGCCAGCGCCGGCGGCCAGCGCATCGAGCACCCCCAGCACCTGTCCGCGGGCCACACTGCCGAGCATGGTGCGCACATCATCGACATGCAGCGCACCGCCACCGTAGGCAATCGCCTGATCGAGCAGCGACAGGCCGTCGCGCAGCGATCCATCGGCCGCACGCGCCAGTTCGCCGATCGCGCTGTCTTCGTAGGCGATGTTTTCCGCAGCGAGGATGTGTCGCATCTGGCCGGAGATCTGTTCCGGCAGCAATCGTTTCAGGTTGAACTTCAGGCAACGCGACAACACCGTCACCGGCAGCTTCTGCGGGTCGGTGGTGGCGAGCAGGAACTTCACATGCGGCGGCGGTTCTTCCAGTGTCTTCAGCAACGCGTTGAACGCGTTCTTCGACAGCATGTGCACCTCATCGACCAGGTACACCTTGAAGCGGCCGCGCGATGGCGCGTATTGCGCGTTCTCGATCACTTCGCGCACGTCGTCCACGCCGGTGTTGCTGGCCGCGTCGATCTCCAGCAGGTCGACAAAGCGGCCTTCGTCGACCGCCGTGCACACCGAGCATTCACCGCAGGGATCGGCCGACTGCCCACGCTCGCAGTTCAGCGACTTGGCGAAGATACGCGCGATGGTGGTCTTGCCCACGCCGCGCGTGCCGGTGAACAGGTAGGCGTGATGCATGCGCCCGGTCTCGAGCGCGTTGGTGAGCGCGCGCACCACGTGCTCCTGCCCCACCAGCTCGGCGAACTTGCGCGGGCGCCACTTGCGGGCGAGTACCTGATAAGACATGCCTGACTACCTTGGGGCGAAAGGTGATTGTGCCAAGTCGGGGACGGCAAGTCAGTAACCGGCCCAAGCGATCCAGCGCAAGGATGCCGGTGGTCTGTCGCAGGAGCTGCGAGGCAGGAAGCTGAAAATGGCGGCGGCCCCGCCAGCCACACCCCGGCACCCGAATCATTCGCTACCGTTGCTTCCTTCCGGACCTGGCGGAGTTTGCGAACTATCGTCGCGGGGGGACCGACGGGGCCACCATGGACATGGGCTCTGAGGCCCGAAAACTATGTGAAACCTGCAAGTTGGCGGAGAGAGCGGGATTCGAACCCGCGATACGTTTGACCGTATACACACTTTCCAGGCGTGCTCCTTCAACCACTCGGACACCTCTCCACGTGAAACCGTCTTTGTCGGGCATCCAGCCTTGCAAAGAAGCGGAAGGATAGCGGCAGGCAGGGGCACAGGCAAGCGAACGCGTTACGGATTCAACCGGCGTCAGCCCGTAGCGGGGACGGATCATTCACGGCAATCCGCTCACCCGTCGTCGCAATGCCATAGCCGCGCGCCGCCAGCACGGCGCCATCCGCAGCACTGCCGTAGTGATACAGCAACAGTTTCGCGCGCAGCGCGTCGGGGTACTCGCGCTCGATATCGTCGATGCCGGTGTGTGATGGATTGCCGACCAGACTGCAGTCATGGGCGATCACCTCGTTGCCGTCGGCATGACGCGCCAGCACCTCGGGGATCGGCCGGGTATCGCCGGTGTAGACGAAGCTGCCGTCCAGCCCGAGGCCGTACGACGTACCCGGCACATGGTGGCGGGTGGCGAACACATCGAACCATAACCCGTCCAGCCAGAAACCCCGCGTGCATGGCAGCAGCCGGAATGCCTCCCAGTAGTTGATGCCGCCCTCGGCCAGTGCGCCGGGGTAGTCGGCCACCCTCGTCTGCAGCCAGGGGACGAGGCCGGCGTGGACAAACACTTTCGTATTGCCACGCAGACGCTGGTCGAACCACAAGCGGATGAACAATTGTTCCAGTCCGGCCACATGGTCCATATGGGTATGCGTGATGAACAACGCACGCGGCAAGGTGCCATACGCGGCCACATAGCGATCCAGCGTGTCGGGCCCGCAGTCGATCAGCAGCACGGGCTCACCGCTGCGCTCCAGCACCACCGCGGAGGATCCCAGCTCGACGGCGTGCGCCGCGCCGACGCCCAGAAAATGCAGATGCCAGTTCATGCGGCCAATGTACGCCGGTAGCGATAAAGCAGAGGTTGCCAGATGCCTTCATCGAACGCGGCATCACCTTGACCGGCAGCACCGAGCTTGACCAGCGAACGGCGCAGGCGCTGCAGATTCGCCTGCTGCCATGCAACCGCCGGCGCGCGCAGACGGCCCCGATCGAAGTCGATCAGATACAGCTCGTTTGGCGCTACCAGCACGTTGTGCGCATTCAGATCGGCGTGCCAGATGCCGGCCCGATGAAAACGCGCGACCAGCGCGCCGACTTCCTCGGCCAGCTCGCCATCCAGCCTGCCTTCCGCCAGGCATTCGGCCAGCGTCGGCGCGTCGGCAATGCGGCGCGTGATCAGGTCGGCGCTGTAGAACAAGCCACGCCTGCCATAGCGCGCAGCCACCACCGCCGGTGCCGGGAGACCCAGCCGGGCAATCTCCGCCAGCAGGCGAAACTCCGCGAACGGGCGGCTACGCTCCGCGCCCGTCCACAGATAGCGATCGCCCATCAACGCCGCCATCCTGCCGCCACGACGATAGTGCCGCAGCACGCATTCACCGACCGGCGTGAGCATGATGGACACGCCACCGCGGCCACCGGCCTGGGTGCGCAACGCATTCCGCGCGCGCCAGTATTCCGGCGCAAACCAGTCGTGGCCGACTTGTGGCGACACCGCCGCGTCGAACAAAATCGTGCCGGTGGCGTCTTTGTATGTTTGTTCCTGCATCATCATGCCCAATGGTGCGCGATCCTTGTCACCGTTTGCTTCCCTCGATTCTAACCCAGGCCCCATGACCTCAAGACCGATGACTGCCGCCGCCTCGATCTGCCTGCTGCGCACCTCCGCCATCGGCGACGTCACCCACGTGGTGCCGCTCGTGCGCACCCTGCAGCAGGCGTGGCCGGAGACCCCATTGACGTGGATCGTCGGCAAGCTCGAACGCAAGCTGGTCGGCGATCTGCCCGGCGTGGAGTTTGTGACGTTCGACAAGAACGCGGGTTGGGCCGGCATGCGCGCGGTGCATGCGGCGCTGCGCGGCCGGCGTTTCGATGTGTTGCTGCAGATGCAGGTAGCGATGCGCTCGAACCTGCTGAGCCTGGGCATCAAGGCCGATCGGCGCATCGGCTACGACCACGCGCGCTCGAAGGACATGCACGGCCTGGTCATCAACGAACGCATCCCTGCGCGCACAGGCGAACACGTACTCGATGCGATCGGCAGCTTCTGCGAACCGCTCGGACTGAAGCAGACGCAGGTGCGCTGGGATATCCCGATCCCGGACGAGGCGCACGCCTGGGCCGCCGCACAACTGCCCGGCGATACACCGACCCTGCTGGTCAGCCCCGCGTCCAGCCACGCCTTGCGCAACTGGCGACCGGAACGCTACGCCGCGGTGATGGATCACGCTGCCGCGCGCGGCTGGCGGGTGGTGCTGATTGGCGGTCCTTCCGCCGACGAGCGCACGATGGCCGACGCCGTGCTGACGGCCTGCAAGCGCACGCCGCTCGACCTCACCGGCAAGGACACGCTGAAAAAACTGATGGCACTGTTTGTCCGTACGCAGATGCTGCTGACGCCCGACTCCGGCCCGATGCACATGGCCAACGCGGTCGGCACCAGGGTGCTGGGCCTGCATGCGGCGAGCAACCCGGCCCGCTCCGGTCCGTACTCCGACCGCCGCTGGTGCGTGGACAAATACGACGAGGCCGCACTCAAGTACCTGGGCAAGCCGGCCAGCGCGATTCCCTGGGGCAGCAAGATCGAGAAGCCCGGCGTGATGGACCTGATTGGCGTCGATAAGGTGATCGAGCGCTACGAAGCCGCCGCGCACGACCAAGGCCTCCTGTAGGAGCGGCTTCAGCCGCAATGCTTTCTAATCATGGAAAAAAAGCATCGCGGCTGAAGCCGCTCCTACGGGTGCAAAGTCACACAGCGCGGTAATCCTGGTACGACTTTTCCTCGACCAGCTCGGAGCCGAGCTTGAGGTTGATCTCGCGCTTGAACGCGGCGCGCTCGTCGTTGCGGAAGTACACCGCACGCGCCAGCTCGATGAACTCCTGATCGAACGCCTGTGCGCGCTCCTTCAGCCGGATTCTGTCCTCGATATCCCACAGCAACTGGTTCACTGTCAGCAGTCGCGCGCGCTCATCAGCAATGTCGGTCTGCGACGCCGTGCTGTTGCCCCAGGTGGCATTGAGCAGGTCCAGCTCGTTGCGCACGTTGGCCAGCTTGGCCTCGTCGGCGATCCGTCGCGACTTGATCTCGAGGATGGTGATCTTGTCGATCAGTTCGCCGTACGACACCGGCGTCTGGATCAGGCTCATGCGGTTATTCCTTGCGAGGATGATGGCTGACGAAAGGCACCCTGCTGCACCAGTGCACAAACCGTGCGTACATCGCCATCCATCGCGCGGTCGCGATGCATGAAATCGATGTGCTGGCGCAGGATCGCATGTGCCTCGCGCACACTGGCGCCAGCATGGAAATCACCGGCATGGGCCAGCGCGGCGGCAAGTTGCTGCACCTCGGCGACGAACTGCGCGTACTGCGGCTGATCATCGCGTGGTGCGTTGGCGATCTTCGCCGCCAGTGCCTGCCAGCCACCGCGAACGGCCAGGCTGCGCGCTGCATTCAGCATCGCCTGGCGGTAGTCCAGCGCCTGTGCAGCGGTGTACAACTCCAGCGCCAGCACATGGCTGAGGTCCTCGGTCATCTCCAGCACATGGCGCGCCTCGTTGGCACCCATCGAGACATGATCCTCGGCGTTCGCACTGGTCGGCACCGAATACACGCTGGCGGGATGCGCGCGCGTGGCGAGATCGTTGACCAGCGCGGCGGCGGTGTACTGCACGATCATGAAACCGGAATCGGTACCGTCCTCGTTGCCGGTGAGGAACGCCGGCAGGCCGTCGTTGGTGGCCGAGTCGACCAGCTTGTTGAGGCGCCGCTCGGAGATCGAAGCCAGCACCGGAATCGCCGCCTTCACGTAGCTCATCGCCAGCGCCAGCGGCATGCCGTGGAAATGACCGGCCGAGATCACCTGCTCCTCGATGAACTGCGCGTCGTCGTTGTCCGGGAAGATCAGCGGATTGTCGGTGACCGAGTTCAACTCGATGTCGAACACCCGGCACGCCTGCGCCCACGCATCGCGCACAGCGCCATGCACCTGCGGCATGCAGCGCAGACTGTAGGCGTCCTGCGGCTGGTGCTTCTTGCCACCCTTGAACGGCAGGAAACGACTGTAGAACGCCTCGCGGCCATGCCGCTGATTGGCCGGCACCCAGTCCCAGCCGATGTCGAAGCTGAGCGCCTGGTCGTCCGGCTCGCTCCACGCCTCGGCGCTCCACGACTTGAAGCGCGGCACCAGGTGATACGGAATGTCGATCAGGGTGGAAC
>JBEPVP010000014.1:0-32486 GCA_041690935.1 Rhodanobacter sp.
ACCGCGGCCTGATAGTGGCGCGTATTGATTTGCCCGGGCTGGGCGACAGTCCGCCTCATGCGGGTGCACGGGATAATTTGCCGTATTCGCCTACCGCGTTGGCCGACATACAATTTGCGCTGTTGGAGCTGCAGCGGCGCTACGGCGCGACCGACCTGCACCTGTGCGGCATCTGCTCCGGCGCCTACCACGCCCTCAAGTGCGCACTCGACGCCCCGCTTTTGCGCAGCGCGGTCGTCATCAATCCGCTGACCTACTTCTGGCAGCAAGGCATGACTGTCCGGATGCCCGAAGCCCGGGTTACCGCCGAAGCAGCCCGCTATGGGCGCACGGTGTTGCAGTGGGCGGCCTGGAAGAAACTGCTTTGCGGCCGCGTGAATGTGATGTCGGCCACGCGCATTGCCGGGCGTCGCATCGCCCAGCTGGCGCGCAGCCAGTGGCGCGAGCTCGCACGCCGTATACACATCCCACTGGCTGACGACCTGGGCGAGGAACTGCGTGGCATTGCCAGGCGCCGCGTGCAGCTGCGTTTCATCTTTTCAGACTCGGACCCCGGACTCACCATGTTGCACGAGCAAGGCGGTTACGTGGTGCGCGAACTACTGCGCGCTCAGGCTCTGAAGATCGACATCATTCCCAACACCGACCATACATTTACTAATCTGACAGGGCGCAACGCCATGATGGCGGCGGTGCTCAGCCATTTCGACTCCTGCGTCAGACCGGCGCCCGTGTGAAGAACAGCGAGCACATACCTGCCCTGGATGGCCTGCGCGGGATTGCGATCCTGCTGGTCATTCCTCACAACGCCAATATTTACACCGATCATCCCGGCATTTTCTGGCCGTTGGCGCTGGCGGCGAACGCCGGCTGGATCGGCGTGCAGCTGTTCTTTGTTCTATCGGGCTTCCTGATCACCCGTGGCCTGCTGGACACGGTTTCCAGTCCGCATTACCTGCGCAACTTCTACGTGCGCCGCACACTGCGTATCTTCCCGCTTTATTACCTCACGCTCCTGGTCGGACTGCTGCTGCTCCCCATGCTGCTGCAGTCGCCGCCGCGAACTGAGCTGCAGCTGCGCGGTGCCGCGGCGCTCGCCCTGTTCCTCAACAACTGGGTGCAGCCGTTCGGCATGGTGGTGCCTGGCTTCTCGCATTTCTGGTCGTTGGCGGTCGAGGAGCAGTACTACCTGGTCTGGCCGTTTGTCGTGTGGTTTTGCGGTGAGCGTCGCCTGCTGCACATCTGCCTGTCGCTGGTGGCCATTGCGCTGCTCAGTCGACTATTGTTCCTGGCCGCAGGCGCGCCCGAGCTGACAACCTACCTGTACACGGTCTGCCGGATGGACGCGCTCGCGATCGGCGCGATAACCGCTTTGCTGTCGAGAAACACGGTCCTCATGGGCAGGCTCCGGAACCACGTTCGTGGCCTGTGGGCGAGCGCTGCGATCCTGCTCGCCACCGGTGCGTTGCTGAGCCGCAATTACGCCAAGTACAACGTGGTCACCGTGAGTGTCGGGTATCCGCTGCTGGCCGTGTCGTTTGCGTTATTGGTGTTGATCGCGGTCCGCGACCGCAGCGCGGACAATGCGATCACGCGTGCACTGATGCACCCGGTGCTATGCGCCGCGGGGCGCTACAGCTACGGCATGTATGTGCTGCACTTGCCTATCGCCTTAGGCCTGGGGGCCCTATTCCAGCCGTGGGTGAATCGACTCGGGACTCTCGCGGCGCCTTGCTACGTGCTCACCGTCGTCGGCCTTACGTTTGCCGCCGGCTGGGCCAGTTACACGTTGCTGGAGCGACGTTTCCTTTCCCTGAAAGACCGGCTGGCGCCGGTCTCACGCGCCGGACTAACGTGATACCGCCTGTTGCCGGTCTCAATTGCCACAGCGCTACGATCGGCGACGGCGGCAGCTTCGACCTGGTACTGCTCCACGGCTACGCGATGCAGGGCGGTGACTTTGCACCCTTTGCCCAGTCGCTTGGAATTCCCGGGCGCTATTTCTTTCCTGATGCGCCCGCCAGCGTTCCAGGCGGCGGTTATAGTTGGTGGCCCATCGATCAAGAGCGGCGCATGATGTCGTTGGCGGGCGGCCCGCGCGACCTCGCGGAGCAGGATCCGCCAGGCCGGTCCGCGGCGCGTGCGACGCTGCGGCAATTCCTCGCCGGGATCGGCACCGCCGATCCTTCGCGCCCGCTGTTACTGGGTGGCTTTTCGCAGGGCGGCATGCTCGCCGTGGACTACACCGTGCACTGCGATGCGGCGATAGCCGGCTTGGTGTTGCTGTCCAGTTCCCGAATTGCGCTACGCGACTGGCAGCCGCGCGGTCAACGGCTGCGCGCGCTGCCGGTCTTCATCAGTCACGGGCGAGGCGACCACGACCTTGCGTTCAGCGCCGGCCAAGCGCTGCACGAGTTCGTACGCGGGGCCGGCGCCCGCACCGTCTGGTGCCCCTTCGACGGCGGACATGAAACCCCCTTGAACGTCTGGCGCGAACTGCGGCGATTTCTCAAAACTCTAAACGCGGATCTCAGCAGGCAACAGTAGGCCGCGCTTTATGCTGGAATGCGACACAGGTCTACCAGCCGGCCCCCGATTAGGGCGAAAATAGTCAGATCAATCAGTCACTAATATCACGGATTGCGCACCACAATGGCTCACGCATTAGTCCAGGCCGCACGCCTCATCGCCACCGGGGTCGCCAGCAAACACGCGCACGACGTCGATCGCGATGCGCGCTTCCCGCACGAATCCATCGCCGCGATGAAGGCGGCGAAGCTCCTTTCCGCAGCGGTACCTGAGGAATTGGGTGGCGCCGGGCTGGGGTTGCGCGAACTCGGTAATATGTGCGCCGCCATCGGCCAGGGATGTGGATCGAGCGCGATGGTGCTCGCCATGCACCACATCCAGGTCGCATGCATTGCACGGCACGGACTGCAGTCGCCGTATTTCAGGCACTACCTGCAGGAACTCGTCACCCACCAATGGGTGCTGGCGTCCATGACTTCCGAAGTCGGGACTTCCGGTGACATGCGCTCCAGCGTAACGGCCGTCGAGCGCAACGGTGACCGGTTCGTACTGAACAAGGATGCAACAACCGGTTCGTATTGCGCACACGCTGATGCGATTCTGGTGACCTGCCGTCGTGACAACGACGCGCCTCGGAGCGATCAGGTCCTGGTGCTGGTCCGAGCGCAGGACGCGACTCTGAAGCAGACGACCACCTGGGATACGATGGGCATGCGCGGCACCTGCAGTCCGGGGTTCCGGCTGGAATCGTCCGGCCCGATCGAGCAGATCCTGCCGGGTTCGTTCGCGGATTCCGCCGCACAGAGCATGGTGCCGTACTCACATGTGCTGTGGTCGTCGCTGTGGCAGGGTATTGCAGCCGACGCCGTCGGACGCGCCGCGACTTATGTGCGCGGCGACGCCCGCAAGAAACCCGGGGAAATACCGCCCACCGCCTACTTGCTGTCACGCGCCACGCAGGACCTGCAGGTGATGCGCCATCACTGGCAATCCGTGGCCGCCGAATTCGATGCGCTGGGGGATAGCCCGGGCGACATGGAAACCCTGCTGTCCATGACCTGGGCGCTCAAGTTCAACAATCTGAAGATTGCCAGCTCGGAAGCCGCGCCGAAGATCGTGCACCAGGCCCTGCAGATCACCGGCATCCTCGGCTACAAGAACGACTCGCCATTTTCGGTCAACCGCCAATATCGCGACGCGCTGTCGGGTTCACTGATGATCTCCAACGAACGCATCACGGCGAAGAACGCCCCGATGCTGCTGGTGCTCAAGGATGACTGAACGCTACAACGTGACCGAGTTCTACGACGGTCTTGTCAAGCATGGATTGATCGTGCCGGTCGGCGTGCCAGGTGCGTTCGGCCGAGGCGCGGTGTTCGAAGACGTGCTGGAGCGCTTCAACGGCCTGATCAGCCGGCTATCGGCCGCGGATGGGGCGGAGCATTTCACGTTTCCCCCGATCATCAGCCGCAAGGTACTCGAGCGCGTGCACTACCTGGATTCCTTTCCTCATCTGTGTGGCGCTATTTACAGTTTTTTCGGCAAGGAATTGCAGGCCAAACAACTGGCCGAGCGGGTCAATGGCGGTCAGGACTGGGGCGATATGCTGGGCATGACGGAAGTGGTGCTCAATCCGGCCGCTTGTTATCCCGTGTACCCCAGCTTTACCGGCACGGTGCCCGCGAACGGTCGCCTGGTCACCATGCTCAACTGGGTCTACCGGCACGAACCCTCTCCTGAACCCACCCGCATGCAGTCGTTCCGGGTGCGCGAATTCGTCAGGGTCGGCACTCCGGATCAGGTGGTTCAATGGCGTGACATGTGGCTGCAGCGAGGCCTTACATTGCTGCAATCCCTGGGGCTCCCGGCCCGATCCGATGTCGCCACAGATCCGTTTTTCGGGCGCTCTGGCAAAATGCTGGCGGTCAGTCAGAAAGAGCAGAAGCTGAAGTTCGAAGTGCTGGTTCCGGTCATTTCGGAAGCCGACCCGACGGCCGTCTGTTCATTCAATTTCCACCAGGAGCATTTTGGCAGCACTTTCGCGATCAGGACCCCCGATGGACAGACCGCCAATACGGCGTGCCTCGGGTTCGGCCTCGAACGGATCGTGATGGCGTTGTTCCGGACCCACGGCTTTGTGCCGGCTGATTGGCCCGCGGAAGTCCGCAAGCAAATCTGGGCCTAGGCTCTGTCCATGGCCCGATCGCAGGCAATACCAGGGCTGGACGCTGTGACCTACCAGCGCCACGCGCTCCATAGCGAGCCGATGGTGTGGGTGGAAAAAAATTGCTACATCGATGTGTGGATTGAGCTGCTCCATGCGTTGGGCCTGGATCCGCTGCCGGCGCTCGCGTTCACTTTGGCGATAGATTTCGAAGGCGATCAGTGGACATTTTTCAAGCCGTCGCACCTGGAGCTTTGGCAGCTGTACGGCATCGATGTCCAGGAGTTGAATGTCTGGCGGCCACTGATCGACCATGCGGTTGAACACTTAGGCAAGGGCAAGCTCATCAGCACCGAGGCCGATGCATACTGGCTGCCCGACACGGCCGGCACCGACTACCGGGCTGCACACACGAAATCCACGATCATCCTCAACGATATTGACGTCGAGGCGCGACGCCTCGGCTATTTCCACAACGCCTCGTATTACACTCTGGATGGCGAGGATTTTATCCAGCTGTTCAGGCTGGACGCGCCGCCTGACCCAACGTTCATGCCGCTGTTTGCTGAACAGGTCCGGATCGATCGCATGGTGCGCCGGACTGAGCCTGATCTCGCGCGGCTATCGATGCGTATGCTGGAGACCACTGTGCAGCGACTCCCGCAAGCAAATCCGGTCGCGGCATTTTCTGAACGGCTGCTCAGCGAATTCCAGGCCATGCCCGGCAAGGGACTCAACCACTACCATGCCTGGGCTTTTGCCAATACGCGGCAACTGGGTGCTGCCTTTGAGGTGGGCGGGCATTTCCTGGCCTGGATTCAACGCCACGGCAGCCCCGACGTCCTGGCGGCAGTTGCCGCCGCCGCGCGCCTGTCTAGTGCCTGCAAGACACTGATCTTGCGGGGCGCGCGCAGCGCTACCACGGGCAAGACACAGGGTATAGACGAATTGCTTCGATCAATGGCTGCAGACTGGCAGACCGTAACAGACTGCTTGCGCACACTACATGCGCAGCAGACTTGAGCATTCACACTCTGGCCAGGTAATACGTTGATTCCAAGATGCTGTTTAACGTCTTTCTGGCCTATCTCATTCTATTGATACTGCGCCCCCATGAATTTGATCCGGCGCTCGCGAACGTTCCCATCCTGCAGATCGTGCTGCTGGTCGGCTGTGCAGCATGGGCGGTATCGCGCGATAAACATTTCGAATATCCCCAGTTCAAGCTGATCCCGCCATTGCTGGCGATAATCTGGATTGGCGTCGGACTATCCGGTGCCGGCTGGTGGAGCGGGTTGGTCGATGCACTCGACAAGCTGCTGCCGCCGTTATTGATGTTCGTGGTGGCGACTGGCGCGGTACGTAGTGTCCGCCAGCTGCGCATAGTGGCCTACACGCTGGTCGGCTGTGCCTGCCTGTTGGTGCTGCATGGTCATCTGCAGCTGCGCGACGGTGTGGGTTGGACCGGTGCGCTGCCAAACGAAGGGCGTATCACCTATTCGGGTATTTTCAATGATCCCAATGATCTCGGCCTGTTATTTGTAATCGGCTTCGGACTTGCCATCTATCTGTTGGGGACCGCGCGCAGTCGGTTGCAGAAGATCCTCCTGCTGGCCGCGCTGGGGTGGATCGGTTACGGCGTATTGCTGACCGATTCCCGCGGCACCCTGCTCGGTACGCTCGCGATAATTGCCTTTTATGCCCGTGCGCGTTTTGGCACCCGGGGTCTGATCGTCGCGGCAGTCGCGGCCGTGCCGCTGCTGGTCATGAATACGCGTCTTGCCCAGCTGGATCCCACCGAGGAATCTGCCGAGGGGCGCCTGGACGCCTGGTACGAGGGCATCCAGATGCTGCGCGAATACCCGTTATTCGGGGTTGGCTTCGGGAATTTTACCGATCACCACTTCATGACCGCGCATAACTCGCTGGTGCTCGCGATGGCGGAGTTAGGGCTGGTCGGCTACCCGCTGTGGCTGGCGTTCATGGGTTACTCGGCCTACATGCTGTACTGGCTCACCTACCGACATGCGCCAACTGAGCCCGCTTCAGCCGCCGCCACTGAAGTAGCGGCGGCACGGGGTCTGTTCGTGACCGCGCTTGGATTGGGAGTGGGCGCGTTCTTCCTGAGCCAGTCTTACAAGTTCATGCTGTTCCTGATGTGCGGCCTGGCCGTCGGGCGTTTCGCCGGAGCCTCTACTGTGCTGACCGGGATGCCGACCTTTAAGCTGGCGGCCGCGCTGCCCAGATGGTTTGGCCTCGCCTTGCTGACGGTGATCGGACTCTGGGTGTTGTTGAAGTTCACGCTATGACCGGCCGGTATGAAACACTGTTCAGTCGCGTCCTGTTCCCGGCGTATGAGCGCGCGATCGGGCGCAACACCCACGTGCATCTCGAGCAATACCAGCGGACGCAATGGCTGGATCGCTCGGCACTGGCGCGGCTCCAGCTGGAACGCCTGAACCAACTGCTGCAGCATTGCTGGGAATACGTACCCTTCCTCGCCGAACGCTGGCGCCAGTGCGGTCTGTCCGCCGCGCAACTGACGGACGTGGCCGACCTGGCTCGCTATCCGATCACGGAGAAGGCCGACATTCAGGCCAACTACGCGCGTGCGATTTCCAGCGCCTGGCGCGGGCGCACGCTGGTCAAGACCACCGGCGGATCCACGGGCGATCCCTTCCGCTTCGAGTACACGATGGCCAGCTATGCGCGCCGCACAGCGGTCATGTGGCGAGGCTATGCCTGGGCCGGTGCCGGGCCCGGGAGCCGCACTGCCTACGTGTGGGGAACGGGCCTGCGCACAACGGGCTGGGGCGCCATCAAGGACCGTCTCTACCACGCGGCGTTCAACCGCCGGTTCCTCGACGCTTTTTCCATGAGCGATGCCAATGTCGATGAGTACCTGGACCAGATCAGTCAATTCCGTCCCGACGCGATCGTGGGCTATGTTGCCCCGGTCGTGCAATTGGCGCGCCGGCTGCAAGCTCGCGGCAGAGGCCTTGGCCTGGCCGGCCTGCGCGGCGTACTGACGGGCGCCGAGGCGCTTTACCTGCCGGATCGTGAACTGATTCACCAGGCCTTCGGGGTCCCCGTGTTCAATACCTACGGATCCCGCGAGTTCATGTTGATCGCCAGCGAGTGCGACCGGCATGAAGGGCTGCACGTCAACGCCGATCACCTGGTCGTGGAAACAGTCGATCGCGAAACGCCCACCGCTGCGGGCGAATCGGGAGATGTGATCGTCACCGACCTGTCCAACTTCGGCATGCCGCTGGTTCGCTACCGCAATGGCGACCGCGCCACGCGCAGCGACGCCGCCTGCTCTTGCGGGCGCGGACTGCCGTTGCTCGCCTCGGTCGATGGCCGGATCCTCGACCTGATCGTGACGCCGGACGGCCGCCGAGTTCCGGGCGAATACTTCGTGTACGTAATGCTGAGCTTCATGGAACTGCAGCGCTATCAGGCCGTGCAGGTTGCCCCGGCCGTGTTGGAATTCCGTTACGTCGCGGCCGATACGCCCGACTCGGCCCTGCTGTCGCGACTGCACGCCCGCCTGGTCGAGAAGCTCGGCAATGCCATTGAGGTCCGCCTCCGCCGCGTCCCTGCCATCGACCTGACCCGTTCCGGCAAGCGGCGCATATCGGTCGCGTTCGAGAACTCGGCGCAATATGCCTTGCCGCCGGAGGTCGCCTGAACATCGTGCACGTGGTTGAGTCGCTGGCGCGTGGCGGCCTGGAGAGAATGGTCTGCGATCTGGCGACTGAGCAGGCGCGCGAGGGCCATGTGCCCACCGTGATCAATTTGTTTGGCGGCGGCCTGTTGGGCGAGGAGTTGCTCGCGACCGGGATTGCAGTCACGGACATCGACAAGCGCCGCGGCTCACCACTCGCGGCGCTGTGGCGACTGCGCCGCGCGCTGCGGCGCAGCCGGCCGACGATCGTTCACACGCACAATGCCACCGCCAACTATCACGTCGTTTGCGCCGGACTCGGGCTGTCGGGCGCGCCGATCGTCAACACCCGCCACGGCGCGGGCGCTGCACGCACTGACCCGCGTGAACGGCTGTATCGTGCCTCGCTGGTCGGGACGGCCCGGGTGGTGGCTGTCAGCGAGCACGCGCGGAATCATTTTGTCGATGATCGCTGGGTCGCTGCGGACCGGATCTGTGTGATTCCAAACGGCATTCGCGTCGAACGGTTTCGTGGCCTGGCACAGGAGTCATTACGACCTGAGCTCGGCCTCGGTCCGGAACATCACGTCGTTGGAATCGTCGGCCGGCTGAACTGGGTCAAGGACCATGAATTTCTGCTGCGCGCCTGGGCGCACGTGCAACGCGACGATGCGGCAGCGCGCTTGCTGGTGATCGGCGATGGGGAATTGCGGGAAGCACTGGCTGCCAGCGCCGCCCGGCTCGGGGTGGCCTCCACGGTGCAGTGGCTGCGCGATCGGAGCGACGTGCCCCGCCTGCTGCACACCCTGGACGTGCTGGCGCTGAGCTCGCGCACCGAGGGCTACTCGATTGCGCTGCTGGAAGGCGCTGCAGCCGGTGTCCCGATGGTCGCCACAGACGTTGGCGGCAACAGGGAGATCGTTGCTGATGGCGTGACCGGACTGGTCGTTCCACATGGCGATGAGGGCGCCTTGTCCCGTGCGCTGCTCGAATTGCTCAACGACCCGCCGCGGCGCGCACGCTTGGGCAGTGCGGCCGCAGCCTGGGCTACTCAGGCCGCCGGCGTGGACACCATGCAGCGGCGCTACGCAGCTCTTTATCGCTCGCTGCTCGCAGGCGCCAGGTGAGCGACGCGGGTCAGCAGGGCTCGCCCCCGCGGGGCCATGAGCTGCGCGCGCGGACCGTGCGTGGCGCCTTCTGGATGATCCTTTCCAATCTGGCTTCGCGCATGATCGGCGTGATCGGCACGCTGGTGCTGACGCGCTATGTTGCGCCGGCGGCATACGGCGAGGTCGCCGCAGCGTCGATCTGGATTCTTACCGCCAACCAGATCTCCACTATCGGAGTCGGCATGTATGTGATCGCGCGGCCCGATTCCGGGCGCGCCATGGCATTCCATGCGACCGTGCTGCACCTGGGCCTGGGCGTGATCAGCATCCTGGGCTTCGCGCTGGCCCGCTCCTGGCTGGGCGGGATCGTGGATTCGCCGCATATGGAGGCCTTCGTCCCCGGCCTCGTGATCGCGGTCTTGCTGGATCGCGTGCGGTTCATGCCCGAGCGCATCCTGGTGCGCGACATGCGCTTCGGCGTGATCTCCGCGATGCGCGGCGGCGGCGAGCTGATCTACACGGCGGTGTCCTTGCTGTGCGCGGTCAGCGGCCTGGGCGCGATGAGCATCGTCTGGGGAAACATCGCGCGCGCGCTCGTCCGTGCGGTGGTGACCGTCCGCGCCGCGGACTGGCGCGACTGGATCGAACCCTGCCGATTGCGGCTGCAGAGCATCCGGGAATTGCTGCGCTATGGCGTGCCGCTCGGCTTTGGATCGCTGGTCGCATTTGGCTCTCGCAACTGGGATAGCCTGCTGGTCGGCCACTACTTTGGCTCGGCGGCCATGGGCAAATACCAGCTGGCCTACAACTTCGCCGATATCCCGGCGGTGCAGATCGGCGAGCAGATTGGCGATGTATTGCTGCCTTCGTTCGTGCACATGGAAGACCGGCAGCGGGTGCCGGCCCTGATCCGTTCAACCACGTTGCTGGCCCTGATCATGTTCCCGATGGCGATCGGCCTCGGCGCTGTCGCGCCCACGGCGGTCAGTGCCTTCCTGGACGCGAAATGGAGCGGCGTCGCGCCGATGCTGGTCCTACTCAGTGCGCTCTCGGTCACGCGGCCGATCGGCTGGACCATCGGTGCCTACCTGAGCGTCATGACCCGTGGCCGCACGCAGGTGATGATGGCGCTTGAATGCGCCAAGATTATCGTGCTGCTCGGAGCGATCGTACTGACCGGCGGCACGAGTCCGCTCTGGTCCTGCACCGCGGTCGGTGTTGCGTTTGCACTGCACGCGCTCGCCAGCATGCTGCTGGCCCGGCACTATGGGCAGGTTCCGATGCGAGCCTTCCTGTCGGCGCTGGCCCCGCCGCTGCTGGCCTGCCTGCCGATGGTGCTGGCGATCCTTGCGGTCCGGTTCGGGCTGCAAGGCACGGGACGGGTGGGTTTCAAGGTGGAACTGATCATCGAGGTGCTGGTCGGCGCCCTCGTTTACCTGGGCAGCGCCGCCGTGGTCGCCCGCCGCGACCTGGTGGAGCTGCTCAGCCACGTCAGGCGCTCGGTCTCCGGGTAGGAAGTCATGGCCGTGCCCCCGGAATTTTCCACGGAAGAGATCAGCGAGGTGCGCGGCGCCAGGGTGCACCCGAGCCCGCGGGTCAGCGTGATCATTCCCGCCTGGTTCCCGGCCAAGAGCGCCGAAATGGCCTGGCTCGACCAGACCCTGGACAGCGTGCGCGCGCAGCACTACCGGGATTGGGAGGTCATTGTCGTTGACGACGGCTCGCCGGTACCGGTTGCGCCCGCGCAGACCGACGACATTGTCCTCATACGCCAGGCGAACTCCGGGCCCGGCGGCGCGCGCAATCTCGCCGCGCGTCATGCACGCGGCGAATTCGTCGCCTACATCGATGCGGACGATCGCTGGCGTGCGGACAAGCTGGGAAAGCAAGTGGCGTTCCTCGATGCCAACCCCGAGATCGTCATGGTGTGCACGGACATCGTCATCATGGACGGCACTGGATTCAGGCCGATGAAGACTGCACGCGAGAAGGGCGCTGCCGTTGGCGACCGGATTCCCTTCGAGAATGTCTTCTACGAGAACTGCGTCGGCTGCGGCACGGTCATGGTGCGGCGTGCGGTGCTCGAACAGACCCCTGGAATGGATCCCCACCGACGTATGGGTGAAGACTTTGGTCTCTGGCTGCGGATCGCGATGCTGGGACCGGTCGGGTACATCGAGGAGCCGTTGCTCGAGCGTCGGCAACATGGCGACAGCCTGATGTTCACGCAGCTGGACGACGGCTCGTGGCTTGCCCGCGAGGCTGAGGTCTACGAGAACTTCCTGAAGGAGCGCCCGGAGCTGCGCGGCAGGCGCTTTGTCCGCAAGGCGCTGGCGCGCCTGGCTTTCCAGGGCGGCTGGAGTCACATGGCGCGCGGTGAATGGGCGCAGGCGCGGCGCCTGTTGAGCGAATCCGTGCTGGAGGATCCAACGCGCATCAAGGCCTGGATTGACCTGGTGCGATCCGTGCTGCACCTGGGACCGCGTCGGCGCGTGCGACCATGATCAGGGAGTCACCACTTCCAAACAGCTGCGCCGGCGCCGCGACGGCGCCTGCGAGTGTCCAGGCCACGGCCCGTCCCGCATGCCGCGCCACGCGGCGCAGCCAACGGACCGGCGCATCACCCACTGGTTGCCGAGTCGCCGCCGCAGCCGATGCCGGCGCGGTACTCGTCACTGCGGTGCGCGAATGATGCACATTGCCTTTCATCACATCGACGATGACATCCTCGAGCGCGCCGACCGTGAAATCCAGCGAAATGGCTTCAGTCTTGCCGTGGATCATCGCGAACCCGGTGCGCTCGAGCGCAGCAATCATCGTGCTCATGCCAAACTGGTAGATGTGGCCCGGCGGTCCGGGGTGGTCCCAGGCGCCAAAGGTCCGACCGAACACCTGGTAAGTAAATCGGGGAAACAGGCCCTCCACGTTCGGCGTGGTGATCATGACGACGCCGCCTGGCGCAAGCAGTGCACGCACCGCGCGCAGGGCAGTCAGTGGCGAGGGCATGTGCTCGATGCAATCGAACATCGTGATCACGTCAAAGCTGCCCGCTGGCAATCCGTGACTGTCGAGCGTTGCGACCCGGGCGTCTAAGCCGCGCGACCTGGAGTACGCAACCGCGGGAGCGCTCACGTCGAGGCCCGACACCTTCCAGCCGGCATCCCGCGCCACGCTCAAGAACCAGCCGGCACTGCAGCCTACATCGAGCAGCGCGCCGCGCACCGGCTGCAGCCGGTTTATCAGCGCCATGCGCGCCTGGGCCTGCGGCCGCCAGGATTTATCGTTGGCACGTTCCACCTGGTGGCCAAAAAAAGAATCGGTCTCATACTGCGCGGTCAGGGCGGTGACCCTGGGACGCGGATTGACGTAGACCAGCGTACAGCCGCGGCAGCGCACGACATGGAACCCGTTCTTGACCACGAGCAGCGCAGCGTCGTCTTTACCGCACAGATCGCAGCACACGGACTCCAGATTCACGGGCGTCGACATGGCTACCATGGTGTCATGGCGCCAGCCTCGCGGCACGCGGCGAGCGTCTCCGCGGCCACCTGCGACCAGCTGCGCGAGTAGCGTCCGGCGAGCCGGGCTTCGTCCCATTCCCGACCCAGTGCCGCATCGATGCCTTCGGCCAGTGCCGGCGCATCCCTGGGCGGAACCAGCAATCCGGATTCCGCGTCGACGATCTCGAGCACACCGCCGACGGGCGTCGCGACCACGGCGCGGCCGCAGGCCAGCGCTTCGACGAGGACGTTCGGGTGGCCTTCCGAATAGCTGGGCAAGGTGACGAGGTCGGATGCGCTCATCCAGTCCGCGACCAGCGGCGGTGCAAGCGCGCCGCACAGTTGCACGGCACCTGCCGGCAGCTTGGCCACGGCCGCCTCGAGCTCGGAGCGCATCGGACCGTCGCCTACGAGCACCACGCGCGATCGCGGGCGCCTGCTGCGCAGCATCGCGGCCGCCGCCAGTAGTTCGCGCAAACCTTTTTCCGCAACCAGGCGCCCGACGTACAGCACCAGCTCGGCATCCTGCGGTACTTGCAATGCGCTGCGCGCGGCGGCGCGCGGCCGCCTTCGGAACACCGCGGCATCGCAACCATTGGGAATGACGCGAATGCGTGCACGCGCGGCGCCGTACTCCGTCGTGGCAATCCGCGCGAGGTCCTCGCTCACCGTCAGCAGCCGTGTGGCGAAGCGCAGTACGGGCCGAGTGAGTCGGCGTGACAGCGCGTCGCGTACCCGCAGGTCCGAGCCGCGCGCGCCTGCCACCAGCGGCACGCCGAGACGGCGCGCCGCGAACATCGCGCCGAATGCGTCCGGATAGAGCCAGTACGCCAGCATGACGTCGGGCTTCCAGCGTGCAGCGTGCGGCAGCACCGCGCGGCCGCTGGCCCAGCCGTTGAAGGCACGCGAGAGCACGGGGAACGCACCGTACGTAGCCTGCACAACCGGGCAGCCGGCATCCACCTCGAGCGCTGCGGGGGGACGGAACACGTACGTGCGCGGCCGGGCCCAACCCGGGTAGACGGCAATGGGCGCCACGACGCGGACTTCAGCCAGCGCGCTGAGCGCGCGTATGGTCTGCAACAGCGGCCGGCCGCGATTGAGATCACCGGCGATTGGAAACTGCGAAGTGACGACCACGATGCGCAACGGCCGGCTGACCAACTCGGCCGCAGGAGGCGAAACAGGCATGCTCAGGCGGGTACCGGAAAGCGGAACCCCGCGCGCTTCCATATTGGTAGCAACGTTTCCAGGGCCTGCACAGCAGCCGCGCCGTCATCGTGAAACAGCAGCACGTCTCCGGCGCGCAGCGGCGCGGTGCGCAGCCGTTCGGTCAACTCCGCGCCACCCAGCATGAAGTCCCGGCTGTCGTACGACCACAGCAGCATGGTCTGCCCGCGGCGTCGCATCTCCAGCACGCTGTCGAGCGTTGCACGACCGTGCGGCGGACGAAAGGGGTGCAGCGCCTGGCCGTCGAAACGCTCCAGCACGCGGTCCGCTGCCGAAATTTCCAGACGCTGCGCTGCGGCCGCGATTCGGTTGAACCAGGGATGGGTCATGGAATGATTGCCCACGTGGTGACCGGCCTCGACAATCGACCGCACCAGTTCGGGGTGGCGCTCCGCGTTGCTCCCGATCAGGAAAAATACCGCCTTCGCATCATGGCGCTGCAGCAGTTCGAGCACGGCCGGCGTGTGTTGCGGATCGGGGCCGTCATCGAAAGTGAGATAGAGCGCGTGGTCGGCTCCGGGATAGCGGCTGCGCACCACGCCGCCCGAGAACCACACCAACAGCTTGCGCTTCCAGGACATGAACCGCTACGCCTTGCGCTGCCCATTCGCAGCAACCCCTGAGTATAGTGGCCGCCCCGGCGGCCATCCGCGCGCCAATCGTGACGCAGGCATCGACGCATGAGCGGGCCCCGATTATGTCAAGCCCGCCCGCGCCCCCTCAAGTGCCCCGACCGATTTGAAGTGGCGGTTGTCGACTGCTGCCGGGACGATGACCTTGCCACCATCGATAATGCGCACTGTCGGATTTGACCGCGGTTGTTGCGTAACCGGACGACCGGCTCCAGAGGGCGTCAACTGTGCCTGGAAAACGTGATGTTGCTGCCCGTGTGATGGCCGGCACCGGAGCACTGGGCATCGCCACGGCGCTGCGCCGCAGGTTCGCACGCACCGTGCCCATACTGGCGTATCACCGGATAGTGGACGTCCCGGACGAAGACGAATTTCCTTTCGACGTCGAGCTGGTCAGCGCATCGGTGAGTGCGTTTGCAGAACAAATGACCTTCGTCAGGGATCACTACCAGCCCATCACGCTCGCCGCCCTGTTGGCGTGCGTGGACAATGCCCAGCCTCCGCCACGCGGCGCGATCGTCATCAGCTTTGACGACGGCTTCGCCGACAACTATTACAACGCCTTTCAAATTCTCCGCCGGCTCGGCATTCCGGCGACGATTTTTTTGTCGACCGGCTATATCGACCGGCAACAAATGTTCTGGTACGAGAAGCTGACGCATGACGTCATGACGACCCGCGCCACGCAGCTGCGCTTGCTGGATGAAGCGCCATTGACCATCGGCGATGACGCGCCTGCGCGGCGCAACGTGCTGGCGATGCTGCTGCGGCGACTCAAGCGCGTTCCCAATCAACAGCGCCTGGACTGCCTTGCGGATCTCGATCGGCAGCTCTCGCCGCCCGAGGATTGCAATGGCGATTCGCGCAGCGGCCCGATGACCTGGGAACAGGTCGCAGAAATGGCGCGCGCCGGCATCGAATTCGGATCGCATTCAGTCACACATCCGGTGCTCTCGATGCTGGATCCGGCGGATCTGGACTTCGAGTTGCAGGCCTCCAAGGCCAGCATCGAAACGGTCACGGGAATTCCCTGCCAGACGATCGCCTATCCGGTCGGCGGTGCGGAGGCTTTCAACCCGCGTGTACAGCGAGCCGTGCAGGCGGCCGGCTACCGGCTCGGCCTGACTTATCTGTCAGGCGTTGATGTTCCAGCTGACTGGGATCCCTTTGCCTTGCACCGCCTGCACGTCGAGCGCTACACGGGTACGCATCGCTTCAGGGCAATGCTGGCCGCGCCGGAGTTGTTCGCGTGAACACGATCATCGGCGTCGCGCTATCCCGGGTCGTCGAACTGCAACAGCTTGCCGGCCAGCAGGCTATTAATTAATACTGTTTCGAGGTTTGCGGTGAAAGGTTCGGTGAATGAAACATAATCTGGCTCTGCCCAGGATTGCTCGGCGCTCCACGGCATTCTTGCTGACGGGATACTTGATGCTCGGTGGCTGCGGCGGGGACAGCGGAGCCGCGCAACCAACAAGTGCGCCACCACCACCTCCTCCAACATCCGGCACCGGCACCGGTACCGGCAACGGCACCGGCACCGTCGCCCCTACCATTTCGGGCGCGCCGAACACGACTGGCGCGTCGGGCACCTACTATGCCTTTACGCCACTGGCGGCGGACGCCAGCAATGGCACGCTCACGTTCACGGTGCAGAACCTGCCGAGTTGGGCGACGTTCAGCAGCCAATCGGGTGCCCTCACCGGCATGCTGTCGGACGCGGACGTCGGCACATATGCGGACATTCGCATCTCGGTCAGCGATGGTTCGCTGTCGGCGGAGCTGCCGCCTTTCAGCGTTAATGTCACCGCTGCACCGCCGCCTACAACCAGCGCGACCTACGACGTCGCGCATGCCTATACGTTGCCGACAGTGCGTCCGTACATTTCCCTGAATGACTACGCGGCCGTCAGCAAGAACTCCGCCGCCTATCTGCGTTTGAAGGCGGAAGTCGACGATGCCGTGGTCGTGACCGCTGCGCACGCGAACGGCACTTATGATCAGCTGATCACGGCGCTGAACTCGGACCACTACAGTTATTCGGTGGTCGACTCCGTGCTTCTGTTTCGCCTGACGGGCGATGCCAAGTACATCCAGCAGGCCATTACGATGGTCAATCTATTCGTCACCTCCGAGAACGTCATGATCGCCGCAGGCTCGGCGCCGGTCATTGCGGGCGACTCCTACCTGGAAGTCGGGTCGTACATGGAGCAGCTGGCACTGACTTACGACTACGGCTACAGCCAACTCACGCCGGGCATGCGGACCGCGTGGGCCGCGTACGCTGACCAGGCGATCAAGAATGTATGGAATTACGCGAGCGCTCAATGGGGCGGCGTCAGCCATCCCTGGTCAGGCTGGTCCGTGAGCGATCCGGGAGACAACTATTTTTACAGCTTCCTGAAGGCCACCCAACTCTGGTCGCTGGCCAGCCAGAACATGACCTCGATCAAGTTCCTGCAAACGGACAAATACACGATTCTCATTCCCTATTTCTATGCACTGCCTGGCGGTGGATCGCGCGAGGGCACCGGCTATGGCACATCGTTGGGGAGCCTGTTCGAAAATTACGCCTACTGGAAGTCTTCAACCGGCGAGGATCTGTCCGCGTATTCAACCCACGCACGCAACACGATTGACTACTGGATCTACGCTACCGTTCCGACATTCGACTATTACGCCGCCATCGGTGACCAATCCCGGTCCTCCATGCCGCTGATGTTCGACTACCAGCGCAAGCTGGTGGAAGAAGCCGTCGCGCTGAACCCGGGCACGGCCCAGGGCCAGCGCGGGGTCTGGTGGCTGAATCGCATCAAGGTCGACGACGGCGGCGGTGGATCGGTGCTCGGCAAGATGCGCTACAACTACAATTTCAGGTATGACCTGCTGTCGACCGCCGGCACCGAGCAGGCGCCCACCAGCCTGATGTACGACGCCAGCGGAACCGGCGCACTGTTCGCCCGGAGCGACTGGACCACAGCCGCCAGCTGGATGCACACCAACGCCGGCCAATACGACCAGTCACACGCGCATCAGGACCAGGGTGCATTCAGCTTCTACAAGGGCGGCTGGCTGACGATCACATCCAACATCTATTCCAACAGCGGCATCAATCAGGATGTCGGCACCGAGAACGTCGTGCGCTTCATGGCCAACGGCAATGCCATCCCACAGAACTACTCCACATCGACAAAGGCCGTTTCGGACACTGGCGGCGTGCTGCAGATCAACGAGAACCTGACTCCCGCGTATTCGGACAACGCCAGCCGGGTTTCGAGCTGGCTGCGGGATTTCACGTACACGCGATCAACACATAGCATCATGGTTCATGATCGTTGCACGGTGGGCAGCGGTGTCACGCCGGTGTGGCAGTTGCATCTGCCAGTGAAGCCGGTGCTGCAAAGCGACGGCTCTTACCTTGCGGGTAAACTGCATATCACGCCGCTGCTGCCCGCGACGCCGACGGTCAACATCGTGGACATGAAAACCGTATCGAGCGACTACGCGGGCAGCTATCGACTGGAAATCTCCGGAAGCACCGGCTGCGAGTTCGAGGTCAATCTGCAGGCGCGATAGGCCGGCAGCTGCGCTGCAGAGTTCAGCGGGCTGGCTCTGGCCGGGGCGCTGGACCAGGTTCCACTCCCCGCTGGCGCAGGTCGGTGCTCACGGTGGCGATGATTTCCGCCACGCGTGCATCCCAGGTGGAGTTGCTCACCGAGTCGACGCGGCGGCGCTCGCCGAGCGGATCATGGTCGTGCAGGGCGGCATCCACTTCCCGTATGAATGACTGTTCATTGTCAGCCAGGCGCACCAGTCCGGCGAAGCGCGCCACCTCGGGATTGTAGGTCGAAACCACCGGCTTGCCCGTGGCCAGGTATTCACGCAGCTTCAGCGGATTGGCATTCTGCACCTGGCGGGTTTGCCGATAGGGAATGATCGCGACGTCAAAGCACTTCGCCCAATTTGGCAGTGTGTCGTACGGTTGGGCGCCGGCCAGATGCACGTTCGGCAATTGCGCGAGCTCCGTGACGTCGGTGGAAACGTGGCCGATCAGCAGCAATGAATAATTCGGGCGGGCCCGCGCCAGCGCGGCGATCAGTGCCACATCAATCCACGGTGCCAGCGACCCGAAGAATCCAATGATCGGAGGCCGCAGCGCGCGCGCTGCCGCCGGCACCTCGGTGTCCGCCAGCATGGCCCTGCCAAACAGCTCGGCATCCACGCCATGCGGCGAGTACAGGGTGCTGGCGTTCACGGCGCTCTTAGGCGCAACCAGTGCCGGCGGCGCGACGAACACGCGATCAGCTTTGCGCGTCAGCGCGACATCGCAGGCGCGCAGTCGTTCGCTATCGACACCGGGGTGCGCCGCGTAGTCATCAATGCAGTAATAGACCACCATGCGCTCGCCGAGCTGCCCGACCAGGAACTCCGGGTGAGGCACGGTAAACCACAACAGTACTTCGCCGGCCCCCATGACCGCGAGCGCGCGGCGCAGCGCATGCCGGGCGAACCAACGGTTCAGCCTCACCACTCCCGGAAGACGACGGAACGGCAATTGCGGAATCGTGCAGCGCCACAGTCCGTCGCAGACCTTGGCCGGCCGGCGCAGCAGCGCGGCCATCAGCCGGCCAATCTTGCGCAGATCCCGGCCGGTCGCCTGCGGTGTTCGCATGCCTGGCGACTCGACGTACAACAAGGGATGCCAGCGCGAGAGGCGCTTGGCAATGTGATGACTGCTGGTGCGGTTTTCAGACGCCCAGTCGTTGGCAAAATAAATGATGGTCAACCGCGACGTTGCCGCGACCGGCGCAGAAACCTCGCTCATCACGCCCGCTTGATTGGCATATGCATGGGATTGTAATGCAAAGCGGCGCTGTACCTGCGGCGGCGGCGTGGCCGGAGCGGTCGCCGCGGCTCCGGTCACGTATACTTCAGCCTCGGGCGCAAACAGGGTGATGTAGCGTGGAGTCGGGCGTGGAACGAGCGGCTCCCGGCCGCGTAATCGTCATTGGCAGCCATTCGCGCACCTGGCGCGCGCTCGCCGGCCGCGCCTCACTGTCGGTCACCGTCGACGCCGCCATCGGTCATGCCGCAGCTGCAAGCTTTGGCTTCGCGCCTTCTGATCGCGTCTGGGTGCTGTCCTACTCACGGCAAACCAAAGGGAACCACCAACTGCTCGAGCTGCTGCGCGCGTCCGGTGTGCAGCAGATCTGCTACGTGTCATCCTCGTCCGTGATCGCTTGCCAGGTGAGCCGCTGCTATGAATACCCGCGCATCAAGGAGGACGCCGAGCGCGCCGCGCTGGCCGCACCGGGCGGCCGGGTGCTGACACTGGGCCTCCTCTACGACGATGCGGCGGAACTGCCGAGCGGCGACAACGTCGCTTGCAGTTACGACGAACTGGCTGATTTCATGCGCGACCCGGTCTGGCCTGATGCGGCGGGCCGGCGCAGATTCCTGTTCCACCGGCTGCGGCGCCCGTTCAGCGGCAAGCTCGAGGCCGCGGTCTTTGCGCTTTACGATCGCGCCCAGCGCGCCTGCGGCGCATATCCCTGCCTGCTGAGGCCCGTGGACTTCGCACTGCGACTGTGCGGCTGGCGCTGGTATGGTTATGTGCGGCTGAGTAATCGGCTTTGGTATTCGACGATATCATCGTAGGTTCCGGCCTGTCGGCGCTGGGCACCGTCATGGGGCTCGATCGCGAGCGGCGCGTGCTGGTGTTGGCCGGAGCAGCCACCGGCACGTTCGCCTACTACGATGCGCGCCGCGTCGTGCCCTGCGCTTACCAGGGACTGGGGGGGCTCGGCAACAGCTGGCACGGAGTGATTCCATTGAGCCTGCGGGCGAATTTCGGCGGCGCCACGCAAGCCGGGTTTGCGGAATACTTCGCTAAGTTTTATCCACACACGCCACTCGACGCTTCGCTGACGCAATCGCGACTGTTCGTTCCGTGGCGGCCCATTCGCCCGGTGCGCGAACTGGCCCGATTGGAATCGCAGTCCGCGGGCCGGTTGCGCCTGCGGACACAAACAGCCGGGAAATTTCACTGGCAGGACGAGGGGATCACGGTCAGCACGGTCGACGGTTCGCAGTATCGCGGCCGCAGGCTGTGGATTGCCGCGGGCGTGCTGCATACCCCTGAGTTGCTGGAGCGATCGCTGGGCCACTCCTGTGCACGCCACCTGGTCTCCGACCATGTGCTCAGCTACGCAGGCCAGTTGCACGGGCAGCCCTCGCCAGTAATCACGCGCACGCGCGATGGCCTGCTGTTCCCGGCGCACTATCCGGCCACCGGGCAGGCGCTCTACACGCTGCGTCCGGCGCGTTTCGCATTTCGCGACCTGGATTTCGGCATCGAGCAGCGCGCCGTGTTTGGCATGCCCACGGGCAACGCCCTTGCGCGCATCATGCGCCGCATGTCGCCCGGCCTGCTGGCGGAAGCGCTCTACAATCGCGCCGGCCTGTTCCCCTCTGCCGGAATCCATAGCCTCTATGCCCAGACTCCTGTGCCTGATGCCTATGCGCTGGGGTCCGGCGACCTGCCTCTCGAAGCCCGCACGGACGCAATCGCGCGCGCTACGACACGCGCGCGCGAACAGGCGCCGTTCGCCGGACTGCGTCACTCCCGGCGCCACGAGTTCTACATCCCCGGTATCCACCTGCACCATTCGGTGCACCTGCCGGCAGTGGAGGCGTTGGGAATCAACCAGCCCCATTCGCCCATCCAGATCGTCGATGCCTCAGTGATCGCGGATATCGGTCCTGACCATCACAGCTTCAAGATGATGCTGTTCGCCAGGGATCGTGCATCAGGCGCGACGGGTTCGCCGCCAGGAGCCGCCGTATTGACCGGTGGCGTAACGCCAGAAGCCGACAGCCAGCGCGGCGTTGAGGGACACGAAAAACACGGGGACGCGTAGCAATCCCGGCAGGCTGCGATGCCGGCTTGCGAGATACGCCAGCGCGCACGCCAGGTAGAACGCCAGCTGCAGCACCAGCAGCGCGCCGAACGGCGGCGTGCGGCTCAGCGCGGCGGTCAACAGGAGCGACAGCACCAGCAGGTGCGGCGTGAACCAGCGCAGCAACTTGTGCGACACATAGGCGAAGGACCTGGCGGCCCCGCCCCGCCAAAGGTATTCGGGGTGCCGAAAGCAGGCCTGGTAATTGCCGATGCCAATCCGGATGCGTCGTGCCACTTCATCACGAATGCTCGGCGGCGCCAGCTCGCGGGCCACAGCGGCAGATTCGTACACCAATCGCTTGCCACGCGCTGCGATATCCATGCCGACACAGAAATCGTCGACCACTGTATCCCGCGCGAGCGGAACGTAGCACTCGCGCCGAATCGCGTAGATCGCGCCATTCGCGCCCAGCAGAGCACTTAAGGACGCTTCGGCACGCTTGAGGAAGCGTTCGATACGCCAGTACAGACCGTCGATGTTGTCGCCGCCGGCGGCGTGGTGCAGCAGCAGCTCGCCGCAAACCAGGCCGACCTGCGGATCGGCGAAGTGCCGGACCAACAGCGATACAGATTGCGGGTCCAGCACGGTGTTGGCGTCCGTGAAAACAATCACGGGCTCGGTGACGGCCTCGACCAGGTCGTTCAGCACCGAGACCTTGCCGCGATTGTCCGTGAATGCATGGACCATCAGGTCATCGCCAGCCAGTGCGCGCAGGCGCGCTACCGTCGCATCGGTGCTGCCGTCCGAGCCGATGTAGATCCGCAGCGGTCCGCCGTATTGCATGGCGCGCAGGCTGGCGATAAGACCGGCGATGTGCTGTTCTTCGTTGTGCGCCGCGACCACGACGGCGACCGCGGGCAGCGTGCGCGCCGGTCCATCGACGGCATCAGGGCCAGCGGCCGCAACACGCCGCGCCAGCAAAGCCATGAGCAGCGGATAGCCAAGATAGCTGTACACCGGTAACGCCACCGCGACGACCCATGCCGACACCAGCAGCAAGGTCACGGAGCTTTGGCCGTGCCCGACCGTGACTGCACGGCGTACGCGGGCCGGCCAATCAGGAAATCGCGGTATTTCCCGGGATCACCCGTCATGCCGGCCTCGGCTGCCTTGACGATGTTGTAGAGTTCCCGGGCGCTGACGTAGTGCAGCACGAATTCCTGCCCGTCGTTGTATCGACTCTCGAGGTAGTCGTGCATGGCATGCATGGGTTGGCCCAGCAGCGTGTGCTCATCGCGCTCCTGCGTGCCGTGCGTGTGCACCTTGATGAAGCGCCAATCCGTTCGCCCCGTCACGTGGATGGCCGTTCGTACCCAATGATCGACGCGTGCCGGCGATGGCGGAAAGGACGCGCGGACGTCTGCGTTTTCGATCCTCGGCAGCAATCCGTATTTGCGGTTTCCCCAGTCCAGGCCCAGCGGGCCCTGCACAATCATCAGGTCCCCAGTGGGCGGAACGCCCACCGCCACGGGCGTGCCGCGATCGTGCGACTTCGGTCGCTCCGGATCGTCGGTGGCGTAGTAAATGGAGTTGATGGTGCGGGTCTGCGACGGATCGGGGGCGCAGGGCAGCGTAAAATCGGCGTAGCAGCCCTCCTCGCGCAGCACGATCAACTCGTTGTTGACGCCACAATACTTGCCGTCGGGGCGCGAGTTGTCGAGCGCCCAGTTGCCGTGAATGAATGCCCAACGGGCCTGACCTGTGACTGCGTCGCGCGCCAGACAGTCGTGATGGACCATCAGCAGCTCATTGAATTCGCGCAGCGACTTGCGCAACCCTTCGGCCGTGTCGTCGTGGTGGTGCAGATGGATCTCGATCTCGCCCAGCCTAAGCCTGCATAACTCGACCAGCGGTTCGAGATGTTCGGAACGATATTCCTCCGCCGGGTAAAAAAACGAGTGGACGGGTGGCCGGCCGTCTGCATCCCGGTGGCGCGCGCACAGTTCCGGATATCGCGATCGCCAACGCGCGACGCGGGCGCACTCCTGCTGGTAATCCACCCGACCCCATTGCGGCTCGAAGTGATCGACAAAGCAGAACATGATGTGGATGGGCCGGTCGCTGCCGCGCCGGCGTTGGTACAGCCCACTAAAATATGCGGGCAACCATACGGCCAGGTTTTTTCGACGCACGACCTGCACGGCCACGAGCAGCAGCGCCAGCGCCGGCGCCAGCAGCGCCAGCGCTGCGATCGGCGTCGTCATGCCGCCGGAGTCGAGCGGCCAGATCGCTTCCGCTGCGCCGGCCCCTTCACTTGAACACCTTGCGGATCGAGATACCGCCAAAGTTCGCCCGATAGTGCAGGCTCCCGCTGCGGTCCACGTGATTGACTGACGCGTCCAGCACCAGGGTGCGGGAGATGACGTGTGAGTAGGCCAACGAGTCGAGGTAGCCGTGATTACCCAGGCCATCGCGCAGCGATACGCTGTCGTACAAAGCCCTGAACCGAAGGCTGTCCCGTGGCGTCATGGTCCGCGTGATACTGAATTGTGCGGCCCTGGTCAGATCCCGCCGGCCCGCGTCGGGCGCGGCCAGGTACTCGCGTCGCACGCCGTAGCCCGTCAGCGCCACCTCGGTGCGCACGCCGGTGAGGCGCATGCGTGCCGAGAACTGCTTTCTGAGGTAGGGCTCGAAGGTGTTGCGCAGCACGCTGGTGACCGCGAGTACTTCGGGCACTTCCAGCTCGCCCGGCACCACATCCACCAGGGTGCCAAACACACCGTCAGTGGTCGGATCTTCGATGTAGGACGCATCCAGCTTGACTACCCGACCATCACGCTTGACGTCGAGCGCATAGGTATTGCCGAAATACCGGCGCCCGACCCTGACCACCAGGCTGCTGGCATCACTCGGCGTGTAGCTGAAACCGGCCAGCCATGAGCCGGAATCGAGGCCGCCCTGCCCGTAGCCCTTGCGCAAATCGGTCTCCGCGCCGACCGTTGCGATGGCGCGCAGCCCACGCACCAGCATCACGCCCATATCGGCCGAGGCGCGATCGGCGCGAAATTCCGCCGCCGTGTCAAAGGTGGAGCGCAGGCTCTGTCCGCCCGCGCTCCAGACCACACGTCGCCCCTGGTCATTGGTGGCAATGCGCGCAATGACCTGGCGGGTTTCCGAGTCCTGCAGCGCGGTGTTCTGCGCATCAGTACTTTGATTGCCGTAGCGATCCCAGGCCCAGGAGTAACGCAGCAGCGCGGTAACCGTGCGAAAGTCACGCTTGAAATACGGCGCCAGGCGGCTGCTCAGGACGGTGCTGACATTGCGGACATCGAAAAGATTGTCGACATTGCGCGGTGCGTTGGGATCAATGACCTGTTGGCCGTTGCTCAACCGGCCTTCCAGGAACAGTGCATTCGGCGCCACCGTCCACAGGCCGTTGGCGTTGCCGCTGCCATAGTGGGAATTGACCTGTGGATGGTTGCGGAAATAAAGGAGGTGCTGCGAATAGTCGAGCACGCCAGTGAAACGCGCGCCTTGCCGGCTGGCGAAAATGCCCGGTGTAACTTGCGCGCTGAGATCAGATTCTTGCGCTTGATCCGGCGGCGCCAGCCCAAGATTGTCAATATAGACGACGCCGAGGCTTAACGAGGGCTCGAACCGCGTCTCGGCTACCGCCGGTTCGCCGACCGTCAGCAGCACGAACAGGGCCGCCGCAACATTCATTGCTGCAAACGCTCTCACGCTGGTGCGCGCCAACTCACGCCTAGTCATCATTGCCGTAACCGTAGGTTCCTGCGTCGGTACGCGTGCGACTGTCGTTGAGCACCAGACCAGCGCACTTGTCGCTGCCTATCAAGCCGAGCGCATCAAGCATGGCCTGCCGCGGCGTCACGTCGGCGCGCGCCACCAGCACCACCTGGCCTGCGATGGCGACCAGAGCGCGCGCCTCTGTGGAGACGAGCAGCGGGGGCGAATCGATCAGCATGATTCGCCCGGCATCGGCTACCAGGAGCCGTTGCACGATCTCGGCCATGCGACGACTGGCCAGCAGCTCCGTGGCATTCTGATGCGATCGGCCGGCCGGCAGCACTGCAAGTCCGGGCACGCTGGTCCTCAGGACCAGCGACTCCACGTCTACGGCCTCGTTCTGCAGCGCCTCCATGAGCCCGGGATCCGCGGCTGCACCAATGCTGCGACTGATCAGTGGACTGGCCACGTCGCCGTCTACCAGCAGCACTGATAAATCGCGCTCGCTCGCCATGCTCATCGCCAGATTGAAACTGGTAAAAGTCTTGCCATCGCCCGGCAGCGCGCTGGTCACGACTATTACCCGCTGCCCCAGGTTCGCGGCACTGCCTGGGCTTATTGACCGCGACAGCAACGGCCGCTTGATCTGCCGGAAGTGGGCGGCAAATCGCCGCTCGATGCTGGCCTCGGGCATCAATCCGGCGACGCGCAGCGAGGCCTGGTCAATGGCAATACACCGCGCTGTCGCACCCGGATCCGCCCCAGAGGTGGGTGACGCCTTTGTCCTGGCCATCGCCTGGGAATCGCCGCTGGCGCGCAACCTGTGAATGGCTCTCTGGACAATGCCCACGTGCTCACCTTGATCCAGAGAAGGGCAGTACGACACGCATGCCCGCGCGGCTCATGAGCAGCGCGACGCCCAGTGCCACCAACAGGCAACTCAATGCGCTTGCGTAGAGCAACAGAGAGCGGCGTTGCTTGCTGCGGGTCCGGCCGGGAAATCCACTTGTCACGACTCCCAGGATGGGCACCGAAATCACCCCGCTCAGGCTCAACAGTGAACTGACTACGGGCCTGAGCCGGTGCTGCCAGAAAGCAAGCGCTCCGCCTGCAGCGAGCGCTGCCAGCAATACACCGGCGAGCATCAGCCCCCGCAGCGGCGCCACCGGAGCCGCACCCACGGTCGGCGGCTGCACAATCTCGAAGCGCACCGAGCCCGCGCTGTCCGCCTTCTCGCCGATGCGCGCCCGTTCAAAGCTTGCCAGCAGCGCGCTGTATTGCGCCTTGTTCACGTCGTAGTCACGATTCAGCTGTGCGAAGTCAGCTTCGACCTTGGGCGCGGTGCCGAGGCGACGCTGCAATTCTGCCACCTTGGCCCGGTGCTGACCGAGCTGACCGCGGAGCGAAGCGAGATCCACGTCGGCCTGGTTCAAGGCCACCTGGATACTCTGATAGACCGGGTTGGTGGCGGCACCGCTGGCCGCAATCGCCGTGGGATCCCCCTGCCGCAGACTCTCGAGCTCGGTCGCGCGGCGACGCTGGAGTTCCTCCAGTGCGGCCTTGGCGGCGATGACGTCAGGATGCCGATCGGTGTATTGCAGCAACAGTTCGTCCAGTTTCGCCTGGGCTTCGCGGATTCGCGAAACACTGTCTCCCGCTGCCCTGCCATTGCCTGAAGGAATCATGGGCGCCGCCGACGAAGTTACGGCTGCCTCGCCCCGAAGCTGCTTCGCCAACTCGGTCCGGCGGGATTCCGCTACGGCCAAGTCGGTTTCGGATTTTTGTACGGCGTCGAGTTCGGTCTGGAGCTGTGCGAAGTAGCCGCCCTGTTCGGTAGGCATCAGGCCGATGTTCTTCTCTTTGAATTCCGCCAGCCGCGCCTCCGCCTGCTTGAGGCGTTGTTCGTAGTCAAGCAGCTGCGTTTCGAGGAATTTCTGGGCATTCTCCGAGCCAGCGCGCTTGCCGCCGAGCGTTTCATCGACAAATGTGTTGACCAACGTGCGGACGACGTTCAGCGCCCGGCTCCGGTTGGTGTCACGGTAGGTGACGCTGTAGACGGTACCACCTGTACCGCGATCGTCATCGCCGTTCCCTGCGCCGCGCACGGTCAGCACTACACTCCCACTCAGGCGTTTCAGCAGCAGCTCCTGCCGCACTGGATCGACGCCACCGGGCGGCAGCACGCCGGACTGCTCGGCGATGCGCTGCAGCTGCGGCCCGGCGAGCAGCGACTGACGTACATAGTTAAGCTGCCCTGTAACATTCTGGTCGACGGCCAGACTCTGCAACACAGGCTTCAGTGCGGTGCGCGTATCGACAAATACGCGGGCCGTGGCCTCGTACTGGTCCGGCAGCGTGAACACGACCGTCCACCCTAAAACCGCGATCACCGCGGCCAGGCCCAACGCCTGCCAGCGAAACCGCCAGGTGCTGCGAATCTCGTCCTTCAGGTGCTCGATGACCGGATTCATCGCTCAGAACCTGGATTCCGGCACAACCAGCACGTCGCCCGGCTTGAGCGCAAGGTTCTGCGACATGTTGCCGTCGTTGACAAGCGCGGCAAGACGTACCCGGATTTCGCGCGTCTTGCCCGCTTCCGTTCTCACGACCTTGGCACGGTTACCCGCCGCGAATTGCGTAAGGCCGCCGCCGGCCAGAACCACGTCGAGCACGGTCATGCCCTCGCGGTAAGCCATGGACTGCGGTTTCATGACCTGCCCGATCACTTTGACCTGGCTGAGACTGCCGACCGGCTGCGTGACGATGATATTGACGCGCGGTGACTTCACAAACTCCGCCAGCACCTGCTCGACGTCACGCGCGAGTGCCGCGGGCGTCTTGCCCACTGCCGTCATGTCCTCGACCAGCGGCGTGGAAATCTTGCCATCGGGACGCACCGGTACCGTGGCGGTCAGGTCCGGGTTGCGCCAGACAAACACCTGCAGCATGTCGCCGGGTCCGATGACGTAGTCGGGCGCCGTATCGCAAATGGCGGCCACGGGCGCGAGTGCCAGTAACAGGGCGAGTGTCGGTCCAAGAAATTTCATTCTCTTGTAATTCATATAGTTACACTCATTAGTCGTTAATTTTATCAGCCCATCGCTCGGCTTGCCGGCACTGGTGCCGGAAAATCGCTTCGAAGACGGCATCCCTCCCATCGTGCTTGCGCCGCGGGCGCACGCTATCGAGCGCCTTTTCCAAGCAGGATCACCTCGACCGTTTGCAGCAGGATGAGCAAGTCGAACAGCAGGCCGTGATTCTTTACATAATAAAGATCGTACTGCAGTTTCTCGAGTGCATCGTCGTCCGAGGCGCCGTACGGATAGCACAGCTGCGCCCACCCGGTGATGCCGGGCTTCACGTAGTGGCGGCTGTGATAGAAGGGAATCTTCTCGGACAGTTCCGCCACGAACTCAACTCGCTCCGGGCGTGGCCCGACAAGGCCCATGTCGCCGCGCAGTACGTTGAGTACCTGCGGCAACTCATCGATCCGCAGCTTGCGGATCATGGTGCCCACGCGCGTGATGCGCGAATCGTTCTTGCTCGCCCAGACGGCCTCGCCGGCACGTTCCGCATCGGTGCGCATGCTGCGGAATTTCAGTATCTCAAAGACGCGCCCGCCATATCCGACTCGCGCCTGGCGATACAACACCGGAGCGCGCCAGCCTTCCTCGAGCTTGATCGCGATCGCCGTGGCCAACATGAACGGCCAGGCCAGCAGCAGCAACAGGATGGCGCTCACCAGGTCAAAGCAGCGCTCGGTGAACCGGCGCACGATGTCGCGCCGGAATCCGTGGCCGAAGATCAGCCAGCCGGAACTGAGCGCATGCAGCGGCAGTTTCCCGGTCTCACGCTCGAGGAAATCCATGACTTCGATGATCTCGATCCCCTCCAACCGGCACTGCAGCAATCCATCGATGGGCAGCATATGGCGCCGCTCGTCGATCGCCACGACGATTTCCTCGGCGCGGTGGCGCCGGACCAGTTCCAGCAGCGAGCCCGTGCCGTGTAGCACCTGGCTCTCCGGCACCGCCGGCATCGCGTCATCGACCGCAACGTAGCCGACAACGCGGAAACTGCGCTTGTCGGCGCGGCGCCGCAATCGCGTCACGCTGGCCGCACGTTCTCCGCTGCCCAGTACCAGCACCGACTTGCGAAACAGGTACCCTTCCGCGACATGGATCATGGCCAGATGAATCAGCACGATCACTGGCCACGAAAAGAAACCAGAAATCGCCAGCCGCCGCGGGAACAATCCGAATTGCGGCCATATCTCGGCGAAGGCCATCGCCGCCAGGGTCGCGCCGACGACTGCAATTGAGACGCGCAGGAACAGCCCCGCCGACCGGTCGCGCAGTCGCGGGCTGTACAGGCCCATGGCGATCATGCCCAGCTGGATCAGCCCGCCCACCAGCGTGGCATGCTGCCAGGTATTGAGATCGTTAAAATCGGCGCCGCGCAACCGGCAAACCACGAGCGCCGTACCGATCAGGGCCACCGATTCCACCAGAAAAAGCACCAAGAGGGCGGAACTGGCAACCTGGCCCAGTAAGCGGATGCGCATGATGGCGGGATAATAGTCGGATCCGCCGACGCACAAGGAGACTCAGGTTAGGTAAAACAGCTCAAGACACGAAGTGGATCACATTTTCTTGCAACCGACTTCTACAACCGACCGTCAACCTCGACGGATGTGAATACGCCGCTTGGGCATCACGCGAACAGCATACGCACCCCGACAAGGACCAGCGCTCCGGCCAATGCGGTACGGAGGCCGAGATCTGGAAGCCGGGTGGCGAGCAGCGAGCCGATGATGATTCCGGGCAGCGAGCCGAGCAGCAGCTGACCCAGCAGCGCTACATTGACATTGCCGATCCACAGGTACCCGAGTCCCGCGATCAGTGTCAGCGGCACGGCGTGCACGAGGTCGGTGCCGACAAGTCGGCGCGGCGTCAACCGCAGCGGATACAACACCAACAGCATGGTGGCGCCTAGCGCTCCGGCGCCCACTGAAGTGAGTGTCACCAGCACGCCCAGTACGGCGCCCGCCATCACCGTCATGATCGGCTGCAGCCGGCGGAATTTCTTGGCGGTGCTGTCGCGCATCTTCCGCCTCGCCGCCTGCAGCCGGCTGCGCAGCAGCGTAGCGATCGCCGTCAGCACAATGGCAATGCCCAGCACATGGACAATCGTGCCGCTCTTGATCTGGCTCTGGCCGGCGTGCGACAGGAACCACAGCGTCGCGACGCAGGCAGGCAGGCTACCGTAGCAGAGGCGCCGCACGATCTGAAAATCGGGGCCGCCGTAGTGATGGTGAATGACCCCGCCCACCGACTTGGTGATCGCAGCGAACCAGAGATCCGTGCCAATGGCTACGGTCGGCGGATAGCCGAAGATCAGGATCAGGATCGGGGCCATCAGTGATCCGCCGCCGACGCCGGTTAGTCCTACCAGCAGACCGACACCCAGTCCCGCTACGGTACTTGGCCAGTTCAATTCATTAGTTCAATTGGCAGCCGTCGCTGATCAGCTCGATCGTGTTGCCGCCCTGTGTGTATTGACTGTCCAGGAACAGCGACCCCGGCGTATAGGTGCCCGAGATCGCGATCGGAGTCGCCTCGTTGATGGTGCCGGTGAAGACATTGGCGCCGTCGATCGTACCGGTCACCGAAACCAGGTGGCCATTGTCGAAGCGGAAGGCGTAGCCGCTGACAGCGTTCGCGGTCGTGGTGCCATCCCAATCCAGGGACAGCATGCCCAGTACGAAGTCCGGCGCCGACACATCTTCGAAGTCGCCGGTAAACCGGAACTTGGCACTGTCGGCGGCCGGCAGGCGGGCCCCGGTAAACGTGCCGCTTGCGGCCCCGCCGCCGCTGACCGACCAGGTACCGCTCATGTTGTCGGCGTCCAGGAACTGGCCGTTGGCCGCCACAGGACTGTCGGTCACGGAGAAGCTCTTGTCGAGCGTGAGGCTGACTGCGCTGTTACCCGGCAGTGCCGTGGCATCCTGCAGTCCGTCAAAACCCAGCGTCACGGCGTTAACCGCACTGTAACCGATGACTTCCATCGAGCCGTCGGGGGAGACCTCCGCCGCAAAACGCCCGTTGTCGGCACCGCCCGTTGCAGCGTACGAACCAATGAAGCCCCCGGAATAAGAGCACAGGAAGGTCTGCGTCAGATGCGCTTGTGCGGTCGGTTGATCGGGCAGCGTGTGCGCCGCAGAACCGCCATCTGCCGCTGTGGCCTGGGAGATGATCGTGTTCAGCGAGGCCGCGAATGCATTGGCGTCCAGCGTGAAGTCCACGTTCCACCCATTGTTGGTGGCAGCGGTTCGCACGGCCTGGGAAATCTGCAGTCCACCGGTCGCATTGTCGTTGGTGTCGAGCATCATCAGGAATCGCTCGAGATTCAGCGCATCACTGTTCACCGCTGGATGACTGGGAGTCGGCCCCGGACGCAGATCAATCGAGGTCAACAGCCGGCCGGCCGGGGAGACGGTGCCCAGCGCCACCGGGCCAATGTTGAACGCCACGCCGTCGCCGATACCAAAGTCGAAATGTCCGTTTGCCAGCGTCAGGCCGGACGGAAGTCCCGTCAGACTGTCCGCGTCGTGATAGGACACCCCGGCGATCACCGAACCGCGCAGGATACCGACATCACTCGTCGGTGCGGCAGCGACAGTGAGCATCAGATTGTAGGACGTGATGCCGGTGACATTGCTGGCGCCGATGGCGTAGATGCCCGAAGAGACCACGCGCGGTGTACCGGAAATCACACCGCTGACCGGATCGAGAAACAATCCCGCGGGCAGCAGCGGATTGGCCGAATAACTGGTGACGGTACCGGTGACAGTCGGAATCAACGGTGCGATGACGTGATCTTTGACCGTGAGGACAGCTGCACCGCCGTTGTACGAGAGGCCCGCGGGTGCGGCCGGATTGACCGTCAGCTGCAGACTGAAGTTCGCATGGCCGCCGGAATTCGAGGCGGTGATGGTGTAGGC
>JBEPVP010000015.1:0-32031 GCA_041690935.1 Rhodanobacter sp.
GTGTAGATCTGGCGTGGGCGACCGATTCGCGCTCCGGGCGTTTCATGCTGCTCGATCCAGTGCGCGATCCAGCCGGAGGTGCGCGCGATCGCAAACATCACGGTGAACATCTCGGTCGGGATGCCCAACGCCTTGTAGATGATGCCCGAGTAGAAATCGACATTCGGATACAGCTTGCGCTCGACAAAGTAGTCGTCCTTCAGCGCCGCCTCTTCCAGCTTCATCGCCACTTCCAGCAGCGGATCGTTGACGCCCAGTTCGGCCAACACCTTGTGGCACATCTCGCGGATGATCTTCGCGCGCGGGTCGAAGTTCTTGTACACACGATGGCCGAAGCCCATCAGGCGGAAGCTGTCGTTCTTGTCCTTGGCGCGCAGGATCGCCGACTCGACGTTGTCCGGCGTGCCGATCTCTTCCAGCTGCGCGAGCACCGCCTCGTTGGCGCCGCCGTGCGCCGGGCCCCACAGCGCGGTGATGCCGGCGGCGATCGACGCGTAGGGATTGGCGCCGGTCGAACCGACCAGCCGCACCGTGGAGGTCGACGCGTTCTGCTCATGGTCGGCGTGCAGGATGAACAGCAGGTCGAGCGCCTTGGCCGCCACCGGATTCATCTGCAGCGGCTCGCTCGGCACCTCGAACATCATGTGCAGGAAGCGGTCGACGTAGTCCAGGCTGTTGCGCGGATAGCGCAGCGGCCAGCCCACCGAATAGCGGTAGCAGGCCGCAGCGATCGTCGGCATCTTCGCGATCAGGCGGATCGCGGCGAGCTTGCGATCGGCCGGATCGTCCACGCTCAGGTCGTCGTGATAGAACGCCGACAGCGAGGCGACCGCCGCCGCCAGCATCGCCATCGGATGCGCGTCGTGATGAAAGCCCTGGAAGAAGTTCTTCAGCGACTCGTGCATCATCGTGTGATGCGAGACGTCGTGCTCGAACGCCGCAAATTCGGCCGGCTTCGGCAGCTCGCCATTGAGCAGCAGGTAGGCCACTTCGAGGAAGCTGGAGTTGGCCGCCAACTGCTCGATTGGGTACCCGCGATACAGCAGCACGCCCTGGTCGCCGTCGATATAGGTGATCGCACTCTTGGTGCTGGCGGTGCTGCCAAAGCCCGGATCGTAAGTGAAGTGGCCGGTGTCCTTGTACAGCGTGCCGATGTCGATGCACGCCGGGCCGAGCGTGCCGCTGATCAGTGGCAGTTCACTGCTGCGGTTGCTCGATTCATCCAGCAGCTTGACGATCTTGGGATCGGACACGGAAACCTCCTTCATGTGGTTCACCACCGGCGGCAGCCGCAATGACGGTGCCGTCCGGCGAGGGAATGCTGGCATCGCATGCCGGGGAAAACATGCGACGCGAAGGGCGCCATGGCGCCAGCTCACCGACCATTATCGCACAAGGTCCCGCCGGCATTCGATGGCGCATGGTCGAAACCCGGGCACGAAAAAACACGGGGCAAGCCCGCGCTTGCCCCGTGTCCGGATCTGGATTTGTTCGACCATCGCCAGGCGTTGGTCGCTTCCGTCGTTACTCTTTGACGGAACCCGCATAGCGGCGACGGAACTTGTCGACGCGGCCGCCGACATCCAGCGACTTCTGCTTGCCGGTGTAGAACGGGTGCGAATGACTGGAGATATCCACCTTGATCAGCGGGTACTCATTGCCGTCTTCCCACTTGATGGTTTCCTTGCTGGACATGGTCGACTTGGTCAGGAACGAGAAGTCGGACGACAGGTCCTGGAATACCACCGGCTTGTTGTTCGGATGGATATCAGGCTTCATGACAGGCTCTAAAGCGGTGGTGAAAAGAGCGGCATTGTAACGAGGAACCGGCCACCGCCGCAAGTCAGGGCACGCTCGACGCATCCATGCCCGCTCGTGCGGACTCAGGCTTCCACGCCCAGCGCACGCCGCACCATCGCAGCGAAGCGGGCCTGATCCACTTCGAGCACGATGTTCGCCTGCGCCGGCTGGCCCAGCCGCACGGCCCAGTCGACCACGGTGGCGCCGCGGGTCAGGCGACCATCCAGCTCCACCGCGACGGCACGAGTCTCGCTGCGCGTGACGATGCCCGGATCAAGCGCCACGGCCATCGCCAGCGCATCGGCAGCGATCACCCCGCTGCGATCGTGCTTCGTGTTGTAACCACGCGCCGCGCCCACGATCTGCCCGAAGAAGTCGGCGCGCCGATCGCCGGCCGCCAGCCAGCCATCGAACTCGGCATCGTCGAACGCGTGCCGCAGGGTGGCTTCCCAGTCGATCAGGTCGAATGCTGCAAACGCCCCGAACACGACATGCGCCGCCTCGGGGTCGAAACCGATATTGAACTCGGCAGGAACCTTGCCGGTATTGCCGTGACCGGTGACGGCGCCGCCCATCACCACCAGCCGCGCCACTCTTTCCGGCAGCGTGGGATCGAGCCGCAGCGCCAGCGCCAGATTGGTCAGCGGCCCGAGCGCCACCAGGGTCAATTCACCGGGCCGTTCGCGGGTCAGACGCAACAGGGCCAGCGCGGCCGGTTCGGCGGACAGTACCGCGACCGGTTCGGGAAAACCGATATCGCCGAAGCCGTCCTGCCCGTGCACGAAGGCCGCGTCCTCTTCCGGCGCGCGCACCAGCGCCGTGGCGCAACCGGCAAATACCGGCGTGCCGATACCGAGCAGATCGACCAGGGTGCGTGCATTGCGCACGGTATGGCCGAGTCCGACATTGCCGGCCGCGATGCTGAGGCCGGCAATGTCGGCATGCGCATGCGCCATCAGGATCGCCAGCGCGTCGTCCACGCCCGGGTCGGTATCAATCAGCAGTTGCGGTCTGGTCATGGCAGGTCGTCTTGGTCAAGCCGCTCAGTGTATTTGACGGGAATCGGGAATGGGGAATCGCAGAGGCTGGTTCCGCGCCAAGCGCCGATGCTCTTTCGATTCGCGATCCCGGATTGTCCGGCACCTCACGCATGCACATAACGCGCGGCGCCGCCGATCCAGCGCTCGATCAACTGCTCGGTCTGCAATGGATGGTCGGCCAGCATGTGTTCGCCGACCTGCTGCACGGCCGGCAGCAGATGCGCGTCGCGGGCCAAGTCGGCGATACGGAAGCTGAGCTGGCCGGTCTGGCGGGTGCCGAGCACTTCACCCGGACCGCGCAACTGCAGATCCTTCTCGGCGATTCGGAAGCCGTCATTGGTGTCGCGCATGACCTGCAACCGCTCGCGCGCCAGCTGGCCCAGCGGCGGCTGATACAGCAGCACGCAATTGGAGGCCACCGCACCGCGCCCGACCCGGCCGCGCAGCTGGTGCAGCTGGGCCAGACCCAACCGCTCGCTGTTCTCGATCACCATCAGGCTGGCGTTCGGCACGTCCACCCCGACCTCGATCACCGTGGTCGCCACCAGCACGGCCAGCGCGCCGGTCTTGAACGCATCCATCACTGCCTGCTTTTCGGCCGGTTTCATGCGGCCGTGGATCAGGCCGACCTTGAACCCGGTCAACGCGGCGGACAGTTCGGCGTGCGCCACTTCGGCGGCTTGCGCGCGCAATTGTTCGGACTCCTCGATCAGCGTGCACACCCAGTACACCTGCCGGCCCTCGGCACAGGCGGCGTGGATGCGCGCGATCACCTCGACCCGTCGCGCATTCGAAATAGCGATGGTCTGCACCGGCGTGCGGCCGGGCGGCAACTCGTCGATCGAGGACACGTCCAGGTCGGCATAGGCGCTCATCGCCAGCGTGCGCGGGATCGGCGTGGCGGTCAGCACCAGCTGGTGCGGTACCCGTTCGCCGTCCCTGCCCTTGTCACGCAAGGCGAGCCTTTGCTGCACGCCGAAGCGGTGCTGTTCGTCGACGATCACCAGGCCGAGCCGCGCGAAGGTCACGCCCTCCTGCATCAACGCGTGCGTGCCGATCACCACCGGCGCACCCGCGGCCACACGTTCCAGCGCCAGTTTGCGCGTCTTGCCGGTCACCTTGCCGGCCAGCCATTCCACCTCGATACCAAGCGGCTGCAGCCAGTGCCGGAAATTGTGCAGGTGCTGTTCGGCCAGCAACTCGGTCGGCGCCATCAGTGCCATCTGCTGACCGGACTCCACCGCCATCAGCGCCGCCAGCGCTGCGACGACGGTCTTGCCGCTGCCGACATCGCCCTGTACCAGCCGTAGCATCGGCTTCGGCCGGGCCAGATCCCGGGCAATTTCGGTGCCGACGCGCTGCTGTGCCGCGGTGAGCTGGAACGGCAACCCAGCCAGCAGTTGCCGGCGCAACTCGCCATCGCCGCCGAGCCGGGGCGCATGCCGGCTGCGTAGCGTGGCGCGCATGCGTTTCAGACTCAGGTGCTGGGTCAGCAACTCCTCGAAGGCCAGCCGTTGTTGCGCCGGATGCAGGCCCAGCATGAGCTGGCCCAGGTGGGCGTCCGGTGGGGGCCGGTGCACGTACAGCAGTGCATCGCGCAGGGATGTGAGCCCGTGCTCGGCACACAACTCGGGCGGGATCAGTTCCAGCTGCTGCGCCGACGGCAGCAGCGCCAGCGCCTTGCCGATCACACCGGCCAACCGCTTCGCGCCCAGCCCCTCGGTGGTCGGATAGACCGGACTGAGCAATTCATCGACCGTGGCGGCCTCGTCCCCGCTCAGGCGCTGGTAGTTGGGATGCACCATCTCCAGGCCCTGCGCGCCGTGGCGCACGTCGCCGTAACACAGCAGACGCGTTCCCGGCAGCAATTGTTCGGCCTGCGCGCGGTTGAAATGGAAGAAGCGCAACAGCAAGGTCTGCCGGCTGGCATCGCCGATCGCCACCTTCAGCTGCGGTCGATAGCGAAAGCCGCGCTCGACCGCCTCGACCACGCCTTCGACCTGCGCCCGCTCGCCCACCCGCAGGTCGGCGATCGCGGTGACCCGGGTCTTGTCCTCGTAACGCAGCGGCAGGTGAAACCACAGATCCTGCACCCGCTCCAGCCCCAGCCGCGCCAGCGACGCGACCAGCGCCGGACCGACGCCAGCCAGCGTGCTGACCGATGTGATGCCGGGGTCGGTGCCGATGGCGGGAACAGGACGGGCAATGCGGGTAGCCATGACCTGCAAGCCTAACCGAGCACCGCCTGCTGCCGTAAGCCAGCCGCCGACGCGGATTGTCGGCGCGAGCCGCGGCCTGGAATCAGGCCCTCCTCATCCCGCCAGCACCATCACTGCATCGACCTCGACCTGCGCCGCCTTGGGCAGGGCGGACACCTCGATGGTGGAGCGCGCCGGATACGGCGGCTGGAAATACTCGGCCATCACCGCGTTGACCGCGGCGAAGTTCGCCAGATCGGTCACGTAGATGCCCACGCGCACGATCTGCGCCAGCGACCCACCGGCCGCCTGCGCCACCGCGGTCAGGTTGTCGAATACACGCCGCGTCTGCGCGGCGATGTCGCCGTCGACCAGCGCGCCGGTGGCCGGATCCAGTGGAATCTGGCCGGAGAAGTACACGGTGTGGCCCGCACGCACGGCCTGCGAGTACGGGCCGATCGCGGCTGGGGCCTGGTCGGTGGAGATGATGATGGTGGGGGACATGCAAACCTCGAGTGGGGAGTGGAGAGGAATGAGAAACGAGTGGATGCTACAGCCATACTCGTTTCTCAATCCTTTTCACTCACTCCTAGAGCGGATAGCGATACGCCCCACTGACCACGCCGGTGCGGCGCACCCGACGGATCACATCGGCCAGATGCTTGCGGTTCTTCACCTCCATGGTGAACAGCAAGGTCGCAGCCGCCGCATCGCGCTCGACGTACTCCACGTTCTCGATGTTGGAGTTCGCCGCAGCGATGGCGGCGGCCACCGTGGCCAGCACGCCAGGACGGTTGATCACCTCGATGCGCAGCTCGGCACGATAGTCGCCTTGCACGTCGCGATCCCATTCGATCGCCACGGATCGCTCGGGCGACTTGCGCAGCTCCACCACGTTCGGGCATTCCTCGCGGTGGACCACGATGCCTTTGCCGGACGACAGGTAACCGATGATGTCGTCGCCGGGCAGCGGATGGCAGCAGTTGGCGAAGCTGAGCACGCCGCGCTCGGCGCCGGTAATGCGGATCTTCTCGTGCGTCTGCGGCGGTGTCTGCGGGGCGCTGCCGCTACGCTTGCCGCGGGAGGCAAGCAAATGAGTGGCGACCATGTCGGGCATGCGATTGCCCAGGGCGATGTCGGACAACAGCTCCTCCAGCCGCTTGAGCTTGGACGCTTCCAGGAAGCGATCCAGCACCGCCGCGGGAATGGCATCCAGGCTGCTGCCCTGTGCGTCGAGTGCGCGATCGAGCATGCGATGACCGAAGTCGACCGCGTCCTCGTGCTGCAGATGTTTCAGATACTGGCGGATCGCACTACGCGCCTTGCCGGTGACCACCACCTCAAGCCAGGCCGGATTCGGCACCGCCGACGGCGCGGTGATGATTTCCACCAGTTGCCCCGATTCCAGCCGTGTGCGCAGCGGCAGCAGCTTCTTGTCGACCCTCGCGGCCACCGCGTGATCGCCCACATCGGTATGCACCGCGTAGGCGAAATCCAGCGCGGTGGCGTTGCGTGGCAGTGAAAGAATGTGGCCGCGCGGAGTGAACAGGTAGACCTCGTCGGGGAACAGGTCGATCTTGACATTCTCGATGAATTCCGCCGACGAGACGGTGCTTGCCGAACTGTCCACCAGCGACGACAGCCACTCGCGGGCGCGCGCCTGCGCGCTGTTGGCCGGGCCGCTTTCCGTCTTGTAGGCCCAATGCGCGGCCACCCCGCTCTCGGCCACCGATTCCATTTCGGCGGTGCGGATCTGCACCTCGATCGGCGCGCCGAACGGCCCCAGCAGCACGGTGTGCAATGACTGGTAGCCGTTGGCCTTGGGGATCGCGATGAAATCCTTGAAGCGCTTGTCCACCGGCTTGTACAGCCCGTGCACCGTGCCGAGTGCCACGTAGCAGCTCATCGCGCTGTCGACGACCACGCGGAAACCGTAGACGTCCATCAGCTGGGCGAAACTCTTGTGCTCACCGCGCATCTTCGAATAGATGCTCCATGGCGACTTGATCCGCCCGACGACGCGGCTCTGCAGGTGCTCGGCACTGAGGCGCGCCGACAGTGCGGCCTCGATCTTGCCCATCGCCTCGCGGCGGTTGCCGATGGCGGCGCGGATGCGCTCGCTGATCACCCGGTAACGATCCGGATAGAGCGCGCGGAAGCCCAGGTCCTGCAGCTCCGCCTTGAACTTGTTCATGCCCAGGCGCTGCGCGATCGGCGCGAAGATTTCCAGCGTCTCGCGCGCAATGCGGCGGCGCGATTCGGGATCCTTGGCGCCCAGGGTGCGCATGTTGTGCAGCCGATCGGCCAGCTTGATCAGGATGACGCGGATGTCGCGCGCCATCGCCAGCAGCATCTTGCGGAAGCTTTCCGCATCGGCTTCCTGGCGGCTGCCGAAGCGCATCTTGTCCAGCTTGGTGACGCCGTCGACCAGTTCGGCCACGACTTCACCGAACTCGGCGGCCAGCGCCTCACGGCTGAGTTCGGTGTCTTCCAGGGTGTCGTGCAGGATCGCCGCGATGATCGTCTCGGCGTCCAGCCCCAGTTCGGCGAGGATGCCGGCAACCGCCACCGGATGAGTGATATACGGCTCGCCGCTCTTGCGTTCCTGCCCGGCGTGCGCGTGGGCGCCGATCTGGAACGCCCGCAGCACGCGCTCGACCTGCGCATCGGCCAGGTAGGCGATGCGCTCCTTCAATGCCAGCACGTAAGGTGGCAGCGCGGACAGGTCGACCGAAGCGGGAGGGGCGGCCGCAGTCATCGGTACTGGCGCCAGCTCAGGCGCGCGTCTCGCGACAGGAAAAACCAACAGCTGCCATGCACGCGCGCTGCATCACACCGGGATTGCCGATGTGGCGGGCGCGCGATCTACAGCAGCTGCCGTCCATCAGTCGTCGCCGCCCTTGGAGAGGTCGTCGTCCACCTCGGCCGCGGCCCATTCGAGCGCTTCACGCTCGGCGCGCTCGCGCTCGGCCTTGTCGATCTGGTCGATCGTGGCTTGGTCGATGCGGCGCGCGGCGATCTCGCGCAGCGCCAGCACGGTGGGCTTGTCGTGGTCGGGGTTGACGGCCGGTTCGGCGCCCTTTTCCAGCTGGCGTGCGCGCTTGGTTGCCATCAGCACCAGCTCGAAACGGTTGTCGACCACCTCGAGGCAGTCTTCAACGGTAATACGTGCCATGCGAAATCCTCAAAGAATAAAATGACTTATATGGTCTGACAGTGTAGCCAGCAGGTGCTTTGCTGGCAATGCGGCGACGCGTATGATGATGGGCTGACCACGGACCGGCGCGCAGCGGCGAAAGCACACCGAAAGTCGTGCACGATATAAAACCAAACAGTACACTTATACTGTTCCCCGACGCGAATCCCCGGACCCATGCCCTCCTCGCTCCGATTTCCCTCACTGAGCCGCTGGTTGCCCGTGCTCGCGCTCGCGCTGCTGGCTGGCTGCACGATCGCCAAGCCGCGCACCGACGATCCGCTGGAGAAGTACAACCGCGGCGCGTATCAATTCAACGATGCGGTGGACAAGGCGGTGATCCGCCCGGTCGCGCTGGGCTACCGCAAGGTCACCAGTGCACCGGTGCGCCGTTCGTTCAGTGACTTCTTCACCAATATCCGCATGCCGGTCACGGTGGCCAACGACCTGTTGCAGGCGCGCCCGAAACAGGCGCTGCAGAGCACCGGCCGGTTCCTGGTCAACCTGACCCTGGGTATCGGCGGATTCTTCGACCCGGCCAGCCAGCTTGGCCTGCCGCTGGAAAACAACGACTTCGGCATCACCCTGGCACGCTGGGGTGCTCCGGAAGGCGACTACCTGGTACTGCCGCTGCTCGGCCCGAGCACCGTGCGCGACATCTGGCAACGGCCGGTCGACAGTTATTTCTTCGACCCGCTGACCCTGTTCGCCAACAATCACCATTACAACGGCCTGCAGTACGTGCCGCAGATGATGTATCTGGTCACTATCCGCGCGCGCGCCATCGATGCAGAGAACTTCCTGCAGTCGGCTTACGATCCCTACGTGTTCATTCGCGATGCGTATCGGCAGCAGCGCCTGTACGAGATCTACGACGGCAACCCGCCGGTCGAGATCATTCAGCAGATGCAGGGCCTGGACGAAAAGAATTTCGACCCCGAGCAGTTGCTGGATCAGCAGCACCAGTGGGAAAGCAAGCATCCGAAACAGGCGACGCAGAAACCGTAAGCAGGTGCCGCTTCGTGGAAACGACAAAGGGGCCGCCAGGCCCCTTTGTCGTTTCTGCCGCAGGATGGCGGTCAGGCCATCAGGGGATCGACTTCGCAGACCTGCGCCAGCAACCGCATGCCGGCCGGCATGTTGACGATCTGCAGGGTCTTGCCGCAGCGGTCGGCGTCGGCCGCGACCGCCAGCACGCAGGCGAGACCGGCGCTGTCGCTGTGACGGACACCGGCCAGATCGAGCTGGCCCACCGCGGCGCCGGCCAGCGCAGACTGGATCATCCGCAAGGCCGCGGCGGCGGTGTCGAAGCTCAATACACCGCTCACGCCCAGCGTGCCCGGCGTGCCCGCATCCAGCTGGAAAGCCGGCCCGACCGCGTTCGTCACGGTTTGTCCTTGTTGTCCTTGGCCATCGTCTCCAGCGCCTTCGAGCCCTGGTTTTCGAGGTTGGCGATCAACTGTTCGATGCCGACCTTGCGGATTTCCGCATCGACCTGGTTGCGGTAGTTGGTGACATACGAGATGCCCTCGATAATCACGTCGTAGGCTTTCCAGTCGCCGCTGCGGCTCTTGCGGAAAGCGTAGTCGATCGACACCAGCTTGCCGTCGTCCAGCACCACCTGGGTGCGCACCACGGTGCGCTTGACATTGAGGTCGCCCTTGAACGGCAGCACCTTGACCCGGCCGCGGGTGTAGTTGAGCAGGCCTTCGGCGTAGCGATGAGTGATCGAGTTGTAGAACGCCTTGGCGAAGCGTTCACGCTGTTCCGGAGTCGCCTCGCGCGCGTGCTGGCCGAGCACCAGGATCGAGGCATAGTCGAGGTCGAAGTGCGGAAGGAACACGCCATCGATGACCTTGATCAACTTTTCCTGGTTGTGCTTGAGCTCGTCGCGATGTCCATCAATCGCATTGGCCAGCTGGTCGGCAATGACCTGCACGACCTGCGCCGGGGTCTGCTGGGCGGCAGCGGATGCGCTGGCCGGGGGGGCGACGTCCTGGGCGAACGCCGGAGCGGTGGCAACGATGCCGAAGACGACGGCGGTGGCAAAGGCCAGACTGCGCAACATGGGTAACTCCTTGAGCAATGCCGGCTCAGTGCTTGCCGGCGGGGGTGTCGGATTGGCCGTTGCCGGCATCCTTCTTGTCGGTGGACGAACCGTTGACCAGGAACTTGCCGATCAGATCCTCCAGTTGCATCGCCGACTGGGTCAGGATCATCTCGTCACCGTCCTTGAGCGCATCGGGTGAGCCACCAGGCTGGATCGCAACATACTGGGTGCCAATCAAACCGCTGGTGAACACCGCGGCGGCCGAATCGTCGGGAATCGCGTTGTAGCGCTTGTCGATCGACAGCACGACCTCGGCATTCAGCTTGACCGGATCCGCATGTACCGATTGCACGCTGCCGATCACCACGCCCGCCATCTTCACCGGCGCCCCGGCCGAGAGCGAACCGACATTGCTGAAGCCCGCCTTCACCGTATAGCTGCCGCCGACATTGTCGACCACGCTACCGGCACCGAAGAACTTGCCAAGCATCTCTTCCAGCGGCTGGGTCGATTTGGTCCGCGCCAGCGTGCCGTCGGCTGCCACGGTCTGCTTCGACGTGCCGTACTGGATGCCCACGTACTGATCGCCGAGCAGGCCGCTGGTGAAGATCGTCGCCACCGAATCCTGCGGAATGTGGTCGTAGCTCTGGTCGATCGACAGCTTCACGTCGGCCACATCGTGGCCGGGCTTCAGCGTGATCGACTGCACCTGGCCGACCCGCACGCCGGCGATCTTAACCGGCGCGCGCTCCTTCAACTGACCGATGTTGGTGAACGTCGCCTCGACGGTATAGCTGTTGCCCTGATGCACGTTCGCCACCGAACTGGTCTGGGTGGCCAGGTAGGCCAGCGCGGCAAAACCCAGCACGATGAACAGGCCGGTGCCGACGGCATAGGAACTTCTCGGTTGGCTCACGGCACGATCCTCGTTGGAATACGGATGTTCGAAATGGATTTCATGGCAGTCACATCAAGAAAGCGGTGAGGACGAAGTCCAGCGCCAGGATCGCGATCGACGAGGCGACCACGGTGCGGGTGGTGGCGTAGGCCACGCCCTCGCTGGTCGGCGGCGTGGTGAAGCCCTGGAACACCGCGATCAGCGACACCACCGCGCCGAACGCCAGGCTCTTCAGCAGCACGCCGTTGACGATATCGGTATGCACGTCGACCACGGCGGTCATGTTCGACCAGAACGTACCGTTGTCGATGCCGAGCCAGGTCACGCCGACCAGATGGCCGCCGAAGATCGCCATCGCGCAGAACACGCAGCACAGCAGCGGCATCGCGATCAGCCCGGCCAGGAAGCGCGGCGTGGCGACGTAGGCGATCGGGTCGACCGCCATCATCTCCATCGCATCGATCTGGTCGGTGGCGCGCATCAGGCCGATCTCGGCGGTGATCGAGGTGCCGGCGCGTCCGGCGAACAACAGCGCGGTGACCACCGGCCCCAGCTCGCGGTACACCGACAGCGCCACCACCATGCCGCTGGCCGAGGTGCCGCCGAAAATCGACAGCACGTGGTACAGCTGCAACATCAGCACCATGCCCACGAACAGGCCGCAGACTATGATGATGGTCAGGCTCATCGCGCCGACGAACCACAGCTGGCGGATCGTCTCGCGCACGTAGCGCATGCTGCGCGGAATCGCCGCCAGCAAGGTCAGCAGAAACAACCCGCACAGGCCGATCTGGGTCAGCGACTGGGTCACCACGTTGCCGCGCCGGAGTGGGTGCGGATTCATTTCGTCGCTCCGGCAAAACCCAGATCCTGGGCCAGGTTGACGGCCGGATACTGGAACGGTACCGGGCCGTCCGCCTCGCCACCGAAGAACTGGCGCGTCCATGGCGAGCCGTCGTTGGCGATGGTCTTCGGATCGCCCTGCGCCACCACCTTGCCGTTCGCGATCAGGAACACGTGATCAGCAATCCGCTTGACCGCCTCGATTTCGTGCGCCACCAGCACGCTGGTGATGCCCAGCGTTTCATTGAGCGTACGAATCAGTTTCAGCACCTGGTTCAGCGCCACCGGATCGAGTCCCACGAACGGCTCGTCGTACAGAATCAGCATCGGATCGAACACGATCGCCCGTGCCAGCGCCACCCGTCGCGCCATGCCGCCGGACAGCTCGTTCGGCAGCAGCCGCGCGGCGCCGCGCAAACCGACCGCCTGCAGCTTCAGCAACACCAGGTTGCGGATCAGCACCTCCGGCAATTTCGTATGCTGGCGCAGCGGAAACGCCACGTTCTCGAATACGTCGAAGTCGGTCAGCAGGGCCGAGTTCTGGAACAGGTAGCCGATCCCCTCGCGCAGCTTGTACAGCTGCTCGCGCGACAGCTCGGCCACGTTGGCGCCGTTCACATGAATGCTGCCGGCATCGGCGCGCATCTGCCCGGTGATGTGCTTGAGCAAGGTGGTCTTGCCGGTGCCGCTGGGACCCATGATCGCGGTGATCTTGCCGCGCGGGATGTCCATGTCCAGCGCGTCGAAGATGGTCTTGCCGTTGAGCACCGTGGTCAGGCCACGGATCCGCACCAGGGTGGGGTCGTCAGGCGTGGCGCGAACGGGATCGGTCATGGGCGGCTAGCGGCGATGGGGAAGCGGACAAGGTAGCGGAAGCGCTGTTCGAAGGCCATGCGGCGACTGCGCGGCTCAGGCCCCGGCGGCGAGCAGCTCGGTGATCAGCGCCTCGTGCCGCTGCCATTGCAGCGCGCTGCGCAGGCGCACCGCCCGCACGATCGCTTGGAGATCGGCCAGCGCCTCGTCGAACACGTCGTTGACCAGGATGTAGTCGAATTCGTGCGCGTGGGCGATCTCGCCGCGTGAATTGTGCAGCCGGCGCTCGATCACCTCGGCACTGTCCGAGCCGCGGCCGCGCAGGCGCCGCTCCAGTTCCACCCGCGATGGCGGCAGGATGAACACGCTGACGCAATCGGGCTTGCTGCGACGGATCTGCTCGGCGCCCTGCCAGTCGATCTCCAGCAACACGTCGCGGCCCTGTCCCAGCAATTCTTGCACCGTGGTGCGCGAGGTGCCGTACAGGTTGCCGTGCACTTCGGCGTGTTCGAGAAAGATGCCCTCGGCCACCTCGCGCTCGAACTCGGCGCGTTCGACAAAATAATAGTGCCGCCCGTACAACTCGCCGGGACGCGGCGGCCGCGTGGTGTGCGACACCGACAGCGAGATCGCGCGCTCGCGTTCCAGCAGCGCATTGACCAGGCTGGACTTGCCGGCGCCCGACGGCGCAGCGACCACGAACAGGGTGCCTTCAACCGGCGCGTCGGTGGCGTCGGTCGCACTCATTCGATGTTCTGCACCTGTTCGCGCATCTGCTCGATCAGCACCTTCAGTTCGACCGCGGCATTGGTGCTGCGCGCGTCGACCGACTTGGAACCGAGCGTGTTCGCCTCGCGGTTGAACTCCTGCATCAGGAAATCCAGCCGGCGCCCGACCGGTTCCTGCAGGCCGAGCACGCGGCGCGTTTCGCCGATGTGCGTGCTGAGTCGGTCCAGTTCTTCATCGACATCGGTGCGGGTGATCTGCAGTACCAGCTCCTGCTCCAGCCGGCCCGGCTCGACCGGCTGCTTCAGATCAGCCAGACGCGTTTCGAGCCGCGTACGCAGCGCGGCGCGGATCTCCGGCATCCAGCCGCGCACCTCGGCGACCACGCGTTCGATGCCATCGAGCTTGTCGCGCAGGATCTCGCCCAGCTTCTCGCCCTCGCGCTCGCGGGTGGCGGTGAGCGCGTCCAGCGCACGATCGAGCACGTCGAACAGCGCAACTTGCTGGGCGTCCGGATCGGTCTCGGCCTGCTGCATCACGCCGGGAAAGCGCAGCAGTTCGGTGAACTGCACCTGCAGGCCGGGGAACAGCGCAGCCATGTCCAGGTTCAATTCCGACAGCCGCGACAGCAGCGCGTTGTTGACCTGCAGCGAGTCGCTGCGCGCATCGCCGCTGCGGCGCACGGCGAGATCCAGCTTGCCGCGCGACAGCTTCGCCGCCACCCGCTCGCGCAACTGCGATTCGAACGCACGCAGATCGTCCGGCAAGCGCGGGCTCAGCTCCAGGTAGCGGTGGTTGACCGTGCGCAGCTCGCAACTGAGCGTGCCGGCGGGGCCGGTGGTTTCGGCACTGGCGTAAGCCGTCATGCTGCGGATCATCTGGGCGCGTCCGAACGTGGGGATAGGGACGCAATGGTAAACTCTCCGGTCCCGCCTTGCCCAATCCGGCCAAGCGACGCGCAGGAACCACCCCATGAATCCCGTCCCCCGCCCCAGTGGCCGCGCCAGCGACCAGCTGCGCACCGTCACCATCGAACGCCACTACACCCGCCACGCCGAGGGCTCGGTGCTGGTGAGTTTCGGCGACACCCGCGTGCTGTGCACCGCCAGCATCGAGGATCGCGCGCCGGCGTGGTTGCGCGGCAAGGGCGAGGGCTGGATCACCGCCGAATACGGCATGCTGCCGCGCGCCACCAACACCCGCATGCAGCGCGAAGCCGCGCGCGGCGGCCAGGGCGGTCGCACCATGGAGATCCAGCGCCTGATCGGCCGCAGCCTGCGTGCCTGCGTCAACCGGCAGGCGCTGGGCGAGCGCGTGATCACGCTCGACTGCGACGTGCTGCAGGCCGATGGCGGCACCCGCACCGCGGCGATCACCGGCGCGTACGTGGCGCTGGTCGATGCGGTGAGCCTGCTGATGAAGCGCGAGAACCTCAAGCGCAACCCGATCGTGGGCGCCATCGCCGCGGTGTCGGTCGGTATCTACCAGGGCATGCCGGTGCTCGACCTCGATTACGCCGAAGACGCCAATTGCGACACCGACATGAACGTGGTGATGAACGACGGCGGCGGCTTCATCGAGGTGCAGGGCACCGCCGAAGGCCATGCGTTCCGCCGCGACGAGATGGACGCGCTGCTGGCGCTGGCCGAGAAAGGTATCGGCGAACTGGTCGTCGCCCAGCGCACGGCGCTGGCGCTCTGACGTCGAAATCGGGAATCACCAGATGACACCACGCATCGTGCTGGCCAGCAGCAACCCGGGCAAACTGAAGGAGTTCGGCGCACTGCTCGCCGACAGTGGCCTGGAAGTCATTGCCCAGGCCAGCCTCGGCATCGGTGACGCCGACGAGACCGGCCTGACCTTCGTCGAGAACGCCCTGTTGAAAGCCCGCCACGCCGCTCAGGCCAGCGGCCTGCCCGCGCTGGCGGATGACTCGGGCCTGTGCGTGGATCATCTGCACGGGGCGCCGGGCCTGTATTCGGCGCGCTACAGCGGCCGCCACGGCGACGCGGCGGCGAATAACGCCAAGCTGCTGCGCGAACTCGACGGCGTGCCCTCCGAACGGCGCGGCGCGTTCTTCATCTGCGTGCTGGTGCTGCTGCAGCACGCGAACGATCCGGCCCCGCTGGTCGCCGAAGCACGCTGGCACGGCCGCATCCTCGAAGCGCCGCGCGGCAGCGGCGGCTTCGGCTACAACCCGGTGTTCCGGCCCGATGGCCATGAACAAAGCGTGGCCGAAATGGACGATGCACTGAAGAACCGGCTCAGCCATCGCGGCCAGGCCCTGGTGAAGCTGCACGCACGGTTGGCCGAGTTGCGCGAATGAGCCTCACCGCCCCACCGCTGTCGCTGTACATCCACATGCCGTGGTGCGTGAAGAAGTGCCCGTACTGCGACTTCAACTCGCACGGCCTGCGCAGCACGCCGCCGCCGTACGCCGACTACATCGACCACCTGCTGGCCGACCTCGATGCCGATCGCGTGGATTTCGGTGAGGCGCTCCAGGGCCGTCCGGTGATCAGCATCTTCTTCGGCGGCGGCACGCCGAGCCTGTTTGCGCCGGAGCTGATCGAGCGCCTGCTCGATGGCGTGCGTGCGCGCCTGCCGCTGGCCGCGGATGCGGAAATCACCCTGGAGACCAATCCCGGCACGGTCGAGCACGGCCGCTTCGACGGCTACCTGACCGCCGGGGTCAACCGTATCTCGTTCGGCGTGCAGAGTTTCGACGACGACAAGCTGAAGCGGCTTGGCCGCATTCACTCGGCCGGTGAAGCCGAGGCCGCGGTGAAGTCGGCGCAGGACGCCGGCTACAGCAACATCAATCTCGACCTGATGTACGCGCTGCCGCAGCAGACCCTGGACGGCGCGCTGGCCGACGTGGAGCGTGCGGTGGCACTGGCACCGACGCATATCTCGCACTACCAGCTCACGCTGGAGCCGAATACCGTATTCGCCGCCAACCCGCCGCCGCTGCCGGATGACGATCACGCCTGGGCGATGCAGGAAGCCTGCGAAGTCCGTCTCGCCGCGGGCGGCTACGGTCAGTACGAAATCTCCGCCTACGCCCAGCCCGGCAGACGCTGCGTGCACAACCTCAACTACTGGCAGTTCGGCGACTACCTCGGCATCGGTGCCGGTGCGCACGGCAAGCTCAGCGATGCGGTCAGCGGTCAGGTGCATCGGCGCTGGAAGAGCCGCCATCCGCGCGCCTACATGGAGGCGGCCGGCGGCGCGGCGCGGGTGGGCGGCGACACCTTGGTCAGCGCTGCCGAACTGCCGTTCGAGTACATGTTGAACGCGCTGCGCCTGGTCGATGGCGTACCGATGAACGCGTTCACCGAACGTACCGGCCTGCCGCTTGAGCGCATCGCATCGGCCTTGGCCGATGCGCACCGGCGCGGCTGGCTGCATGAGGACCCGCAGCGGCTGCACACCACCGCGCTGGGCCAGCGTTTTCTCAACGACGTGATTGCCAGCTTTCTGGACTGAATTCCATCGCCGATGGGGCGATGGCATCCCCGCAGCATCCGGCATAGACTGACCGCTCCGGGGGATTATCAGGTTCTTTGCATGGATGTCGGACAGGATCGACGCCGTTCGCTCGCGCCGCTTCAGGGTTCTCGCCTGAGCAGCGGGCGCTGGCCCGCACGTGCGCAGCGGCTGCTGGAGACCAGCTACACGCTATGCGTGGAAGGGCTGCACGAACCGCTGCGGCGTTGCCTGGCCGAGTTCGAGCGGCAGCTTTTTGCGCTGGCCGAACGGGCGCATCGATCGAGCGAGCAGCAGGAGTGCTTCGCCAGCCGACAACGCGTGCTGCAGGATCGGTCCACCTTCGAACAGCGCTTCATGGAGCGCCTGGGCGCCACGATCAATGAGGTCGACACCGCCAAGGGCCAGCCCGCCGGGCACGCTGCCAATGAGAAGCCATGGCAGTCGCTGGAGCTGCTGGACACGGTCGAGCAGGAGCTCGCCATGGCGCTGGAGCAACTGGGCGCCCGTGGCGAAGTGCGCCACAGCAGCGTGCTGTACGAACTGGGCTACCGGATGGCCGCGCTGATCGGCGCGCCGCCGCTGGAAGGCCCGGCCTTGCCGCTGGGGCCGCATGCGCTGGCGCAGGTGTGCCACCAGGCCAGTACGGAACTGGAGCTGCCGCTGCAACATCAGCTATTGCTGCTGCAGCATTTCGACCAGTCGGTGATCCAGTCGCTGACGCCGCTGTACAGCACCATCAACGCGCAATGGCAGGCCGATGGCGTCCTGCCCCAGCTGCGCAGCATTCCGATCCCGCGGCGCGTGAGCAAGCGGACACGGTCGGCCGCCGGCGAAGCCGTGGCCGCCACCGAGCCGGCGCCCGTCGCCGCCAACCCCACCACGGCAGGCAGCAGTGGCGGCGGCTCCATCGAGGTACTCGAGTCTCTGCGCGACCTGCTCGCGCAGCAGCGCGCCAGCCAGGGCGGCAGCGCCGGCCAGCCGGCCGGTCGCGCCGCCAGCGAGGACGAACTGCAAACCGCCCTGGGCGCGCTGCAGCAGCATCTGGCCCAGGTCACCGACCACGCCAGCCGCGAACTGCGCAGCGCCGCGCGGCTGCGCGAGGAACTGCTGGCCCAGCTCAACTTCGGCAATCCCGTGGGCGCGCCACGCACCCAGCTGAGCGGCGAACAGGGCGACACGGTGGAGCTGGTGGCAAGACTGTTCGAGCAAGTCGGCCAGCAACTGCAGCACGGCGGCAACGCCCGCGGCCTGCTCAGCGATCTGCAGCTACCGGTGCTGCGCATGGCGGTGGCGGACCACAGCTTCTTCGAGAAACGCGAACATCCGGCGCGCCGGCTACTGGACACGGTGACCGCGGCGGCGAACGACTGGCTCGACGGCAGCGACGACGAGAGCAACCGCCCGCTGGCGACCAAGCTCGAGCAGCTGGTCAGCCGCGCCAGCCAGGAACCGCCCAGCACCGGTCTGTACACCACGCTGCTGGCCGACATCGAACATCATCTGGGGCTGCTCACGCGCAAGGCCCAGGCCGCCGAACGACGTCACGTGGAAGCCGCCCAGGGCCGCGAGCGGCTGGACCAGGCGCGCCACCGTGCCGGCGAACTGATGGCCGAGCGCTTTGCGCAGTCGCCGCCGCGCGGCCTGCTGCGTGCCCTGCTCGATCGCGCCTGGACCGACGTGCTGGCGCTGACCCTGTTGCGGCATGGTGAGGACAGCGACTCGTTCCGTGGCCAGCTAGCGATCACCGACCAGCTGCTCGGCCGCCTGCCGGTGGACGACCGGCTGCAGCTGCAGGTGGAGGTGGAATCCGGCCTGCAGCAGATCGGCATGCATGCCGAGGAATCGGTGCAGGTGGCGCAGCGGCTGCTCGGTGCAGGCACGCCCGACCCCGCCGCGGAGCTGCCCAGCGCCACCGATCTGGCATTGCGCCTGAAGCAGCATCAGCGACTCGGCGAACACCAGTCGTCCGGTCACGAAACGGCCGCCCCGACTGCTGCGGCACCCGCACCGCCCGCGCCGGTCGACCCGCGCCAGCAACGTATCGAGCAGCACCTGCGCGGACTGCCGTTCGGCAGCTGGTTCGAGTTTGTCGACCCGAGCACCGGACAGATCGCGCGACGCAAGCTGGCCTGGTATTCGCCGATGTCCGGTCGCTGCCTGATGGTCAGCCGGCGCGGCCAGCGCGGCGAGGAAATGACCCTGGCCCAGCTGGCCCATGAAGTCGCCAGCGGCCGCGTATGTGAAGTGCCGGAACAACCGGAGAGTCTGCTCGATCGCGCCTGGCGCAGCCTCACCGGCAGCCTGCGCCAGCAGACTGAGGCACGCCGCACCACCCCACCGGAATCCGCACGCCGATGAGCAATCCCAACCAACGTCGCGCCGAGCGCAAGCGCGCCAGCGTCAACGCCATCGTGACCGACGCGATCAGCGGCCTGCCGTTCGGCACCCTGGGCAACCTTTCCAGCACCGGCATGCTGCTGATCACCGCGCAGCCGCCCCGCAGCGAGGCGATCTATCAGGTCAGCATGGCGTTGCCGAGTTCGGGGCGACTGCTGACCCAGTCGCAGCCGATCGAGTTCGGCATCCAGGAGCAATGGCAGGAAACCACCGCGAGTTCCGGACAGGTCTGGTCCGGCTACCGCATCGTGGCGATCACCGACGCCGACGCCGCCCGGCTGGACAGCTGGCTCAGCCAGGCCTGAGCCTCGCTGGCAGGAGCAGCGCCCGCGCGTCATCATGGGCTGCTCTCCCTCTTCCATCACGGGCTGTTCCGGCCCTGCACGCAGCGGCCTGCAGCATGGCCCATCGTCGTCACGACGCGCGCAGACCCTGCGGCAGCAGGACAGCCCGCCGCCGCAGGAGTCCCCATGCACGATTCACTCGCCTCGCTGTATCCGCAACACCTGGCCACCGTGCGCGAACGCGCTGACCAGGCCCTCGCGCTGGGCGGCTTCGATCATCTGCTGATCGCCGCCGGCACGCCGCTGCGCAAATTCCTCGATGACCAGGACTACCCGTTCGTGGTCAGCCCGCACTTCAAGCACTGGCTGCCGCTGACCGACGCGCCGGGCAGCTGGATCGCGTATACGCCGGGGCGCAAGCCGAAGCTGATTTTCCTGCAGCCGCGCGACTACTGGCATGTCGTGCCGCAGGCGCCGGACGGCTATTGGGTCGAACACTTCGAGATCGTGATCGTGCGCAACGCCACCGACGCACTGGCCGAATTGCCGACCGGCAAGCGCGCAGTGATCGCCGCGGCCTGCCCTGCGGTTGACGGCGTCGAGGCGAACAACCCGTCGGCCGTGCTGGATTACCTGCACTGGCATCGCTCGTACAAGACCGCGTACGAACTGGCCTTGATGCGCGAGGCCAGCCGCATCGGCACGCGTGCGCACCGCGCGGCCGAGGCCGCGTTCCGTGCCGGCGAAAGCGAGCTCGGCATCCACCTGGCCTACCTCGCCGCCGCGCGCCAGATCGACGCCGAGCTGCCGTACGCCAGCATCGTCGCCCTCAACCAGCATGGCGCGGTCCTGCATTACACGAACTTCGACCGCACGCCACCGGCGCACAGCCGCTCGTTCCTGATCGACGCTGGCGCCAGCGCGGCCGGCTACGCCAGCGACATCACGCGCACCTACGCCGCGCCGCAGGCCGCCGAGTTCCAGGCGCTGATCGACAGCGTCGACGCCGCGCAGCAGGGTTTCGTGGCGAAGGTGCGCGGCGGACAGAGCTACCCGGAGCTGCACATCCACGCCCATCACGTGCTGGCCGGTGTACTGCGCGAACACGGCTTCATCCGCATGAGCGCGGAGAACGCCGTCGAGTCCGGTGTCACCTCCGCATTCTTCCCGCACGGCCTCGGCCACCCGATCGGCCTGCAGGTGCACGACGTGGCCGGCTTCCAGCAGAGCGAGCGCGGTGGCAGCATCGCGCGTCCGGACGGCCATCCGTACCTGCGCATGACCCGCGTGCTCGAACCGGGCATGGTGGTGACGATCGAGCCGGGCCTGTATTTCATCGACATGCTGCTGGCCGAACTGCGCGACAAACCGGTCGCCGGCGACATCGACTGGGCGAAAGTCGACGCGTTCCGCCAGTACGGCGGTATCCGCATTGAGGACGATGTGGTGTGCACCGATGGTCCGCCGGAGAACCTGACGCGGGATGCGTTCGCGCTGATGTAACCGCCAGCTTTCGTGGGAGCGACTTCAGTCACGATGCCTTCGCGCTTGAATCAGGCCAGGGCATCGCGACTGAAGTCGCTCCCACAAAGCTGCGACAACGCGCCGCTGCGACATTCGTCCACATCGAGTCAACGGGTTGGCGGCGTATGCTGCGGGACAGGCAATGCACGGATTCGTCGCATGTCCAGCTCCGCAGCACCGATCGCTCCGACAGAAAAAACCGGCATGCCGCAACGACCATTGCGGCGGCTGACGTTAGAGCTGTTCGCCATCATCGCGCTGAAGATCGCGCTGCTTACGCTGATCTGGTGGCTGGTGTTCGCGCCGCAACCGAAACCCGACGTCAGCCCGGGCGCGATCGCGCAGCGGCTGGCGCCGGCATCCCACGCGCCCGCGGAAGCCCGCCCATGATCATCGATGCCGATGTCGTCACGCTGTCACGCCTGCAGTTCGCGCTGACCGCGCTGTACCACTTCTTGTTCGTGCCGCTGACACTGGGGCTGGTGTGGATGCTGGCGATCATGGAGAGCGTCTACGTGATGACCGGGCGCGAGGTGTGGAAGCGCATGGTGCAGTTCTGGGGCGTGCTGTTCGGCATCAACTTCGCGATGGGCGTGGCCACCGGCGTGACGATGGAGTTCCAGTTCGGCATGAACTGGGCCTACTACTCGCATTACGTGGGCGACATTTTCGGCGCACCGCTGGCGATCGAGGGACTGATGGCGTTCTTCCTCGAAGCGACCCTGATCGGTGTGTTCTTCATGGGCTGGGAGCGCACTTCGCGGATCAAGCATCTGCTGGTGACGTGGTTCCTGGCGCTGGGCACCAGCCTGTCGGCGCTGTGGATCCTGATCGCCAACGCGTGGATGCAGCATCCGGTCGGCTCCGAGTTCAACCCGCAGACGATGCGCATGGAGGTGACCTCGTTCTCCGAAGTGTTCTTCAATCCGGTGGCGCAGGAGAAATTCGTGCACACGGTGAGCGCCGGCTACGTGCTGGGCGCGATGTTCGTGCTGTCGATCAGCGCCTGGTACCTGCTGCGCGGGCGCAACGTGGATTTCGCCAAGCGCTCGATGACGGTGGCGGCCAGTTTCGGGTTGGCCGCGGCGCTGTCGGTGGTGGTGTTGGGCGATGCCTCCGGCTACACCGTGTCGCTCAACCAGCAGATGAAGATGGCCGCGATCGAGGCGATGTGGCACACCGAGCCGGCGCCGGCCGCGTTCACCGTGTTCGGCCTTCCCGACGTGCAGCAGCGCACCACCCATTACGCGGTCAGGATTCCGTGGGTGATGGGGCTGATCGGCACGCACTCGATCGACCAGACGATGCCCGGCATCGCCGAACTGGTGGATGCCGCCAAGGGCCGCATCGGCACCGGCATCCAGGCCTACGACGCGATGCTGATGCTGCGCCAGGACAAGGGCAACGCGCAGGCGAAGGCTACCCTGGCCGCGCACGACAAGGATCTGGGCTATGCGCTGCTGCTGAAGAAATACGTCGACGATCCACGCCAGGCGACGCCGGCGGACATCCAGAAAGCGGCCGACAGCACGATCCCGAATGTGCCGGTGCTGTTCTGGGCGTTCCGCATCATGGTCGGCTGCGGCTTCTACTTCATCGCGCTGTTTGCGTTCTCGTTCTGGAAGGCCAGCACGCGCAAGCTGGATACGCAGCGCTGGTATCTGCGCCTGGCACTGTGGAGCCTGCCGTTGCCATGGATCGCCATCGAGCTGGGCTGGATCGTCGCCGAATACGGTCGCCAGCCGTGGGCCATCGAAGGCGTGCTGCCTACCGCGCTGGGCGTGTCGTCGGTCAGCGCCGGCCAGGTGCTGACTTCGCTCGGCGGCTTCATTTTTTTCTACACCGCGCTGGCGATCGTCGACGTGGCGCTGATGCTGAAGTTCACCCGCAAGGGACCGGACGGACTGGGCATCTGGCCGCAGCGCGGGCCGGATCCCTCACAACGACCGGCCATGGAAGACTAGGAGCGCATCATGCTGGACTACGCCACGCTGCGGGTGATCTGGTGGGCCTTGCTCGGCACGCTGCTGATCGGTTTCGCGATCATGGACGGCTTCGATTTCGGGGTCGCCGGGTTGCTGAAAGTGCTCGGCCGCGACAACGAGGAACGTTTGGTTCTGCTGGAAGGCATCGAGCCGACCTGGGAAGGCAACCAGGTGTGGTTCATCGTCGCCGGCGGCGCCACGTTCGCGGCCTGGCCGATGCTCTATGCGGTGTCGTTCTCCGGCATGTACATGGCGATCGCGCTGGTGCTGCTGGCGCTGATACTGCGCCCGGTCGGCTTCAATTTCCGCAGCAAGATCCATGACCCGCGCTGGGCTGCGCTGTGGGACTGGGTGCTCAGCGGCTCCGGCATCGTGGTGATGCTGGTGTCGGGGGTGGCCTTCGGCAACCTGTTCCTGGGCCTGCCGTTCCGCTTCGACGATGACCTGCGCATGAGCTGGCATGCGGGTTTCTTCGAGTTGCTGCAGCCATTCGCATTGCTGTGCGGGCTGATCTCGCTGAGCATGCTGCTGGCACACGGCGCGTGTTTCGCCGCGCTGAAGGCGGACCATGCGATCGCCGCACGTGCGGTCAGGATTGCGCGCTGGATGACGCTGGTATTTGCCGTGCTGTACGTGCTGGCCGGCGTGTGGCTGGCGTATGGTATCCCCGGCTACGCGGTGGTCGGTCCGGTGACTACCGATGGCGTCTCCAATCCGCTGTACAAGCAGGTCGCCGAGGGCGGCAGCTGGTTCGCCGGCTACATGCAATATCCGTGGTTCTGGGTCGCGCCGCTGCTGGCGCTGGCCGCGGCGGTCGGCGTGCAGGCGCTGATCGGGCGGCGCAGCGTGGCCGGTTTCATCGCCAGCAGCCTGATGGTCGGCAGCACGATCGCGTCCGCCGGCTTCGCGCTGTTTCCGTTCCTGCTGCCGTCCAGCCTCGATCCACGTTCCAGCCTCACCGTGTGGGACGCATCTTCGAGTCGCGGCACCTTGCAGTTGATGCTGTTGGCCACCGCGGTGCTGCTGCCGATCATCATTCTCTACACCAGCTGGGTCTATCGGGTGATGCGCGGGCGGGTCACGCTGGAACACGTGCGCAAGGCGCATGGCGGCTATTGAAAGGAGGAAGGACTGATGTGGTATTTCTCATGGCTGCTCGGGCTCGGGCTGGCGTGTGCTTTCGCGATCCTCAATGCGATGTGGTACGAGGTGCACGCCACCGACGCAGCGAATCGCCAGCATGACGATTCGGAACTGCCCGACGAGCTGAGCTAGCGCGCGGCCAGCAACGCCTCGATCGCCTCGGCCTCTTTCGGCACCGCGGCGGTAAGCACCTCGTTGCCGTCGCGCGTTACCGCCACATCGTCCTCGATGCGGATGCCGATGCCGCGCCAGCGCTCGGCCACGGTTCGGTCGTCCGGCGCCACGTACAGGCCCGGTTCCACCGTCAACACCATGTCCAGCTCCAGCAGACGCGATTCGCCGCCAACCCGGTAGTCGCCGACGTCGTGCACGTCCAGCCCCAGCCAGTGACCGGTCTTGGCCGGGAAGAAGCGCTGGTAACTGCCGTCGGCGATCACGGCATCGGCATCGCCCTTGAGCAGGCCGAGTTGGCACAGACCTTCGGCCAACACGCGCACGGCCGCAATGTGCGCGGCACTGAACGGCCGGTCCGGGCGCACCTCGTCGATCGCCGCCAACTGGGCGGCCAGCACCACTTCGTACAGCGCGCGCTGCTCGCGGCTGTAGCGGCCATTCAGTGGAAACGTGCGGCTGATGTCGGACGCATAGCAGTCCAGTTCGGCGCCCGCGTCGATCAGCAGCAAGTCGCCACTGCGTAGCGGCGCACGATGGCTCTGGTAGTGCATCACGCAGGCATTCGCACCGCCGGCAATGATCGGCGCGAACGCCGGCACCGCGCCGCTGCTGCGTATCACCCGCAGCAGCTCGGCCTCCACTTCGTACTCCAGCCGACCTGGCGTGGCGGCGTGCATCGCGGCCAGATGCGCGTCGACCGCGATCGCGGCGGACGCGCGCATCAGCTTCAGTTCGGCGCGCGACTTGTACAATCGCAGGTCGTGCAGCAGATGGCCGAGCGCCACGAATTCCTTCGGCACTACGCCGCCGCCACGCAACTGGCGCAGCTTGCGCATCCAGCCCAGCAGTTGCGCGTCGAACCCCGGTTCGCGGCCGAAATGGCAATACACGCGGCCACGTCCCTCGATCATGCCGGGCAGGATGTCGTCGATATCCTCGATCGGGAACGCGTCGTCCATGCCGTAGCCCGCCACCGCCTGTTCGGTGCCGATCGTCGGCCCATGCCAGCGTTCGCGCGCCGGGTCGCGCTCGCGACAGAACAGCACCACCTCGCCATGTTTGCGGCCCGGCAGCAGCGCCAGCACCGCGTCGGATTCGGGGAAGCCGGCCAGGTAATGAAAATCCGAATCCTGCCGGTATGGCCACGCGGCGTCGGCGTTGCGCATGCGCTCGGGCGCGGCGGCGACCAGCAGCACGGCGTCCGCGCCGGCCATCTGCATCAACTGGCGGCGACGACGCGCGAATTCATCCGCGCTGATCGCCAGCGCGGTCAGGCTGGATACGCCGCTGGGGATCAATGCAAGGTGCCGCTGGCGGAAGGGCCGTGCGCGGTGCATTCGGTATGCAGCAACATAGCGGCGACGCGCACGAATTCCTGCACCTCGATCAGCGCGTCCTCGTCCTCGGTTTCGCTGCCGAAATCGAACGACGACGCGGCCACCGTGCCGAGGTCGCGCAGGACTTCCTGCGCCTCTTCCGACAGCTGCGCATGCGCCGACGTGCCGGCGAGGCCGAACCCGCCGAGAAAACCGCGGCACCAGTCGACCATCGCCTCGGCGCGCTCGGGCAACGGGCGGTCGTCGGCCGGCAGCAACGGCTCGAAGCCCAGCTCCGGATCGGACAGCTCGGTCTCGCACTGCTGCGCCAGCCGCTGCAGCAACGCCTGATCGTCCGGCGCGGGGTCGGTGGCCTCGCCGTCCAGCTGCAACGCGCCCAGCACCGAGGTGCCGCGCAGCGAGCCACCACCAGCCAGATAGCCGCACAGCGAGCCATGCAGTTCGCTGGCTTCGGTACCCAGCCGCAGGCGCATGATCAGCGCGTCGATATCGTCATGGCCCACCAGTTCGCTAGCCGTCATGGCGCTGCTCCTTCAAGGAAAGGCCGCCAGTTTAATGCAGCCGTCAGGCTTGCCACGCACACCTGCCGCAAGCCAGCTGATTTCCGCCAGCGTCCTGTTATAGTTTCGTGCATGAGTACGCCCGATCAGGTTCCGTCCGACCCCGTCCATCAGGAACTGATCGCCTTGGGTCAGCAGCTGGACCGGCTGCTCGATACCGTGCGCCGGCTCACCGAGGAAAACCGCAGCCTGCGCCACAGCCAGGAGCAATTGTCCGGCGAGCGCGCGGGTCTGCTGGCGCGCAACGAGCAGGCACGTGGCCGCGTGGAAGCGATGATCCAGCGGTTGAAATCGCTTGAAAGCAACGGTTGACAAAACTTATGTCCAGCAGTGAACCGGTCGCACTGCGACTGATCGACCGCGAATTCCTGATCGCCTGTGCGCCGGAAGAACGCGAGGGCCTGCTCGAAGCGGCCGGTTTCCTCGACCGCAAGATGCGCGAGCTGCGCGCCAACGCCAAGGCGCCCAGCTTCGAGCGGCTGGCGGTGCTGACCGCGATCAGCGTGACTCACGAATTTCTGAGCCTGCGCAAGCAGCACGACGGGCAGGAACAGCGCCTCAGCGACGGTCTGGCCATGCTGCGGCACAAACTCGATGCCGCGCTCGACGGCGATCCGCTCAAACGCTGACTGATTGGCGTCAAAGCCAAGCTGCCCGCTTCGTAGGGTCCGGGCGAGTGCCCTTCGACTTCGGCCTTGCGGCCTACGCTCAGAGCCTGCCCCGGACTCGATCCGGGGGCGAACGGAGATTTCTTCGGTTCGACGGCGATCCGCTCAAACGCTGGTCTCCCGCGTCGGTGAACCCGGGTAGTCTGCCGCCAGTGGCACATTCCGGGACAAGCGCCTAAAATCAAACCCGGCGTTTTCTGCGATGTGCGCCAGCACACTCTTACATTTGCCTTGTTCCTAAATACGGCCCCGGGTCGGCTTCACATCGGCTGTTGTGCATGTCCGCCACGTGCGGAAAGCCTTGAGGCCATGTAGCTCTCCCACCTGATCCATCTTGGATCAAGGTCGTTTGGTGGGCAGCGGCATCGCGGTTGACGCCACTTCTTTCCCCGCCCGGCCGCCGTCCGTTGACGACGACCGGGCGTGCTTTTCAACGGGAGACGCGCGACACGTGGACGCCACCGCCCAACGCCGCGAGCTGCGCCAGAAGCTGGCCGAGCGCCGCAAAGCCCTCACCCCCGCCGAACGCATCGCCGCCGCGCAGGGCCTGCGCCGCAGCCTCGAACAATTGCCCGAATACCTCACCGATGCACGCGTGGCCGGCTACTGGGCGACCAACGGCGAGCTGCCCCTGAATATCGTGATTCCGCCATTGGCAGCGCGCGGCCAGCAGTTCCTGCTGCCGGTGATCGGCACCGGAAAGCGCCTGCGTTTCGCGCCGTGGCGGGCCGGCGAAGAGGTGCAGCCAAATCGCCATGGTATCCCCGAGCCCGTCGCTCCAAGCGAGTTGCTGGAACCGTTCCAGCTCGATCTGGTACTGGTGCCGCTGCTCGGTTTCGACCGTCGCGGTCATCGGCTCGGCTACGGCGGTGGCTATTACGATCGCAGCTTCGCCTTTCTCAACGAACAGGTGCGGCCCACCGAGCCTTTGCTGGTCGGCGTGGCGTACGCGTTCCAGGAACTGCCGCAAATCGACGATGCCGCGTGGGACGTTCCGCTCGACTTCATCGCCACCGAGCGCGAACTGATCGATTGCAGCACGCCTGACCCATCCCGCGAGGCAAGCGCATGAAGCACTGGTTGATGAAATCCGAACCCGAGGCGTTCTCGATCGACGACCTCAAGCGCAAGCGCATCGAGGCGTGGGACGGCGTGCGCAACTATCAGGCGCGCAACTTCATGCGCGACGGCATGTGCCCGGGCGACAAGGTATTTTTCTATCATTCCAACTGCGCCGAGCCGGGCATCGCCGGCCTCGCCGAGGTGGCCAGCGATGCCTATCCGGACCCCAGCCAGTTCGACAGCAAGAGCAAGTATTTCGATCCGAAGAGCTCGCGCGAGGAGCCGCGCTGGATGCTGGTCGACGTGAAGTTCGTCAAGAAGCTCAAGCGCACGATCACGCTGGACGAGCTGAAAGGTCACACGGCATTGGAAGACATGCAGCTGCTGCGCAAGGGCAACCGCTTGTCGGTAATGCCGGTGGGCGCGAGCGAGTGGCGCTACATACTCACGCTGGAATGACCATCGATCTCTGCACCAACCATCGTCAAATCTCTCCGCCCTACTGGATAAATCCATGAGCAACCTCAACGAAAAACGCCAGGCCGGTGAGGCCGCGATCCGCTACGTCGAGGACGGCGCCATCGTCGGCGTCGGCACCGGATCCACCGTGGCGTTCTTCATCGATGCACTGGCCGACCTGAAGGATCGCATCCAGGGCGCCGTGTCCAGCTCGGAGCAGTCCACCGCGCAGCTCGAGCGGCTCGGCATTCCGGTACTCGATCTCAACGCCGCCGGTCCGCTGACGATCTACATCGACGGCGCCGATGAATGCGATCCGTACAGGCGCTTGATCAAGGGCGGCGGCGCGGCGCTGACCCGCGAGAAGATCGTGGCGGCGGCAAGCGCGAAATTCGTCTGCATCATCGACTCCAGCAAGCGGGTCGAGCTGCTCGGCAAGTTCCCGGTGCCGATCGAGGTGATCCCGATGGCGCGCAGCCTGATCGGTCGCGAGATCGTCAGGCGCGGCGGTCAGCCGGTGTGGCGCGACGGTGTGGTCACCGACAACGGCAACTGGATCATCGACGTGCACGGCTGGCAGATCGGCGATCCGGCCGCGTTGGAAAGCGAACTCAACCAGCTGCCCGGCATCGTAACTGTTGGCCTGTTCGCGCGCCGGCCGGCGGACGTGGTGCTGATTGGTGATCGCGAGATGTGAGGTTGAACCGGGACTCGGGGCTCGGGAAAAGCACAAGCGCGAGAGCAGTCGCGCCCGGATTGCCGACGCGACTGCTGGTTTTTATACCGCCGGTGTCGGCTTGCGCGACTTGCGCAGCCTGATATGCCGGCCCTTGAAGCTCGCCTCGCGCAGGCGCCTGGCGTGGGCGGCCAGGATGTCGCCGCGGGTGATGATGCCCACCAGCTTGTGCGGCGCATCCTCGCTGATCACGATCAGCCGACCCACCTGCTCGCCGACCATGTGATCGGCCGCTTCGCGCAATGAATGGTTTTCCTTGACCATCACCGGCGGACGGGTAATCAACTCACCTACGGTCAGCGTGTAGTGCCATTGCGGGTCGAGCAGCGAGCGGCGCGTCAGCACGCCCTGCACCTGGCCGGTGCCGTCCACCACCGGGAAACCCTGGTGCTGCGCCTCCGGCGTACCTTCGCCCAGCCAGCGGCGCACTTCGGCCAGGGTCTGATCGGTGCGCAACGAATAGACCTGGCGGGCACAGGCCGTGCCCACGGTCACTTGATCCAGGTAGTCCGCCGCATACTCGGATGGCACGCGCACGCCGCGACGGGCAATCTTCTCGGTCATGATGGTGTTGCGCATCAGCAGCGCCGATACCAGGTAGGCCGCGGTGCAACCGCCGAGCAGCGGCAGCAACACCGACATCTGGCCGGTGGTCTCGAACGAGAACACCACCGCCGTCAGCAATGCGCGCGATGCGCCGGCAAAAATCGCCGCCATGCCGACCAGGCCGGCGATGCGCGGATCGACACCGAGCTGCGGCGCCAGCGCGACTAGGCCGATGCCAAGCAGGGCACCCAGCGCGCCGCCGATGGTGAACAGCGGCGCCAGTGTGCCGCCGGAGGTGCCGCTGCCCAGCGCGATCGCCCACGAGATGAACTTCATCACGCACAGGAACGCCAGCGCGGTCATCGTCAGGTGACCGGTGAGGATGTCTTCGATATTGGTATAGCCCACGCCCAGCGTCAGCGGCGCGAAATAGCCCACCACGCCGACCGCGATGCCGCCAAGCGCCGGCCACCACATCCAGTGGATCGGCAACTTCTCGAATGCATCCTCGACGCCGTACACGATGTGGGTGACGCCGATGCTGATCAGGCCCAGCAGGGCACCGATCAGCACGTAGCACAGCAGCGCCATGCTGCCCGGCGTCGCCATCGCCACCATCGCGAAGATCGGCGTCGAGGAACCCTGCAGCACGTAGTGCACCGCGGTGGCGGTGACCGCGGCCAGCGCCACCGGGATCAGCGAGCGTGGGCGCAGTTCGAACAGCAGCAGTTCGACCGCCAGCACCACCGCCGCGATCGGCGAACCGAACACCGCCGCCATGCCCGCCGCAGCGCCTGCCGCCAGCAGCACCTTGCGCTCGCCGCCGGTCACCTTCAGCAACTGGCCGACAAACGAACCCAGCGCGCCACCGGTGGCGATGATCGGACCTTCCGCGCCAAACGGGCCGCCGGTGCCGATCGCGATGGCCGAGGAAATCGGCTTCAGAAACGTGATCCGTGGCGGAATCTTGGACTCGTTGAGCAGCACCTGCTCCATCGCCTCGGGAATGCCGTGGCCGCGGATCGCACTGGAACCCCAACGCGCCATCACGCCGACCAGCAGGCCGCCGACCACCGGTACCAGTACCACCCACCAACCGAGATGGTTGTCCGCCGGCGAACTGAACGCGGTGGATACGGTGCCGTAGAACGCCAGGTTGGTCACCAAGCCGATCAGCGACTTCAGCAGCATCGCGATAAACGCCGCTGCCGCGCCGAGCACGATCGCCACCGCGGTGATCCGCAATACGCGCCGGTCCACCAAAGTCGAACGACGCGGCATCTGCGTGGCGTCCATCGTCACGCTCATCGCAGGGGCGAGCGGCAGCGCATCGGTGCTGCCGTCCGTGCGCACTTGGGCGTGCCCGATAGGGGGGGCGCCGGGTGGTGGGGTCATGAGGTTTCGCGGGAAGGGAAAGGCGGGGATTTTACGCGGGTGGGCGGAATAACCGAAGGGCTGGGGGTGTTTTTGCGGGGGTGCGGGGTGAGGGGTTGCGCCGGGAACTGCGGATTGTTTGGCCCATCCATGGGCCAAACCCCGCTGCGCGGGGCCAGCCTGCGGCTGTCCACAATGTTCCAGACGATTTTGTCGACTGCGCAGGCAGGATGCCGGAGCGAACATCGGCGCAGCCGATGGCCCGAAGGGCGAGGCACGGGAAGTGCCGAGTAACGTGGTTCGCCTCCTGTCTCCCAGCCAAAACAAAAAGACCCGCCACTGGGCGGGTCTTTTTGTTTTGGCTGGGAGACTAGGATTCGAACCTAGATAGACAGCGTCAGAGGCTGTCGTCCTACCGTTAGACGATCTCCCAAAAACAACTGGATCGATGCGCTCTGACTTGGATGCATCGAACCAACCAACGCAAACCCCTGAGGGATTAGCGCTTGGAGAACTGGGTCGCTCGACGTGCCTTGTGCAAACCAACCTTCTTGCGCTCGACTTCACGGGCGTCGCGGGTCACGAAACCGGCCTTGCGCAGCGGCGATTTCAGGGTCTCATCATATTCGATCAGCGCGCGGGCGATGCCCAGACGGATCGCGCCGGCCTGACCGGTGATGCCGCCGCCAGCGACGGTGACCATGATGTCGAACTTGGTCGTGTTCT
>JBEPVP010000016.1:0-29508 GCA_041690935.1 Rhodanobacter sp.
GTGCGGCCGCGAGGTGCGCAACATCATCGGTGATGCCGCGTTCCTGCGCGCGTTGAAACCCGAGCAGTTCACCGACGACAAGTTCGGCGTGCCGACCGTGCGCGACATCTTGAAGGAACTGGAAAAGCCCGGCCGCGATCCGCGCCCCGAATTCGTGGCGGTGACCTTTGCCGATGGCGTCGACGACGTGAAGGATCTGAAAGTCGGCATGATCCTCGAAGGCCGCGTCACCAACGTCGCCGCGTTCGGCGCCTTCGTCGACATCGGCGTGCATCAGGATGGGCTGGTGCATGTCTCGGCGCTGTCGCACAGCTTCGTCAAGGATCCGCGCGATGCGGTGAAGGCCGGCGACATCGTCAAGGTCAAGGTGATGGAGATCGACCTGCCGCGCCAGCGCATCGGCCTCAGCATGCGGCTGGATGACGAACCCGGGCAGGCGCGTGCGGGGCGGCCGGCCAGCGGCGGCACGGCGGCTCAGCGCGACGCGCGCGGCGGCGGACGCGCTGGCGCCAGCGCACCGAAACCGACACCGGTGCCGGTCAACAGCGCCTTTGCCGACGCCCTGGCGCGCGCGGGCAAACGTTGAAGAGTGCGCCGTCCGCGTCGCGCTGCGATGCAGCATGCGCTTCCGTATGGGGTGCACTAACGTAACGATCAGATAACAAGGCCATTCCGGCCCCAGGAGTGTTACCCATGCTTCGCACCCGCCACCTTGCCGGCGCCATTGCCGCCACGTTGCTGTTCAGCAGTGCTGCCGCCGCCACCGACTTCAGCCAAGTCGTCGTGTTCGGCGACAGCCTCAGCGACAACGGCAATATTTCGCTGGCCACCGCTCCTGGCATACAGCCGCCGCTGCGCTTCACCACCAACCCCGGTCACGTGGCGATCGAAAACGTCGCCGATCATCTGGGTTTCAGCCTCAGCCCCTCGCTTGCCGGTGGCAGTGATTACGCCTGGGGTGGCGCCGGCGTCAACACCAACTCGCCCGGCACGCCGGCGGCGGTGCCGACAGTGACGGCCCAGGTCAACGCCTATCTTGCCGGTGGGGCGGTCGACGGCAACGCGCTGTATTCAATCTGGGGCGGCGCCAATGACATTTTCTATCACGCGACGGCCGCCGGTGCGGGTGGCGTGGCACAGCAGCTGATCCAGCAGACGATCGCGGGCCAGGTGGCGGCGGCGCAGGCCGGTGGCCTTCCGGCCAGTGCCGTGCCGGCATTCATCGCCCAGATCACCCCGATCGTTACCCAGCAAGTCAGCGCCGCCGTGGCCGCGCAGGCCGGCGTGGCCGGGCTGGAAAGCTCCACGCAGGCGCAGGCGAACATTGCCGCGGCCGCGCAGCAGGAAGTGAAGTTGATCGGCCAGTTGCAGACCGCCGGGGTCAAGAACATCCTGGTTTTCAACCTGCCCAATATCGGCACCACGCCGGAAGCCGCCGCGCAGGGCGCTTCCGCCGCCGCGTCTCTGACCGGCCTCAGCCTGATCTTCAACGGTCAGCTCAACTCGGGCATCGGCCAGCTCGGCGTGGGCATCATCCCCATCAACGCCTATGGTCTGCTGTCCGAGGTGGTCGCCAATCCAGCGGCGTATGGCTTCACCAATGCAGCCGTCCCGGCCTGCGGTGCTGGCTCCAGTTCCGTGCAGTGTGGACCGCAGGGTTCGGGGCTGCCGTACACCTACGCGCCGGGCACCGACCAGAGCTACGTGTTTGCCGACGGCGTGCATCCGACCACGGGCGCGCACGCGCTGCTGAGCCAGTACGTGGTGTCGGTCATCCAGGCGCCGGAGCAGATCTCGCTGCTGGGTGAGGCCCCGCTGGCAGCCAGCGCCACGCAGACCCGCGCCATCCGCAACCAGATGCTGGCCGACAGTGCCGGTGGCGAGACCCGCACCTTCGTCAATATCGACTACGGCCGGCAGCGTTTCGACGCCAGCAATGGCTCGCCGAAGACCAACAGCAACAACTTCAATATCACCCTCGGCGCGGATGCCCACGCGACCGACAACATCTCGGCCGGCGTCGCGCTCGGTATTGGCCAGAGCAACGCCAGCTTCTCCGGCGGCGGCGGCTACAAGCTGCAGGACATCAGCGGCCTCGGCTACCTGACCTATCACGCCGGCGGCGGCTACGTTGGTGGTTACGCCAATTTCGGCCAGTCCAATTTCAAGGACATCGAGCGCCGCATCGACCTCGGCGCCATGCGCCGCACCGAGAGCGGCAAGGCCGACGGTTCGCATCTGGGCACCGGCTTCACCGGTGGCTGGTGGTTCGACTTCGACAACTTGCGCACCGGTCCGTTTGCCACGCTGGAATGGCAGACCGTCAAGGTCAACGGCTACAGCGAGAACGGCAACGACAGCACCGCGATGTGGTTCGGCAAGCAGCAGCGCGATGCGCTGGTTGGCACGCTCGGCTGGCGTCTGCAGGGTCACTGGGACGTCGGCAACACGGTGCTTTCGCCCTACGCCGAACTGGCCTGGAACCGCGACGACAAGGCCAATCCGCGCGCCGTCAGCGCCGGCCTCAACAGCATGAATGGAACCTTCGCACTGACCGGTTTCACCCCGGACAAGAACTGGGGTACGGCCGAGCTGGGGCTGTCCGCCAAGCTCACGCCGAGCATGACCAGCTGGATCGGCTACAGCGGCCGCTTCAGCGACACCAGCCAGAAGTACAACAGCTTCAACATGGGCTTCAAAGTGATGTTCTGAGCGCATCCGCGCGCAACAAAAAGCCGCCGGTTGTCCCGGCGGCTTTTTCTTGTGCGGACGTCTGGAGGGCTTACTTGTTCTTGCCGCCGGTCGCCATGCCGAGGATTTCCACGCCCTGCTTCTTCAGCTTTGCCGCCGCAGCGGGATCGAGCGCCTGCACATCGCCAGCGACCTCGTGCTGCTTCAGCACCAGCGTGCCGTCATCGGTCCAGCCGGCGCGATCGATGGAACTCGGCTTCGCATCACGGCTGGACTTGGTCTCCTGCACGAGCGCCCACGGCTTGCCATCCTTGTAGGCGTAATCGGTGCTGGTATAGCCCTTGTCGCCGTAGTCGACTTCCTCGCGAATGAACTTCACCTGGCCCGCCTCGCGGAACAGCTGCCAGCCGCGCGAGTCGTCCTTCTCCAGCTTGGTGCCGTGGCTGATCTTCATGCCGCCGATCAGCTTCTGTTCGGCCTCGAAATCGGCCAGCACCTTCTCGCCCGGGGTCTGCTCGGCCACCAGCTCGATCGTCACGCCATCATTCTTGCTGCCCTTGGCCAGCACCGGTGCTTGCATCGGCATCGAATAGTGGCGCTCTCCGTCGGTCAGGATCGCCTGCACCACATACAGATCACCCGGCTTCACCTCGGCCGGATTGAAGGTGAGCTTGAACGGCTGCGGGAACGTACCCGCCGGCGCCGTCTTGCTTGCCAGCGGCGCGGAGCCCACGGCGTTGGACGACACGTCGACCAGGTTAAGCACCAGCGTGGCGGTCGCCGATGGTTGCGCCGAGCCGCGCACCGAGACGGTGCCACTGACTTCGTTGGCGACCTTGTTGGCTGCCGCTGCCGTATCCGCAGAAGCCGGCGCCTGGGCACCCGCCTCCTGCGACGGATGGGGAGCATTGCAACCGGCCAGGCCCAGGGCCGCGACTGACATCAGCGACAAAACCGTCTTGCGCATGGGAAAACCTCATCGACGTGAAAACAAGCACGAAGGCTGTCAGACGCTGTTGCGCCTCAGCTTAGCGCGGGGGAAGTTCCAAGCATAGCCCAAAAATGCCGGCGCGGAAAAGTCATGAGCGCGTCACACCGCGGGCGCCGCGCCTGTTTTCCCCTGACGCATGTCCGTTGCCGGGGCACCTGCTCAGACCCGCCGCAACGCCCGATACGCGATGTCCCGCCGACAGAAGGCGCCGTCGTAACGGATGCGGCCGGCCGCGGCATAGGCAAGCTCGCGTGCCGCGGCGATGTCCGTTCCAAGCGCACACACGGTGAGCACGCGGCCACCCGCGGTGACGGCGCGACCCGCGGCGTCCAGTCGGGTGCCGCCATGGAAAACCTTCACGTCGACATCGGCTGTGGCATCGAGGCCTTCGATCACGTCACCACTGCGAACCCGGCCCGGATAGCCGCCAGCCGCCATCACCACGCCGATCGCCGGGCGCATATCCCAGCGTGCCTTGGTATCTTCCAGCCGACCGTCCAGCGCGGCGTCGATCAGTTCGATCAGATCGGACTTCAGTCGCAGCATGATCGGCTGGGTTTCCGGATCACCCAAGCGCACGTTGAACTCGATCACCTTCGGCGCACCGCTCTTGTCGATCATCAGCCCGGCGTAGAGAAAGCCGATGAACGGCGAACCCTCGGCGGCCATGCCATGCAGGGTCGGCTCGATCACTTCGCGCAGGATGCGCCGCTCGACTTCCGGCGTGACCACCGGCGCCGGCGAGTACGCGCCCATGCCGCCGGTGTTGGGGCCGAGGTCCCCCTCGTCGCGGCGCTTGTGGTCCTGGCTGGAGGCCATCGGCAACGCGTGGCTGCCGTCGCTCATCACGATGTAGCTGGCTTCCTCGCCGTCGAGAAATTCCTCGATCACCACCCGCGCCGACGCATCGCCGAAGCTGTGCGCGCCGAGCATGTCGTGCAGCGCCAGCTCGGCATCGGCCAGGGTCAATGCGACCACCACGCCCTTGCCGGCGGCGAGGCCGTCGGCCTTGATCACGATCGGCGCGCCGCCGCTCTGGTGCGCCTGTTCGCGCACGTAGATCAGCGCCGGATGCAGCTCGCTGAACACGGCATAGTGCGCGGTGGGAATGTTGTGCCGCTGCAGGAAATCCTTGGCGAACGCCTTGGAGCCTTCCAGCTGCGCGGCGATCGCGCGCGGGCCGAAGATGCGCAGGCCGGCGGCGCGGAACTTGTCGACCACACCGGCCACCAGCGGCACCTCGGGGCCGACCACGGTCAGACCGATCTGCTCGCGCTTCGCCAGCGCGAGCAGGCCATCGAGGTCATGCATCGCGATGTCGACGTTGCGCACGCCCGGCTCGTGCGCGGTACCCGCATTGCCGGGCGCCACGATCACTTCGTCGACCTGCGCCGATTGCCTGAGCTTCCACGCCAGCGCGTGTTCGCGACCGCCGCCGCCAATGACGAGAACTTTCATCGCTTGCACTCCGGAAACGCCATGCGCCACGCGGCGCAGTCGCGCATTGTAGCCGCTGCCGCGGACCACCCACCAAGCTCAGTCGCGGTGGTGCAGCAATTCCAGCAGCGCCGCGCGCGGCAGCTTGCCGGTGTCGTTGCGCGGCAATGCATCCACCAGGCGCAGGGGACGCGGCAGAAACAATGGATCGATGGCACGGCGCAACGCGTCGAGAATCGCGTGCTCGTCCAGCCCCGGCGCCACCGCCAGCGCGGCGATGCGGTGCACGCCGAGCGCATCGCCGTCGTCGAGCTGAAACACCACGCCGTCCTGCACGCCGGGTATCGCCAGCAGGCGCCGACTCAGATCCGCAAGTGAGGCACGCTTGCCGGCGATTTCCAGCATGTCCGCATGCCGGCCGCGCAGGCGGAAGCGGCGACCACCAGCGGACAGGCTGACAATATCGGCCAGCGTGACCGGTGTGCCCAGTTGCGGCGCCGCCACCGCGGTGCCGTCCGGTTGCGGGTGCAGGGTAACCCCGTCGTACAACGACCAGTCGTCGTCCACGGTGGGCCGGCGACTGGCGAATACGCAGGTCTCGGTCGAACCGAATACTTCCAGCACGGGCGCGCCGAAGCGCTGCTCGGCAGCCTGCGCCAGTTCGACCGGCAGCGGCGCGGTGGCCGATACCATCGCCGCCATCGACGGCAGCACGATGCCCGACTCGACCAGCGCACGCAGATGCACCGGGGTGGTCACCAGCAGCCGAGGCGCCGGCACCTCGGCCAGGGCGGCCGCCACATCGGCCGGGAAGAACGGCCGGCCGGCATGCACGCCGATCTCGCCCAGCAGCGGCAACAGCACCGACATCTCCAGGCCGTACATATGCTGCGACGGCACCGTGGCGACGACCTCGAATTGCCCACCGATAACCGCCTGGAACATGGCCAGGTTGCCGGCGTTGCTGGCATGGAAACTGCCCCAGGTCTTTTCGTTGCCACTCGGCGTGCCGGTGGAACCGGACGTATAGCCGATGGCGACCACCTGATCCGCCGCAATCAGCGGCCAGTCCACAACGGCTGCGTGCGGAGCGGCAAGATCCAGCGGTGACAGTTGCCGATAGCCGGATGGCGCCGGATCCAGTGCCTGCTCGCCCAGCGCATAGCAGCCCGGATGCGCCGCCATGACTTCGTCGATCGCCTGCGGTGCGCGCGATGACGGCAGCAGGTTGATCTGGCCGCGCAGCACCACGGCGCAGAATGCCACCAGGAACGCGTAACGATCCTCGCACAGGTTCACCGCCGCCGCGGCCGGCAGGTCCGCCGCCACGGCGTGCACCTGAGCCAGGAACTGCGCTGCCGTCACCGCCTTGCCGTGGCGTCGAACCAGCACCCGCGAAGGATCGGCCGAACTCAGCAGTGGCAATCGTGGCGGCGCTTCGCGCGTATAGGTGTCGTAAACGATGGCCAAACCGCAATCTCCTGGATGCCTCAATTACCGCACTGCGTGAACAGCATCGCTGCGGCCGATGCACGCTAACGTGAACGGGAACGGCGGCCATCTGCGGCACGTCACGGACCCCGCGCGGGAACGATCTTCCCACGCGATCCTGCAACCGCTCAGGCGCGGATGATAGCGCCCGACAACGCATCGCGGATCACCGTGGGCTGGCTCTGGTCGCCCAGCGGAGCCTCCAGCACGCCATCCAGCGTGTCGCCAAAATAGTCCGCGGCCGTCTGCACCGAGCGCGCCGGCGGCTGACCGTGCGGGTTCGCGCTGGTCGACACCAGCGCGCCACCGAACGCGCGGCACAACAAGGCGGCCGGCCCGTGGGCGGTAACCCGCAGCGCAATGCCGGCATGCGCGCCAGCGATCCATGCCGGCACGTCCAGCGAACGCGGAAATACCCAGGTGTGCGGACCGGGCCAGCTGGCACGCACCTGCTGCAGGATTTCGTCAGGCACAGCGGCAAGCTCGATATAGCGTTCGAGCTGGGCGAACTCCGCGGCGATCAGCAGCACGCCTTGAGTCGGCGGGCGCTGCTTCAGTGCGAACAGCCGCTCGAACGCGATGCGGTCATGCGGATCGCAGCCCAGGCCGAAGACCGCCTCGGTCGGATACGCCAGCACGCCGCCAGCGTGCAGCAGGCCGGCAGCGGCATCGAGGTCGGTGAGGGTAAAGCGCCGAAGCAATCAGACCTCGGCTTTGCTGGCCGCAACTTTCTTTGCGGCCGCTTTCCTGGTGGCAGCCTTTTTCGTCGCGGTCTTCTTGGCGGCGGCTTTCCTGGCGGGCGTCTTCTTGGCGGCACTCTTCTTCGCCACGGCTTTCTTCACCGCCGCTTTTTTGGCCGGCGCGGCTTTCTTGGCAGCGGCCTTTTTGGTCGCGCCCTTCTTGCCGAAGCGGCCCGGCTTGCGTGCCGGCGCGGCGGCAAGCAACTCCAGGCACTGCGCCTCGGTCAGTTCCTTGGGTTCCTGCTCCTTCGGAATGCGCGCGTTCTTCTCGCCGTCGGTGATGTACGCGCCGTAGCGACCGTTGAGCACTTGCACGCCGTTGCCGAAATCGAGGATCAGCCGGTTCGCCAGCATCTCCAGTTTCTCGGCCACGATCTGCAGCGCGCGCGGCAGCTCGATCGTGTACGGATCGTCCTCCGGCTTGAGCGAGGCGTAGGTGTCGCCCTGCTTCACGAACGGGCCGAAGCGGCCGACGCCGACCATGACTTCGTCGCCGTTCTCCGCCTGGCCGAGCTGGCGTGGCAGCTTGAACAGCTCCAGCGCATCGGCCAGGCTGATCGTGTGCATGCTCTGCCCGGTGCGCAGGCTGGCGAAGGTGGGTTTGTCCTCGTCTTCCTTCGTGCCGATCTGCGCGAACGGCCCGTAGCGACCCAGCCGCACCGATACCGGCTTGCCGGTTTTCGGGTCGGCGCCCAGTTCACGCGCGCCGGTTGCCTCGTTGCGGTCGACCGATTCGGTCTTCTCGTCCACCTGCTGCTTGAACGGCAGCCAAAAGCGTTCCATCAACGGCACCCACGCTTCTTCGCCGCGACTGACCGCGTCGAGCTCGTCTTCCATTTTCGCGGTGAAGTCGTAGTCGACGTAGCGGGTGAAATGCGCGGTGAGGAACTTGCTGACCGCGCGGCCGACATCGCTGGGCTTGAAGCGGCGGCTGTCGAGGAAGACGTATTCGCGGTTCTGCAGCACTTGGATGATGCTGGCGTAGGTCGACGGACGGCCGATGCCGTGCTCTTCCAGTGCCTTGACCAGGCTCGCTTCGGAGTAGCGCGGCGGTGGCTCGGTGAAATGCTGGTCGGCGGCGATCTCGTGCAGCGGCACCTGCTCGCCCACGCTCATGCGCGGCAGCCGGCGGCCTTCGTCGTCGTCCTCGGCGCGCTTCTGGTCGCGACCCTCCTCGTACACGGCAAGGAAGCCCGGATCGATCACCGTGGTACCGCTGGCGCGGAACGAGGCGTCGCCGCCGGCGACGTCGCGCACGGCGAACTCGACCGAGACGGTGTTCAAGGTGGCGTGGATCATCTGGCAGGCAACGGTGCGCTTCCAGATCAGTTCGTACAGCTTGCGCTGATCGTCGTTGAGGAAGGCGGCGACCGCTTTCGGCGTGTACATCGCCGAAGTCGGGCGAATCGCCTCATGCGCTTCCTGCGCGTTCTTCGACTTGGTCTTGTAGACCTGCGGCGCATCCGGCAACGCCTTGGTGCCGAAATCGCGCGCAATCAATTCACGCAGCTCGGTCAGCGCATCGTCGCCGAGCATGGTGGAGTCGGTACGCATGTAGGTGATCAGGCCGACGTTGCCCTCGTCACCGAGCGCCACGCCTTCGTACAGGCCTTGCGCCACCTTCATCGTGCGGCTGGTGGTGAAGCCGAGCTTGCGCGCGGCCTCCTGCTGCAAGGTGGACGTGGTGAACGGCGCGGCGGGCCGGCGCTTGCGCTCTTTGGAGCCAACCTCGCTGACGGTGAGGCGGCCGCGCGCGGCCTGCTTCAGCGCATCGCGCGCGACGGTGGCATCGGCCTCGTTGACGAGGTCGAACTGCTCGAACTTCTTGCCGTTGAGCTTGCTCAGGCGCGCGGTGAAATCGCCATCGGCATGTTTCAGCTGCGCCTCGATGGTCCAGTACTCGCGCGCATTGAAGGCCTCGATCTCGTCCTCGCGCTCGACGATCATGCGCAGCGCCGGCGACTGCACGCGGCCGGCGGAGAGTCCGCGCTGCACCTTGCGCCACAGCACCGGCGACAGGTTGAAGCCGACCAGGTAATCCAGCGCACGGCGCGCCTGCTGCGCATCGACCAGGTCGTGCGACAGCTCGCGCGGCGATGCCACCGCGGCCTTGATCGCCTTCGGAGTGATCTCGGAGAACACCACCCGGTGCATGCGCTTGCCTTCGGTCAGGCCGCGCTCCTTCAGGATCTCGCTGATGTGCCAGCTGATCGCCTCGCCTTCGCGATCCAGATCGGTCGCCAGATAGATGTCGTCGGCCAGCTTCGCTGCCTTGGCAATCGCGTCGACGTGCTTCTCGTTGCGCTCGATCACCTCGTAGGCCATCGTGAAACCGTGCTCGGTATCGACCGCACCCTCCTTCGGCTTCAGGTCACGCACGTGACCGTAGGAGGCGAGGACGTGGAAGTCCTTGCCGAGGTATTTGTTGATCGTCTTGGCCTTGGCCGGTGATTCGACGATAAGCAGGTTTTTTGCCATGAAGCTGGATTTCCGCAAGTGAACCACCGGCGCTACAAGCCGGACATATATATAGTTGAAACCACGTCGCGCCAGCGGCTGTCAAGTCCGGCTCCGCCAAACTGGCCGGGCCGACACACGCACGGCGGATCAATGAGCGTCGGGCAGTCGTTGGTAGCGGTTGCCCGGCAGACTCTCGACCCGGGCGTCCAGCTCCAGCATCAGCAGCGTCGAAGAAAGCGCAGCGGTCGATTGCCCGGTACGTTGCACAAGTTCGTCCAGCGTCGCCGGATCATGGCCAAGTTCGCTCAAAAGCCGGTGCGTTCCGGGATCTTCACGCCAGCCCGGCTGATCGAACGGGCCGGCCATGGAGCCGTCGGCAGAGGGCGGTCCAGCTGCCGCATGGCCGGACTCCTTCTGCAGTCGAGCAGCCAGTTCGCCGCCAAGCATGCGCGCTGCCGGCGCCAATGTCTCGATAATCTCCGCCGCACTCTCCACCAGTCGTGCGCCATCGCGGATCAGCCGATGGCAGCCGTGAGCCAGCGGATTGTGGATGGAACCGGGCAACGCGAACACTTCGCGGCCCTGTTCGCCAGCCAGCCGGGCGGTGATCAGGGAACCCGAGCGCAGGCCCGCCTCGATCACCAGCGTGCCGAGCGCGAGGCCGGCGATGATCCGGTTGCGCCGCGGGAAATGGTCGGCGCGGGCGGCGGTGCCGGGCGGGAACTCGCTGACCAGCACGCCATGCGCGGCGATCCGCCGGGCCAGCGCGTGATGCTTGCGCGGATAGACCCGGTCCGGCCCGGTGCCGATCACCGCCAGCGTCGCGGCGCCGACATCCAGCGCCGCCGTGTGGGCAGCGCCGTCGATACCATCGGCCAAGCCGCTGGTGATCGCGAAGCCGGCCTGCGCCAGCGCCAGCGCAAACGCGCGGGCATGCGCCAGCCCGCTGGCACTGGCGCCGCGCGCGCCGACGATCGCCACCTGCGGGTACAGCAACAAGCTGGCGTCGCCGACGACAAACAGCACGGCGGGCGGTTGCGGGATGTGCTCCAGCTGCGGCGGAAAATCCGCCTCGGTGCAACGCAGCAGCCGGTGGTTCGGCTCGGCCAGCCAGGCCAGATCGGCGGCGAGTTGCGTCTCGTCCGGCCGCGCCAGCCAGGCCTGCGCCGGTTCGCCGAGTGGTGCGGCATGTCGCTGCAATTGCGCCAGCACCTTGCCGATATCGCCATTGGCCGCGTCCAGCCGCTCGCGCAGGCCGCCGGGGCCGAGGCCCGGCGTGCGCAGCGCGATCAACCATGCGCGCAGTTCATCCATGTCGTCCATGTGCATGGGTTGCAGTTTACGGAGCTTGCACAACCAGAAACGGCGCGGTGAGGGCCGCGCCGTGCTGTAGGCAGATGCCGCTATCGACGTTGCCGGACTATTCCGGCATGCGCAGACGGCCACCGATGTGCACCGGACGCAGGCCATCCATGACCAGACCATAGCTGACCCGGTCGAAGGTGCGGAACACCATCACGTGGCCCACGTATTCGTCCGGCAGTTTGACGTTTTCGCCGACGCCGCGGTTCCAGCTATTGCTGGCGACGTCATCGTGAATGGTCTCGCCCGGCTCGTAAATCGTGAAGGTCTGGCCGTTGTCGACCCCGTCCCGGGCGCCGATCGACAGCATCACGACCTGGCGCGAGCCGGCCGCGTCCATCGCATCGGCAAACCCGTTCACCTGGGCATTGGCCGGCACCGATTTCGGCGCATGCGGGTAGTAGGAGGCGTCGTACGGCGAGTCGTCGACCGGCATGATGCGGTCGCCGCTGCGGATTTCCTGGGTCGAGTTGAGCAGCAGCAAGGTCGCCGGATCACCCATGCGCAGCGTCTCGGCGGTGCCGATCACGCTGACTTCGACACCCAGGTCGTCGCCCTTGCCGTAGTGACCGTCGTTGCGGGAATCCTCGCGCCACGGCGCGTTGACCATGGCGGCATTGCTGTCGAGATCGTGGCTGACGATGCCGTTCTCGGCATCGTTCGGATCCTGCTGCTCGAAGCCGCGAAACACGTGGCTGGGCCGCACGATCGCCCAATGCTGGCCCGGCTCGCCCTGCAGGCCGCGCACGTAGATGTTCTGGCCGACCGCGCCACGCAGGCGGGCTTCTTCCAGGCCCACGACGTAGGGGGCGGAACTGACCGCGTTCGAATCCATCACCCGCATGTCTTTCAGGAACATCTTCAGTTCGGACAGTGGAATCGCCGACACCGCGTCGCCTTCGGTATGCACCTGCGGCTGCAAGCGCAGGCGCGGTCCATTGATGAAGGACAGGTTGAGCACGTCACCGGGGTAGATCAGGTGCGGGTTGCGTACCTGCGGGTTGGCCTGCCAGATCTCCGGCCACAGCCACGGCCTGGACAGGAACTTGGCGGAGATGTCCCACAGCGTATCGCCCCGACGCACGGTGTAGCTGTCGGGGTGATCGGTCCGCAGTTGTGCGCCGGCTGCATAGACAGCCACGGTGACCAGCATGCCGGCCAGCAACACGATAATTTTTCTGATCATTGGTGGGAATCCCCCTTCCCCAGATGCTCGGTCGAGTGTAACCGAATCGTTAACGCACGCAACAGGCACGAGTTGGCAAAAATCGTCTGCGCCCGGACGGTTGCCGACGTACAATGAGGCACATTCTAGATCGCGTCAGGGTGGCTTTTTACCAAGTCGCCCGCAGTTCCGGCGCCGAGGTGAAATCCATGTCCGTCCTTTCCATACTCGAATTCCCCGACCCGCGGCTGCGCATCCGCGCCGAACCGGTCCACACGTTTGACGCCAAGCTCAAGCAGTTCGTTGCCGACCTGTTCGAGACCATGTACGCCGCCAACGGTGTGGGCCTCGCCGCCACCCAGGTCGACGTGCATCGGCGCGTGCTGGTCGCCGACATGAGCGATGACCGCAAGCAGCCGCTGGCGCTGATCAATGCGCAGATCCTGGAGAAGACCGGCTCGCAGGTCTATCAGGAAGGCTGCCTGTCGTTTCCCGGCCTGTATGCCGATGTCACCCGCGCCTTGAAGGTCAAAGTGAAGGCACAGGACGTCGATGGCAACGAGATCGTCGTCGAGGCCGAAGGCCCGCTGGCGGTGTGCATCCAGCACGAGATGGATCATCTGGAAGGCAAGGTGTTTGTCGACTACCTGTCCACGCTGAAACGCGCGCTGCTGCTGAAGCGACTCGACAAGCAGCGCAAACAGGCGGCGAGTGCTTGAACAAGCCGGTTTTGCGGCTGGTTTTCGCCGGCACTCCCGAATTCGCCGTGCCCTGTCTGGAGGCCTGCCGCGCCAGTGGCGCCGAGGTAGTGGCCGTCTATACGCAGCCCGATCGTCCGGCCGGCCGCGGCCGCAAGCTCACGCCCAGTCCGGTCAAGCAGGCGGCGCTGGCCGCCAGCATCGCGCTCGAACAGCCCGAATCGCTGAAGTCTGCCGAGGTGCAGCAGACGCTCGCGGCCTATCGGCCGGACCTGCTGGTGGTGGTCGCCTACGGGCTGATCCTGCCGCGCAAGGTGCTGGCGATTCCGCGGCTGGGCTGTTGGAACGTGCACGCCAGCCTGTTGCCGCGCTGGCGCGGCGCCGCGCCGATCCAGCGCGCGATCCTGGCCGGCGACCGCGAGAGCGGGGTCGACCTGATGCAGATGGAAGCGGGCCTGGATACCGGCCCGATGCTGCTGGAACGGCGCACACCGATCAGCCGCGACGACACCGGCGGTTCGCTGCACGACCGCCTGTCCGCACTGGGCGCCGACGTGCTGGCCGAGGGGCTGCGCCGCGTCCTCGCCGGCGAGGGGCTGGTCGCGACAGCACAACCGCAACCGGGCGTGACCTACGCGCACAAGCTGGACAAGGCCGAGGCGAAGCTCGACTTCAGTCGCCCGGCGATCGAGCTGGAACGCCAGGTGCGCGCCTTCGATCCGTGGCCGGTCGCCGAAGCCGTGGTCACCGGCGAGTCGCTGCGGGTATGGGCGGCCCGGGCGATCGAGTTCGATCACCACGCCGCCCCGGGCAGCGTGCTGGCCGCCGGTCGCGAGGGCATCGACCTCGCCTGCGCGCGCGGCGCACTGCGCATCACCGCATTGCAGCGCGCCGGCGGCAAGCGCATGGCCGCCCTCGACTATCTCAATGCCCGCCCTGACTTGAGACGGACCCGATGAAAGCCGACACCCGCGCGCTGGCCGCCAAGGGTCTTGCCGAAGTTGCTTTGCGCGGGTCCTCGTTGCGCGACGTGATGGAACGCTACGCGCCGCGACTGGCCGATCCGCGCGACCGCGCCCTGTTGATGGCGCTGCTCAGCGAAGGCGCGCGCTGGTGGCTGCGCTTCGATGCGGCGATCGACGGGCTGCTGGAGAAATCGCTGCGGCACAAGGATCCGGCCGTGCATGCGCTGCTGGTGCTGGGTCTGGTGCAACTGGAAATCCTCGAACTGCAGGACTACGCGGCGGTGGCCGCGACGGTCGAGGCGGTGCGCGCGCTGCAGCGGCCGCAGCTGGCCGGGCTGGTCAACGCCGTGCTGCGCCGCTGGCAGCGCGAGCGTGAAACCCTGCTCGCCAGTCTCGACGCCAACCCGCAAACCCGCCATGCGCATCCGGCCTGGTTGGCCGCGGCTTTGCAGCGCGACTGGCCGGAACAGGCCGAAGCGGTCATGGCCGCCGACAACCGCGAGCCACCACTGATATTGCGCGTCAATCGCCAGCGCGGCGAGCGCGCAGCGCTGCTCGCACAACTGCAGGCGGCTGGCTACGCGGCGACGGCACATCCATGGCTGGACGATGCGCTGGTGCTGCCGCACAGCAGCGATGTCACCCGCATGCCCGGCTTCGAGGATGGCTTGTTTGCCGTGCAGGATGGCGCCGCGCAAGTCGCCGCCGACCTGGCCAATCTGCACGCCGGTCTGCGCGTGCTCGACGCCTGCGCCGCGCCGGGCGGCAAGGCCTGCCACCTGCTGGAACGGGCCGACATCGACCTCACCGCCGTGGAGTTCGACGCCGACCGTGCCGAGCGCATCCGGCAGAATCTGATGCGGCTGCGCCTGAACGCGAAAATCGTGGTCGGCGATGCGGGCGCGCCCAAGGGCTGGTGGAAGGGCCAGCCGTTCGACCGCATCCTGATCGACGCGCCGTGCTCGGCCACCGGCGTGTTGCGCCGCCGGCCCGACGTGCGCCTGCATCGGCGCGAAAGCGACATCGCCGCGATGCAGGCGCAGCAACGGCGCATCCTCTTCGCGCTGTGGCCGCTGCTGGCGCCGGGCGGGCGACTGGTCTACATCACCTGCTCGGTGCTGCGCGCGGAGAACGAAGCGATCGTTGGCGAGCTGCTGGCCGCCCAGCCCGATGCACAGGCCGCGGCGTTCATGCTGCCGGCCGGACACGCTGCCGCGATCGGCTGGCAGATCTTGCCCGGCGATGGCGACCTCGATGGCATGTATTACGCGGTGCTGCAGAAGCAAGCGTGACCCGATCGCCGCACACCGCACCGCTCCGTGCCGACGCGCGGAGGACGCTCCCCTGTCGGGCTATGCTTGACCTCATCGACCGCCGCTGACGGAACTGCCCTGCCCGTGAAGCCCTGCGCCCCTCTCTCCCACGCGCGCCCGCTATGGATGCGCAGCGCCCGAGCGGAACTGCTGCTGTTCGGCTTGTTTGCACTGTTGCTGCTCGGTCTCGGCATCGGCCTGCGCGATCCGTGGCCGTCGGATGAACCGCGCTTCGCGCTGGTCGCCCGCTGGATGGTCGAACACGGCCAGTGGTTGTTCCCGCATCGCGGCCACGAGCTGTATCCGGACAAGCCGCCGGTGTTCATGTGGCTGCAGGCGCTGGCCTATCTGCTGGTCGGCAACTGGCGGGTGGCGTTCCTGCTGCCGTCGCTGGCGGCGGCGCTGGGCGCACTGGCGCTGGTCTACGACCTGGCGCGCCGGCTGTGGAATCACCGCAGCGCACTGCTGGCCGCGACCACGCTGCTGCTCACCATCCACTTCACCTACCAGATGCGCAATGCGCAGATCGATCCATTGCTGCTGGGCTGGATCACGCTCGCCAACTACGGTCTGCTGCGCCATCTGCTGCTGGGCCCGTCGTGGCGCTGGTTTGCTGCGGGCTGCTTCTTCGCCGGCGTCGGCGTGGCCACCAAGGGGGTCGGTGTGCTGGCGCTGCTGATGCTGGTGCCGTACCTGGTTGCGCGCCGCGGCCACTGGCATCAGCTCGCACTGCCGACCGGCGGCTGGCGCTGGGCCGGCGGGCTGGGGATGTTCCTTCTGCCGATCCTGGGCTGGCTGCTGCCGATGCTGCTGGTCGCTCGCGCGGACGGCGACCCGCAGCACGCGGCCTACGTGCAGAACATCCTGTTCGGGCAGACCGTGCATCGCTACGCCACCCCGACCGGCCACCTGCATTCGCCGTTCTATTTTCTCGGCATCATCGCGGTCGACTGGCTGCCGCTGTCACTGCTGCTGCCATGGGCGCTGCCGGCCTGGTGGCGTCGACTCAAACGGCGCGACGCGCGCTTCCTGTTGCCACTGGGCTGGATCGTGCTGGTACTGCTGTTCTTCTCGTTCAGTCCGGGCAAACGCGACGTCTACATCCTGCCCGCCTTGCCGATGATGGCGCTGGCGTTGGCGCCACTGCTGCCCGGCCTGTTGCGTCGACGTGGCGTGCGCCGCGCGGTCTTCGCGCTGACCTTGCTGATGGCTGGCGTGATGAGCATTGCCGCGACGCTGGCCATCCACAAGCATCCGGCGTGGGCGATCAAGATCGAGCAAAGCCTGGACCCGCAGATCTGGTGGATGCTGCTGGGCATCGGCGTGGCCGGCCTCGTCATTGTCACCTTCGCGCGGATACGTCGGGCGCCGCTGGGCTGGTTGCTGTTCGCCAGTGTGTTGTGGGCAACGTACGGCTTGTGGGGTTACCCGATGCTCAACGGCGACCGCTCGGCGCGCGATGTGATGCGGCAGGCGCGCGTCATCGCCGGACCCGATGCCACGCTTGGCCTGCTCGCGTGGAAGGAGCAGAACCTGCTGATGGCGCAGGGGCCGGTGGTCGAATTCGGTTTTCTCGAACCGTGGCCGCAGCAATACGCCGACGCCATCGCGTGGCAGCAGCAGGCGCCGACGCAACGCTGGATCTTCAGCCTCGACGAGGCGATGGGCCAGTGTGTCGACCGCCAACGCGCCCGGTATGTCGGCCACGCCAATCGCCGCGAGTGGTGGTTGTTCAGGGCTGATGCCGTGGTTCCCGGCTGCGTGCCCGCTGGCCACGCCGATGCACAGGCGGATGACAGCCCATAGATCTCGCAACGCGACGTTTCGGCCGGCGCAAAAATTTGCGTTCGCGCGAACAGCCTGCAACTGGCATGAACCGCAGCGTTACAATGCAGCGCACGCAAGCCACGCCGAAGACGCTGGCCCGGTAACATTGGCAGAAGGGATTCCATGCTCATTCGACGGGTTGGTGACGTGCACGTCGCTGCGGTTTCATCACATCAGGCTTCATCGCCACCGACGCCGTCGCCTGCCATTGGCTTGGCAAACCGGGGCGGCGTGGCCGAAGGCGTTGTGCCTGTTGGCAGCGACCGACCGGCTGGGGCATCCGTCGTCGCGCGTCGTTGCCAGCCGATGATTCGGACCGCATGAGTACCCGAAATTCAGCGCTTCCCCGTACCCGTGATGCGCTGCTTGTCGCAGGACAATGGTGCGCGGTCGCCAGTCTGTTCGCCGTCCCGCTGAACAAGCCTGCGACGAACATCGCGATCGGCTTGGCCATCATCTTTTCGCTGCTTGGCTCCAATGCGCGCCAACGCTGGCTGGACGCCGCGCGTCATCCCGTGGCGCAGGGCGCACTCGTGTGGTGGGGGGTGCTCATGTTGAGCGCGCTGCACACCTGGTATGCCGCGTCGTCTTTCCCGCGCACGGGTACCTTCGTGTGGGTCTGCTGGTACCCGCTGGCTTTTGGCTCCCTGTTCCAGACGGCACCATGGCGCCGCCGTGCCCTGCTGGCATTCGCCACGGCGGTGGCGCTCTTGTTGCTGGTGTCCTGCGGCATGGCTCTCGGCTTGATTCCGCAACGCCCGGAAGTCCTGACGTCACCGTTCATGCACAACACTGTATTCAAGGAATATACCCAGCAAGGCATGGCAACGCTGATGCTGGCCTCGATGGCCATGGCGGTGGCGGTCGTCACGCAGTCGAGCCGTGTGCGGTGCGGCTGCCTGCTCGTGGTGGCGCTGGCCCTGATCAACGTGACGCTGATGCTGGAGAGCCGCACCACTTATCTGACACTCATCCCGCTCGTGCTCTATTGGTTGTGGCAGTTCGTCGTCAGGCGGCGTCCGGGCAAGCGTGTCTTGCTCGCCAGCCTCATGCTGGCGGTTGCTGCCCTGCTCCTCGCCTGGTCAACCCCTTTCATCCAGAAACGATTCGTCCAGTCGATCCCGCAGGAAATCAGCCTCTACGTGAACCACGGCCAGCCAACCTCAACCGGTATCCGTCTCGAGCTCTGGCGGCGCACCCTGCCGATCATCGCCAGCGCGCCACTATTCGGCCACGGCCTGCACGAATGGGCACCGCTCTATCGCGCATCGATCGAGGGGGTGCCCTATTTTGATGCGTTCGACATGGGTCACCCGCACCAGGACATGCTGCTGATCGCGGCCGAACAGGGTCTCGCCGGCGTGGCCATCTATTTGCTGTTGCTGCTGGCACTCGCGCGTTACCTGCGGCATCTCGACCGGCCGGAACGGGACATTTTCAACTGCGTCCTGCTGATTTTTTTCACCGCGGGACTTGCCAACGGCCTGTGGGCGGATTTCACCCACCGCCACGCTTTCATCCTTCTTCTGGCCTGCATCCCGCCAGCAGCGCGCTCGATGGCAACGCACATGCAGCCATCCAGCGCGCCCAAGTTGGCCTGATCGATGCCTAACTCACGCTTCGAGCAGGTCACTATCGTCAGCGTCTCTTATCAGAGCCGCTCGATCATCGACTCCTTCTCTGCCACCCTGAAAGCGTTCCCCCACGTCGTGATCATCGACAATGGCAGCAAGGACGGTACCGCAGCAGAAATACGTCGCTGCATCCCGCATGCCCGACTGATCGAGCGATGCGACAACATCGGTTTTGCCTCGGCGAACAACCAGGCCATGCAGCAGGTCCACACGCCGTTCGCCCTGCTGCTCAACCCCGATAGCAGCATCGACCCAGCCGATCTGGCTATCCTCATGGACACGCTTGAGCGCTATCCAACCTCCGGTGCCGTCGCGCCGCAGAGCTGGCGCGCTGATGGAGTGGCACAACGATGCTTCCGTCAGGCGTTCTACGAAGTGCCACGGAACAAAGGTCCCTATCAGATCGCCGGAGGCACCTGCTGCACTGGATGGCTGCACGGATGCTGCCTGCTATTGCGCACGGATGCGTTCAAGCGCATCGGCGGATTCGACGAAAACTTCTTCCTGTACTACGAAGATGACGATCTGTGCCTGCGCCTGCAGAAGGCCGGCTTCGCCTGCCTCTTTGAACCGCGCGCCAGCGCACGGCACCTCGGCGGCGCATCGTCGACATCGAGCCTGCGAACAAGCTTCATCAAATCGTTCCACTACGCCCGCTCGCGCCACTTGGCCATCGACAAATATCTGGGCAGCCGCGCCAGCAGGCTCTATCTGGCCAAGATCCTGTTGGCCGCCGTTCCCGCGACGCTTGTCTATGCCATCCTGTTGCGCCGCAAATATACCGTCAGATGGGCCGCGTGGGGATGCTCCGCGGCGTCATCAGCCTTTGTCCGGCTTGTCTTGCGCACGAAGGGAAAGCCCGATCAGCAGTCAGCCTCACGCCGTGATCCGTTTGCCTGAACCAGTGCGTCAACCGCTCGTGACGCACAAACCCTATTGCGCAAGTCTGCCGGTGCCATGGCGAATTCGGCCAGGTGCTGATCGATGCCGAGCTCGCAGTGAATCAGCTGGCGCGCTCGCGTGTCGTCCACGATGCGGTCATTCGGATTGTCGAGGACGTGCTTGCGGGTGCGATGGTGGAGATGCGTCGCCAGCACGCTGAAACGTACGTCGCGTCGGAGCAACCCCGCATGAAAGGCGCGTGTCGCCAGCTCGGTATCCTCGCGGCCCCAACCGGTCATCGCCTCGTTGAAGCCATTGAGACGCAGCAGGTCGTCGCGCCAGAACGCCATGTTGCAACTCTTGATACCACGTTGCTTGGTGCCGGGTCGGGCATACCAGCGCGCCAGTACCGGCAGGCGCAGCGTATGTCGCCGCCGCTCGATACCGCGACTGAAAAAACCCGGCGTATCCAAGCCTCCGTCCAGCATGCGCTGGGTCAGCCCGGCATCGGTCAGCACGCGCGAACCCTGCACGAAACAGCCGCGCCGCGCGAACGCGCGGTGGTCGGCGAGGAAATGTCGCTCGGCCACCATGTCGCCATCGAGCAGGATGACGTAATCGCCTTGCGCGGCGGCGATCGCGCGATTGCGCGCGCGGCTCATGCGCGCGCCGTCGTCTGGCTGCCACAGATGCACCAAGCGCACCGGATAGTCGGGCGCGATGCGTTCAAGCAGTTCACGCGTGGCCGATCCAGAGCCATCGTCGGTGACGATTACCTCGTACGGCAGCTCGCTCTGCACCGCCAGCGCCGCAAGCACGCGCTCCAGCGCCTCGGGCCAGTTGTAAGTGATCACGGCAACGCTGATGCGCATCGCGACGACCTCGCTCAATCCATATCCCGCTGTTCTTTCGGTGCCCGGTGACGGGTCCGGAACACCGGCCAGAGAATCGAGGCGGCGCGCTCCAGGCGGCTCAACCACGAGCCGTGCCGCAACCGGGCCAGCGTCGCGTAGCGCTTGGCCTCGCGCCAGGTGGGATCGGATTTGGTCCGGAATTCATGCTTGGCGCTCTCCACGCAGCGCCCATCCAGGCCGATGCGCCTGGCATAGATCTCGATCAGACAGCGTGAACGGAAGCGGTTGAGGTATTGGTTGCTCGGCGTCTGTTTGCCCCACCAGCCGTTGTTGCCGTGAATGCGGTAATGCACCGCGCCCGTGCGCAGGTAGTACTTGCGCGCGCCCAGCACGCTGGCGCCGTACACCAGACAATTGTCGGCCGACAGGCGCCAGTTGCTGCCCAGTTCCACCGGCAGGTCCAGCGTGCGGCGCGCCCATGTCGCGCGCATCGACAGCGCCGAGGTTGGCGCACCGTACCAGTGCATCAGCATGTAGGTGCTGATGACCGTATAGCCCAGGTCCAACGAGCGATCGGCATAGCCCATCCAGCGCTCCTCGTCGCCGAACAGCAGCATGTCGGAGAACACGAAATCAACATCGCGACGACTGTCGTAGACCTCGCCCACCTGCGCCAGATAGTCCGGCTCCCAACGGTCGTCGGCGTCGAGGAAGCAGATCACGTCCGTCTTCGCCGCGGCCACGCCACGCTGGAACGCGACCAGCTGACCGCCGTTTTCCCCACACAACACGGTGACCCGCGGATCGTTGCCGTAGTGTTCGCGCAGATACTCCGGCGAACCGTCGGTGGATCCGTCGTCGACCACAATGATCTGCGCAGCGGGTCGCGTCTGCGCCAGCGCACTGTCAACCGCCGCGGCGACAAAGCCGCGGTAGTTGTAGCTGGTGATGACCACGGCGAGGCTGGTCATGCGGTCGGATCACTCTGCAACAGCTGGCGGAAATAGCCGATGGTTTCCTTCAACCCGTCCTCCAGCGCCACCTTGGGTTGCCAGCCGAGCTTGTCGCGCGCGACGCTGATATCCGGTTGGCGCTGCCGGGGGTCATCCGCCGGCAGCGGTTTGAACACCAGCTTCGAACGCCCACCGACCAGCGTGATCACCTTCTCGGCCAGTTCCAGCATGGTGAACTCGACCGGATTGCCGATGTTCACCGGGCCAGTGAAGCCGCGCTCGGAATCCATCATGCGCACCATCGCCTCGATCAGATCGTCGACATAGCAGAAGCTGCGGGTCTGCTGGCCGTCGCCGTAGATCGTGATGTCCTCCCCGCGCAACGCCTGCACGATGAAATTGCTCACCACCCGGCCGTCGTGCGGGTGCATGCGCGGACCATAGGTATTGAAGATGCGCACCACCTTGATGTCCAGATCGTGCTGGCGGTGGTAGTCGAAGAACAGCGTCTCGGCACAGCGCTTGCCCTCGTCGTAACAGCTGCGGATGCCGATCGGATTGACCTTGCCCCAGTAACTTTCCACCTGCGGATGGACCTCCGGGTCGCCGTACACCTCACTGGTGGAAGCCTGCAGGATGCGCGCCTTGACCCGCTTGGCCAAGCCCAGCATGTTGATCGCGCCATGCACGCTGGTCTTGGTGGTCTGCACCGGGTCGTGCTGGTAGTGCACCGGCGACGCAGGACAGGCCAGGTTGAAGATGCGCTCTACCTCCACGTACAGCGGAAACGTCACGTCGTGCCGCATCAGCTCGAAATACGGATGCGTGAGCAGATGCGCCACGTTGCGCTTGCTGCCGGTAAAGAAGTTGTCCACGCACAACACATCATGGCCATCGTGCAGCAGACGGTCACACAAGTGCGAGCCGAGAAAGCCGGCGCCGCCGGTGACGAGGATTCGTTTCATGGGCTGCCGTTCGTTAACCGTTGCAGGGAATACGCGACGTTGCTCGGGCGCATCCATTGGCCCGAGTGGATATTGTCATGGATTGGCGGGTAAAGATGCGAGCCGCCCGAATGAACCAGATGCCGCTTTCTGCTCCGCGCGCCCGGGCCGCGGCGGCACGGGTCAGCCGCAAGCTTCGGCTAGAATCCACGCATGCCCACCCTGCCGCTGACTCTCGCCGTCATCACCCACAACGAGGCCGACAACATCGCGCGCTGCCTCGACAGTGTGCCGTTCGCGGCCGAGAAACTGGTGGTCGACAGCGGCAGCGACGACGACACGGTGGCGATCGCGCAGGCGCACGGCGCGCGGGTGGTGCAGCAGGCGTGGCTCGGCTTCGGCGCCCAGCGCAATTTCGCCACCACGCAGTGCACGCACGCCTGGATTCTGGTGCTGGATGCGGACGAATACCTCAGCCCCGAACTCGCCACCGAACTGGAGCGGCGGCTGCCGGAACTGATGGCCAGCGCCGCGCCGGCCGTCTATCTGCGCCGCAGCACGATCTACATGGGCGCACCGATGCGCTGGTATCGCCCGGCCGTGGGCGAGCGGATGGCGCGGCTTTATCACCGCGAGCGCGCGCGCTGGAGCGATGCCAGGGTGCACGAATCGCTGCGCTTCGACGGCGCTGCGCCGACGCTGGACGCGCCGTTCAATCACACCAACAATCCCACCCTTGTGCACAAGCAGTTGAAAGTATTGCGCTACGCCGAACTGAAATGCCGCGACTGGCAGGACAAGGAAAAGCCGGTGCGCATGTGGCAGGCACCGTTCGTGTATGCGCTGGCGTTCCTCAAGGACTACCTGTTGCGACTGGCGTTCATGGACGGCTGGCGCGGCTTCATGATCGCGCAGACTGCCGCCAGCTACGCGCTGTACAAGCGCATGCGCTATTACGAAATGGTCAACAATCCGGAGTCGGTGGCGCGCGCGACGCACCTGCTGGCCCACCACCGCATCGATCGCTGATGCGCAGCAAGAAGCCCGCGCCGATGAAGCACGCTCCAGTGAAACACTATCTTTTGTACGGCTCCGAACGCTACGCGCTGGCGATCCTGCGCCCGCTGCAGGAGGCGATCCGCGCCCGCGGCGACGAGGCCGCGTGGTTCTTCGACGGCCCCGGCGCCGAGGACCTGCTGGAAGGCGAACGCCTGCTCGGCGTGGCCGAAGTGCGCGCGTGGCGGCCGCTCGCGGTGATCACCTCCAGCAATGCGGTGCCGCATTTCTTTCCCGGCGTGAAAGTGGAGACCTTCCACGGCTTCGACGCCGGCAAGCCGCGGCACATCTATGTGCGCGGCTTCTTCGACCTGTACTGCACCACCGGCCCGCGCGACACCGCCAAGTTCACGGAAATCGCCGATCGCGTCGGGCATTTTTCCGTGATCGAGACCGGCTTCCCCAAGCTGGATCCCTTCATGAAAGAGATCAGCGGCCCGCTGCCGGCCGTGCGCCAGCCGCCGGTGATCCTGTACCACTCCACCTTCTCGCCGTCGTGGAGTGCGGCCGAGACGCTGTATGAGGAAGTGAAGCGTCTGTCGCGCGACGGTCGCTGGCGCTGGATCGTCACCTTCCATCCGAAGATGAATCCCGAGACCACGGCGAAGTTCAAGGCGCTGCAGAACGACCACCTCCGCTTCGCCGAGAACGACAACATCCTTCAGCTGTTCCCGCAGGTCGACCTGATGTGCTCGGACACCTCGTCCGCCTTGAACGAGTTCCTGCTCACCGGCAAGCCGGTGGTGACATTCAAGAACCGCCGGCCGGGACCGCAGCTGATCGACATCGACGACCCGGCGCAGTTCGAGCGCGCGATCGAACGCGCGCTGGCACGCCCGCCCGAGTTGCTGCAGGCGATCCGCGACTATGCCGATGCGATCCATCCGTATCGCGATGGCCGCTCGAGCGAGCGCGTACTCGATGCGATCGACGCCTTCATCGCCGCCGGCTCCCGCAACCGCAAGCGCAAGCCGCTGAACCTGTGGCGCAAATGGAAGATCCGCCGGCGCATCGGCTACTGGGGTCCGGCCTGAGCCCGCCGCGGATCATGCGCCCGCTGGCCTTGTCGGCACGTCGCGCAGGCTAGAATCGTCGCGTCGCCCCCAAGAGTCTGCCCGTGTCATCGAGCCCGTATAGCCATTCCGAACAATTGCGCGCCGTGTGGCCCTGGCTGCCCCTGTGGACACTGGTGGCGTTGCTGGCGATCTTTTCGCACGGGCCGATGCCGCTGTATTCCACCCGCACCCTGGCGGTGGCGTGGGAGATGTGGAACCAGGGTCACTGGCTGGTGCCGCATATCAACGGCCAACCGTACAGCGAGAAGGCACCGCTGCTGTTCTGGTTGATCCACGCCGGCTGGTTCGCGTTCGGCGTCAACGACATCTGGCCACGCGTGCTGGAGGTGCTGATCGGCGGCACGCAACTGGTGCTGGTCTCGGTGCTGGCGCGGCGACTGTTTCCGAGCCGGCCGTGGATGGCCAAGGCGGCGCCGTGGATGCTGCTGGCGTTCGGCTATGCGTTCCTGTTCGGCCTGCAGATCATGTACGACGTGCTGCTGGCGCTGTGGACGCTGGCCGCCCTGCTGTGCCTGACCCCGAAGGTCCAGCGCGCCGAACCGCGCTGGCTGCTGTTCGGCGTGTGCGTCGGGCTGGGCCTGCTGACCAAGGGTCCGGTGATGCTGCTGCACATCATCTTCCCGTGGCTGCTCGGCCCGCTGTGGAACGACTGGGCGCGCCAGCATCGCGGGCGCTGGTACGGTCGCGGCCTGCTGGCGCTGCTGCTCGGCGGCGCGATGCTGCTGGTGTGGGCGCTGCCGGCCGGGTTCTCCGGCGGCGACGTGTACCGGCAGCGGCTGTTTTTCACCCAGACCGCCGGCCGCGTGGTCGACAAGCTGTCCGTCGGCAAGGATCTGCAGAACCACGCCGAGCCGATCTGGTTCTACCTGCTGTGGCTGCCGCTGCTGCTGTTTCCGTTCAGTGGCTGGCCGCGCGTATGGGTGGCCATCGCCGGCTTGCGGCGCCCACTGGAGCCGGGCCTGCGCTTCGCGCTGTGCTGGCTGGTGCCGAGCTTCATCGTGTTCTCGCTGATCAGCGGCAAGCAGCTGTATTACCCGCTGCCGGAAATGGGCGGCATCGCGCTGCTGATGGCCGGGGCGATCGCGGTGCTGCGCGAGCGCCGACCGGCCCTCGCCAGCAACGGCTGGCTCGGCACCTGGCCGCTGGGCGTGGGCGGCATCGCGTTCGCCATCGTGCTGTTCGCGTTGCCGTTGCTGGTCGCGGGCAATCATCTGCATGGCGAATGGCCGGATGCGGCCGCACCGTACAGCCGCTATTTCAGCGTGGTGTTCCTGCTGCTGGGCGGCCTGTTGCTGCTGCGCGGCCGCGGCGAACTGCGCCGCCTGGCCGTGGCCGGGCTGGTTGGCGTACTCGCGCTCAATACGCTGTTCACGCTGACCCTGTGGACGCGCTGGGACCTGCGCCCGACCGCGCATCTGCTCGGTGCCGCCGAACAGGCGAATCGCCCGATCGCCTACCTGGGCAACTACGAAGGCCAGTTCCATTTCGAGGGCCGACTGACCCGGCCGATCACCGAACTGTTCGGCGATCAGGCCCTGCAGGACTATGCCCGCGCCCACCCGGACGGCGTGATCGTGACGCATCCGGAAAAGCTGGATGCCGACGACATGCGCTATGCCTTGCTGGTGCAGCCGTTCCGCTCGTCATGGCTGGTGATCTGGTCGGCCGTTTCGCTGGCCGACCTGCATGCCGGGCATACGCCACCGGAGCCGGCCCAACCTACCCTGGTCTATCCGGCCAGCGACTGGCGCTATCAACCGCAGCCATGAGTGCGGCGCTGATCGCCAACCTGCGCAAGCAGTGCGATGGGCCGCGCGACGGGGCACTGCTGCGTTTCTCGCTCGGCAACGCCTTGCTGGCCGATGGCGAACCCCACGCGGCGATCGACGAACTGCGCCGCGCCGTCGGTTTCGATCCGACCTACTCGGCCGCCTGGAAGCTGCTCGGCAAGGCCTGTCTCGACGCGGGCCAACCTTCAGCGGCCGCCGACGCCTGGCGCTGCGGCATCGCCGCCGCTGCACAACGCGGCGACAAGCAGGCGGAAAAGGAAATGACCGTGTTCCTGCGTCGGCTGGCGTAGGAGCGCACCCTGTGCGCGATGCCTTTGCGTGAGGTTGAGCGAAGAGCATCGCACAGGGTGCGCTCCTACCCGTTCGCGCGGTCGTATGGGCTGATCAGGCCATCGGCCGAATAGCGTTTGTACTGCCACTGGTACTGCGCGAACGCCAACTCGACGCAGTCCTGCACGCCGCGGTTAAGCGCGGCGCAGGCGCGGCCCGGATCGGCATCGGCCACATCCGGTGGCGCCGGCCGCAGGTGGATGCGATAGCCGGCGCCGCGCGGCAGGCGTTCGGCGAACGCATACAGCACGGTCGCCCCGGTGCGCGCCGCCAGCCGTGGCAGCAACACCATGGTCAGCGCCTCGCGGCCGAAGAACGGCGCGAACTGGCCCTCGCCCGCCCGCGGCTTCTGGTCAGGCAGAATCCCCACTGTGCCGCCCGCGGCGAGGCGCTTGTACAGCGCGCGCACGCCGGCGCCATCGGCACGAATCTGCTGCGGCGCCAGCGCACCACGCACCTTGCGCAGCAGCCCTTCGATCGCGGCGATCCGCGGCGGCCGGTAGAGGATCGCCATCGGCGTCCTGCGGCACAGCCAGTAGTTCAACAGTTCCCAGCAACCGAGGTGCGGCGCGGCGATGATCACGCCCTTGCCGGCGGCCAGTGCGGCATCGAGCAAGGCCTCGCCACGCACCTCGCGCACCAGCGTCAGCGCGCGCTCGGCACTGGCGCCCCAGACCTTGACGATCTCGCTGGCCGACCTGCCGCTTTCGATCAGCACCTCGCGCAACAGCGCCGCCTGCGCCGCGTCATCCAGCTGCGGTCGCGCGATGCGCAGGTTCACCGCCGTGTTGCGAACCATGCGGCCGCGCCTCCACAGCAACAGGTGACCCAGGCCGCCGCCGATGCCGTGCAGGACGCGCAAAGGCAACAGCGCCAGCAGACGCAGCAGGAGATAGACGAGATACATGTCGGCACGCATCCGCGCAGTTTACGGGAGCCGCTGGAACCACGGTTCGCTCGCACCCGAGTACGGCGTGCTTCCGTCAGCCGTCGCGCGGTTTTAAGCTGCGGCCATGATTGCCCTGATTCAACGCGTAGTGACCGCCAACGTCACCGTGGATGACGAAACCGTGGGCGCGATCGGGCCGGGCCTGCTGGCGCTGGTGGCGGTGCAGCCGCACGACGGCGAAGCACAGACGCAACGCATGCTGCAACGCCTGCTCGGCTATCGCGTATTCGCCGATGACGCCGGCAAGATGAACCGTTCCCTCACCGATACCGGCGGCGGCCTGCTGCTGGTCAGCCAGTTCACGCTGGCCGCCGACACCCGCTCCGGCATGCGCCCCAGCTTCACCAGCGCGGCGCCAGCGGAGCACGGTCGGCGCTGGTTCGAGCGTCTGCTGGAACTGGCACGCGCCGCGCATCCGGGGGTGGAAACCGGGCGCTTCGGCGCCCATATGGTGATCCAGCTGGTGAACGATGGCCCGGTGACTTTCTGGCTCGATACCGGTTGAAACCGCGGCCCCGCGCACGCTGCGTGGGTGAATCCCACCAGGTCGCGGCAACACCGTTATCTGGCGCGATTTTTGCGTGATACACGACAAACCTTTCCACTTGAAAACTGGTCAAAAAAGCAGCACATCGCTATAATGTCCGGTTCTTGAACCCCGCGGCGGTCGGTTAATGAATAGCAAAGCTCCCCACGAGCAACAGTCTGAAATCAAGGCGCTCATCTCCAAAGGTCTGGAGCAGGGCTATTTGACGTATGCCGAAATCAACGACCATCTGCCCGACGACGTCGTCGATCCGGAGCAGATCGAAGACATCATGGCGGTACTCAAGGGCGTCGGCATCGAAGTGCACGACGCCGCGCCCGACACCGACACCATCGCCGACGGCGCCGCCCCCGGCAACACGACCGGTGACGACGAAGCCGCCGCCGAGGAAGCGGTCGCCCTGCTGTCCGCAGTGGACGCCGAAGTGGGCCGCACCACCGACCCGGTGCGCATGTACATGCGCGAGATGGGCACGGTCGAGCTGCTCACCCGCGAGGGCGAAATCGCCATCGCCAAGCGCATCGAGGAAGGCCTCGGCCAGGTGCAGACCGCGCTGGCCAGCTTCCCGCTGACCATCGAACTGCTGCTGGAGGAATACGACCAGCACCTGGACGGCAAGCGCCGCCTCAGCGAGATCCTGGCCGGCTTCCTCGATCTGGAAGAAGCCGCCGACCTCGCGCGCAAGGAGAAGGAAGCCGCCGCGCTGCTGCTGCCCGAACCCGATCCGAACGACGAAGCCGAAGCCGACGAAGACGACACCGCCGAAGAGGAAGAAGCCGGCCCGACCGGGCCCGATCCGGAGGAGGTCAAGCGCCGCATGGAGCTCCTGCGCGAGTACTACGGCAAGTTCCAGAAGGCCGCGCCGAAGGCTGCCAGCATCACCGACAAGAAGATCGTCAAGCTGCGCGACCAGATGGCCGAGGAGTTCCTCAAGCTCAAGTTGCCGTCCGCGCTGATCGACGGCTTCGTGCGCAAGCTGCGCGAAGTGGTCAACGATATCCGTCATCACGAGCGCGTGCTGATGGACATCTTCGTCAAGCAGGTGAAGATGCCCAAGGCCGAGTTCATCAAGACCTTCCCCAGCAACGAGGGCAACCTCGAGTGGGTGGCCGAGCTCAGCCGCAAGCGCCAGAAGTGGTCGCCGAACATCAAGACCCATCGCGAGGCGATCGACGCCGAGCAGGAGAAGCTCGCCACCATCGAGCGCAAGCTGTTCCTGCCGCTGATCGACATCAAGGACATCAATCGCGCCATGGCCAGCGGTGAGGCCAAGGCCCGTCGCGCCAAGAAGGAAATGGTCGAGGCGAACCTGCGCCTGGTGATCTCGATCGCCAAGAAATACACCAACCGCGG